>JACJVZ010000001.1:1270345-1587931 GCA_020637445.1 Calditrichota bacterium | reverse complement strand
GCTGCTGGCGACGAATTTCAACTTTCGTCAAAACAGTCAGTTACAAGATCGCTCGTCCAAGACGAGCTGATTGCCCCTGCTGAAGAGGCGCTTTCTCCTGAGCGCGCTGCCGATATTCGTGCGAAAATCTCGTCCGGGTACTACTTGACCCCCAAGGCGGCAGAAGACACCGCTTCGGCCATCACGGGCTTTCACGGCTAAAGTCCGCAAAGGCCCAATAGCAGTCCTCTGACTGCCTAATTTCTTGTTTTTGGCCTTCTGCGAACACTTCATGTTTGAATTTGAGCCTCCGGAACACGTTTTCGGAGGCCTTTTTCATGGTATGAATGTTGCCCTATTTCAATCCGATAAGGTCGGTTTTTCACGAAACGTCGTAGCTTCACAACTTGCTGATTAATCCTCTACCGGCACCGCACGTCCTGATTATTGATGATGACCCGGATATCTCAAGCGTCCTCGCTTCGGCGTTGGATGCCGTCGGATGCAAGGTCTCCGTCGAGTCACGGTCGGAAAACGCGGAAACAGCTTGTCGCAAAGCCAATCCGGACATGATCCTCGTTGATATGATGATGCCGGGTCGAACGGGCATCGACCTCATCGGGCCGCTGCATGACATCGCGCCTGATGCCATCATCTGCATTACAACCGGAATGGGTGACCCCGCGCTCTTACAACGCTCGCTGAAATCCGGCGCGTGGAATGTGCTCTGCAAGCCCTATTCGTTGACTGAACTCACGGAACTCATCGATCTCGCTCTGCGCTTGTCGCAGTCGTTGCGTGAAGAAGCGGGAGCGGGGGTTGTGGAATCCCAAATTGAACAAGAATTTATGGGCGATCACAGACCCACTCCCGCAGACCTTGCAAGATTGATCGCCGTGGCCGCCGGAGCCGGTATCAGCAGCGACGTCGCGTACCGCAAACTTCCGCTCCTTGCGTCCGAATTACTTGACAATGCGTTCGAACACGGAGTTCATCAAGATCCAAACCGAAAGTACGGTGTCAAACTCAACGTCGATAATAACGACGTCGAAATGACGATCTGGGATTCGGGAGACAGCTTCGACGGTCGTACGGTCATTCGACAACAGGCGTATGCGGTCCCCAAAGGCAAACTGTCTGGACTCCAGCTCGCAAGTGCGCTTGCCGATGAGATCAAATTTGACAAGAATCCCAATTCGGTTACTTTGATTTGGCATGATAGCCGGGCGAAATCGGATGAAGGAAAGCACTGATGTTCATTCAGCCGAGACGAATTCCTAACTCGCACCGCGCTGGCGGTCTCGCCCACGTTTTGGTTGTGGCCGAATGCACAGAATTGCGTGCGCAGCTCGCGCAGGCGATTTCCGCGGTTGACGGCGTGGAAACAACCCACGCCGAGTCCGCACATAAGGCGATTTCGATAGTCCAGACCAGACTTCCCGACGTCGTGCTCGCGGATGTGGATCTGACTGACCTCGACGGTTTTAGATTGTGCAAGTTGCTCAAACTGCCCTTGACGTCGGGATCGGACCAAGTTCCGGTTGTTCTGATTTCAAATTCGTACCGCGACGTGCTGGCCGAACACGTCGCCCGCAAGGCGCAAGCCTTCGCATTCCTTAAGCTCCCCGGTGACGAGTCGATTGTCGGCAGAACCGTCGAGCTTGCCCTGCGCCGCTTGTTGCCGTCGGCCCAAGACCGCCAACTCCTCGCTCATAAGGGCAGTGTGCATGTCCTGAGCGAAAACGACTCGCTCGCGCACACAATCGTAACCGCGCTCGAATTGGACGATTGGAAGGTGCAGCGGTTTCGAACGGCCGATGAAATGCGCGTGGCCTGCGAGATTGCCGTTCCGAATGTCACGTTCATTGAGCCTGCCACGGACAAAATTGGTAATCTTGGCCTCCGAGAACTTGGACCGTGTACCGAGACTCCGGCGGTCATCGCGCTGCTCAAAAGGGTGGAACCCGAACTGCTCTTGCACTTGCTCGAAGAAGACGTTGATGACTACGTTGTTCTTCCTGCCGATTCGTCAAGGTTTGTCGAAGCCTGCCGCGAAGCCCGGCTCAAGTACAACTTCCGGGACATGCATCGCGAATTCGATTCGCAGCTTGTCAAACTCAAAGCGATTTCCGACTACCTCGAGCTTGTGATCGACAACTCGCACGAAGCGATTTTTACGTGCGATTTGAAAGGCAACGTCAAGCTCTGGAACAAGGGCGCAGAACGGGTCTACGGCTATACCGCGGCTGAAATTGTCGGCAAAAACGTCGACGAACATCTGGATCCGCCGGATTTTGCGCGCAAGTCTTCGAGTGTCCTAAGACTCCTGCGGCAGCGCGGATCGATGACGGATCCTGAAGTCATGCGCAGAAGAAAATCCGGTGAAGTCTTTCCCGTGTCCGCCACTTATACGCTGCTCAATGACCCGGATGGCAAAACACTCGGATTCTCGGTAATCGAACGCGACGTTACTACCGTCAAGGCGCTCGAAAACGAACGCATCAAGTCCGCAAGACTGCGCGCCATTACTCAGACTGCCGTGACGGCCAACGACCATATCAACACGCCGCTCGGTATTATTCTCGGCTATGCCCAGTTCCTTGAATTGAAGTTAGCCGGTTCCGATCCGCAGGACAAAAATGCGCTGGAAGTCATTCAGCAGCAGGTTCACAAGATAAAAGGCATTATGAACAAGTTGAAGCTCATCTCCGACCCGATCGTAAAAAACTATTCGATCGAAGGCGTTACGATGCTCGACTTGTCCAAATCCCAACTTTCCGACGAAGCGAACAATTAAACATATTATTGCCAAGGGGCACAAATGGAAACTCTGAAAAAGAAAGTTCTTGTCGTTGATGATGACGAAGTCATTCGTGATCTCCTGATCAACTTCTTGAAGTTCTCGGGATACGAAGGACTCGGCGCTCCAAACGGACAGAAGGCCTTGGAACAAGTTATTGCGGATGCTCCCGACATGATTATCACGGACATCCATATGCCTCTGATGAACGGATTCCAGCTCCTGCGTGCGGTCAAGAGAATTAATCCCGACTTGCCCGTTATCTTCATCACCGGCTTCGCCCATTTCCGCCGCTTCTTCGCGGACAAAACGGCTCGCGCCGACGGCTTCCTCGAAAAACCGTTCTCGCTTGAGTCCATTGACGGATTGGTCAAGAAGTACCTTTAGTAGGTCGGAACTTGATTTTCTCGGTCAGCTAAGCTATCTTCGATAGTGTTATGACTGACCGCGAAATCCTTATTGTCGATGATGACGCCGCCGCCCGTGAGGCCCTGGCAGCCGTGCTCTCCGAGCACGGCTTTACGGTGCATCAAACCGACAATGGTCAGAATGCACTTAAACTTCTGAATGCCCATCGCGGTGTTAGAGTCCTGCTGACGGACGTCAGATTGCCCGGAATGGACGGTATTGAACTCTTGGCCAAAGTCAGATTGGCTGATCCCGGAGTTCACGTCATTTTAGTTACGGCTTACGCGCAGAGGAACCTCGCCTTGCGCGCCCTTAAGCATGGCGCGGCGGATTTCCTGCCTAAACCTGTTAGCGCTGCGACGCTTATGAGAGTCGTCGAACGCTCTTTTTACCGCTCTCGCCTCGACAGCCTTGCCGCCATCGGGAAAGAAACCCTCGGCAGACTCAGAAGCAGTGCTATCCTTTGTTCAAATGACGGCACTGTCCTTTCGCTGTCCCCGAACGTCGCGGCGATGATGGGAAGCACTCCCGAGGAAATGACGGGCAAAAAAGTCTGGGAATCCACGCAGTGGCGTGAGATCGTGGAGCTTTTCAAGAACGATGTCGCGTGGCCGGTTACGATCCCGCGGCCCGAGCTTTCGCTGCAAGTTCAGCGGCTGCCGCTTGATCCGGCTTCAGATCAGGTTGTCCTGATCGTCACCGACATCACCAGCCTGCGGCAAGTACAGCGGGACCTGTTGGCCGTGACGCAAGACATCGAAGCCCGCGTCCAAGAGCGCACAAGATTCCTCGGTGAAGAAATTGAATTCAGTGACCGCTTGCTGGATACCGCTGATGTCTTGATTGCCTACGTAAATCCCGACGGCAGACTGGAACGGTGGAATAAATTCGCGGCCGATCTGACCGGGCTGACTCTCGATGAAGCGTCGACAAGTTTACGTGAGTTCATCGGGGACACGAGGTCACCGTTGCTCGAAATTTTTGACCCCTATTCCGAGCATGAAGTCACTGCCCGCATCGCGCCCTTTCCCGGTCCGGACGGAACTTCGCGCTTGCTGACGTGGAGCGCGCGCCGCTTCCGTGAATCGGCGGGACGGTTCGGAAGACTGATTATCGGTATGGACGTCACGGAACAAAAACAGCTTGAGTCCACGCTGCAGCACTACAACGCATATTTGGAAGACATCGTTCGTCAAAGGTCGCGCGAATTGAAAACCAAGAACGCTCAGCTTATTCATACCGCAAGGTTGGCCTCTCTCGGAGAAATGGTCGGTTCCATTGCCCATGAGATGAAGCAGCCGCTCAACGTGATTGCTATCACGTCGGACTTGATTAAGCTCTTGCGCAAAAACGGGAAGCTCTCTGACGAACTGCTGGAGAGCAATCTCGAAAAAATTCGTGCTACCGTCGAACGAATGGCAGAGACCATCAACCATTTGCGCGGTTTTACCCACGTTGATACGAACACCTTCAAACGGCTGGAGATTCACGAAGTCGTGGAAGGTGCGATTTCGTTGGTGGGAGAACAGATTCGACAGGAAGACCTTGAAATCAATGTCAATCTCAACGAAGGACTTCAGTCCTTTCGAGGAGATCGCAATCAGGTTGAGCAGGTGCTCATCAACCTCTTGGTCAATGCTCGCGATGCCGTACTCGACGCCGGAGAGGACGATTTGCCGCCGGAACGGAGAGTCATTGAAGTCAGGTCTGCGGAATCCGATAATGAAAACTGGATCGGAGTCGAAGTCGTAGACCACGGCGCGGGAATGCCTGCGGAAGTCGTTAGCCACATCTTCGAACCCTTCTTCACGACCAAAGATTCGTCGCGGGGAACGGGCTTAGGATTGTCAATATGCTTGAATATCGTCCGCTCCCACGGCGGCGACATTGAAGTCGAATCTACACCCGGACGCGGCAGTCTGTTTCGTGTGGTTCTGCCGGTTGATCTGGAAGCTGAATTGTCTCAAGAACGGCGTTGATTTTGGATGATTATCTGAGTCGTTTTACTGGGAGGTAGAATGGGCGCTGAATTAAGTTGGTTTGAACATTGGGATCGCGGAGTCTTTGGAATGGTGAACCAGATGTTTACCAGTTCTTTCTTTGACGCGATTATGCCGATGCTCTCCGATCGAACCCTCTGGCTTGTTCCGTTAGGGTTAATCTGGATCGTCTTCTTCTTTCGCACGTCGAGGCGCGGCCGAATTGTCGCGCTCTGCTGTTTTGTGGTCGTTGCCGCGACCGATCAACTCTCGTCGGCCGTGATTAAACCCACGGTGAAGCGGATTCGTCCCTGCAACGTCATTGCCCAAACGCACTACTACGATGAAGACAGGGATTTGTGGATATACACGGACAAGTTCGCGATGACGACCTACAAGTCGTCCTACAGCTTCCCGTCCAGCCATGCGGCCAACATGGCCGGGCAAGCAATCTACTGGAGTTACTTCTATCCGCAGATTAGCCCTGTCCTGATTGCCGGCGCACTTGCGGTCGGTTACAGCCGAGTCTATCTCGGATATCACTACCCGTCCGACGTCGCCGCGGGTTATTTGATCGGAATTCTCGTTGCGCTATTGGTCGCATGGCCGCTCAGAGTCTGGGTGCTGCCGGACGAATAGCCGTTCAAATTGAGTGAGCACAAAAAAGCCCTGCTTCGAAGAAGCAGGGCTTTAAATTTCAAAATTGTTTGCTTAGCGGAACATCGCCTTAATCGATCCCCACGTTTGCTGAACCGCTGAGAAGTTTAGGGATACTTCGATAATCTCAGTATAGCCAAACGTCCCGTCGTTGTTCAAAGTCTTCAAACGATAAAAGAATGACCGGCCGCGTTCATCGTCCAAAGGACTCTCGTCCGTGAAGCTGTATTCGGAAAATGAACCGCGCGCGCTAATCTGTCCAACCGGGAAGAAATTCGTGCCGTCCGGCGACCGCTCAACTACGAACTTCTGAAAGTCAATCTCTTGACCCGTTCGCCATTCGACTCGGGCATGATCACCCAACGGATAGACACTCAGGCTCAAGACTTCAACACCAGCCCAAGCAACCGAGGCCAATACGCCCGCCAAAATCAAAGATACCAGTACACGCTTCAAATTTGTCATCCCAATAGGTTCTTGCAATCGCTAAATAATACCAATCCAATGTCTAAGAGTCAAGATTGGTGTCCCTCCTCAATGAGTCGCAATACGGCCACGTCAATTTCTAAATCTTTTATTATATATACTTAGAAATATGCTTCGGTTCTCAATTTGCCAAAACGAGGCATTGTCCAACTAGCTGCAAACCCGGGGCCGTCAACAACTTACTCAAAAATCTATACCTAACCTACTAATTTCCCTATAATAAACCCAACCACGATGCCGATAATCAAAACAACTGTGAGGACTCTCGACTGTACTACGGACGAACCATGCCCCCGGCCCGCCAGGAATGCCGAGAAAAAGTACCCAGCCCCATTGACCAGCCAGACCAGTGGAATCGACAGTGCCTTCGCTAACAGAGGCCCCAGCCACGGAATCAATGCCAACAACCCGAGAAATCCTGCGAACGCTTGGGTAAAAATACCTACAAGTGCGGCCAAAGCTGCAACCAATGATGCGTCCCAACCGGCAAATATCCCGATTAGTATGATCAAGACCACAATCAGCAGACCAAGAATAGTCCGCCGGTAGGTTGCCCAAAATACTGCAAAACTTGGAATATACATGAAATCAAATCGAACTTGGAGAACCTTGGAATAAACCGCTCTTTCAAGGCAATGTCAAGCCCTGCTCCTTTTCACTGTCGGAATCTCGAAACCATAATGAAACAAGGGCTTGCGCGAATCTTTTTGGCCGGATGAGTTGCCCAACCCTATAAGAGTTTGTATATTGAGTAACCTATGCTTCGAGTGCCGACTGAGCACGCCACGCTCGCACCTCCCGTTTTTTTCGTCTCCGATGCCCATCTCGGTGCCGAGTCAGAGCCCATTGCCTCGACTCAACTCCTGAGATTGATTGCACTCATCCAAAAAGTCAGGCAGGAGCGAGGTGCCTTGGTAATTAATGGCGACCTCTTCGATTTCTGGTACGAGTGGCGGTCGGTTATTCCCAAAAAGTATTTCAAAATCCTGCGTGCGCTGCAAGAAGCCGTCGAAGACGGAGTTCCTGTTCATCTACTCGCGGGCAACCATGACTTTCGCCTCAAAGGATTTCTCGAATCGGAAATAGGCATGACTACTCATCAAGACGGACTTGCGTTGCAAATTGCAAATTCCAACGTGTTTGTCTTTCATGGTGATGGCGTGCTAAAGTCCGATTCCGGCTATAGATTGTTGAAACGTATTCTCCGCAACCCTATTGCGCAAAGGCTGTTTCTGTGGCTGCATCCAGATCTCGGCATGTTGCTTGCGCAAGGAACGTCGCAGCAAAGCCGGAATGCCACTAAAGGTAACCCAGCCGAAGACGCCGATTACCGTGATTTTGCCGAGCAAATGCTAAAAAACGGGTATGACGGCGTGGTTATGGGGCATGCCCATCGTCCCGCCGAAGAGCAAATCGCAAACGGCACCTACGTCAATCTTGGCGACTGGATCTACCATTATACGTACGCCGTGCACGATGGATCCGGTTTGCGGCTCCTGAAATGGGATGATCTTTCCGGAACCGCGCGATGATGACTTTTCTCAAGAGCACTTTCGCCCGCGTGGCGCTCACTATCGTCGCCCTGCTCTTTGCATTCACGATTGCCGGTTGGTCGGTTCTGAATTACTTGCGGGAGGGACTGCCAAGTGTCGAGGAGCTCGAAAACATCAATCCCGCTCTGTCGACCAAAATTCTCGACCGCAACGGAGTTCTGATCAAAGAACTCTTCACGCAGCGTCGCAGCTACGTCCCGCTGAGCGAGATTCCCAAACCGGTGATTGAGGCCTTCCTCGCCACCGAAGATCACAAGTTCTATGACCATTGGGGAATGCGGCCCGCCGCACTGATGCTCGCGATTGCCAAAGCTGTCGTTACGCTCGATTTTCACCCGCGAGGCGCGTCCACGATTACCCAGCAGCTCTCGAAAAATCTTTATTTCGGGCCGCAGCGCAAGCTGACCAGAAAATTGCGCGAGCTGTTGACCGCCGTCGAAATCGAGCGCTATTACTCCAAAGACGAAATCTTGGAGATGTACCTGACCCAAACCTATTTTGGCGCGGGTGCATATGGCATTGGCGCCGCCGCGGGAACGTACTTTTCCAAGTCTGCGTCCGAGTTGACCGTCGGAGAAGCGGCCGTCTTAGCCGCAATTCCAAAATCGCCGACGCGCTATAACCCGTTGCAATATCCGCAGAACAACTTGGTGCGGCGAAACCTCGTCTTTAACCGGCTGCAGTCGGTGGGTTACATCACAGAGGCTGAACGTGACAGCTTGGTCGAAACCCCGCTGCCGCTGCGTCCTTCGTCGGACCGCTCGCAGGAAGGTATCGCTCCGTACTTCACGGAAAATGTTCGGCAAGAGCTTAACCAGCTCGGCAAACGTCACGACTTCGATCCGTATCAAGACGGATTAACGGTCTATACCACTCTTGACGCGCGCTTGCAGGATTGCGCCGAACGTGCCGTCGCCAAAGTGATGCCCGAACTGCAGGACAAGGTCAACGAGATTCATACCGGTGACTTAAAACTACGGCTGAAAGAGATGTTTCCCGATTCTTCCACGGGTGCGATTCGCAAATTGGCCGGCGACAAAACGATCGCCGACTCAATCGCCGCTTCCGAGTTTCCCGTGCAAGTCGCTTTTGTCGCCTTGGATCCGGCCAACGGACATATTCTGGCTATGATCGGCGGACGCGATTTTGAAAAAAGCAAATTTAATCGCGCGACGCAAGCCGTTCGTCAACCCGGATCGTGTTTCAAGCCGTTCGTATACGCGTCTGCCATTGACAAAGGAATGCCGATTTCCGAGAAAGTCTCAAACGAGGAAATCGTCATTACCCTCGACAACGGGGACTTGTGGGCGCCTAAGAATTTCTCGAATCAATATGGCGGCGTCGTCGATTTGAGGCAAGCGTTGGCCAAGTCCCTGAACGTCGTCAGCGTGCGCCTCATTCGCGAACACACAACGCCCCGCGACGTCGCTGCTTTGGCAAAAAACTGTGGTATCACCACGAAGCTCGATCCCTACGACGCACTTGCGTTAGGCGCGTCCGGCGTCATTCCGCTGGATATCGTCGGTGCCTATCAAGTCTTTCAAACGCTCGGCATTTGGTCCAAACCAATTGCCGTTACCGGTCTCGATGACCAATTCGGTCAGACCATCGAGCAATTCCGTAACGAGCGCAAAGTCGTTATGTCTGAGGAAACGGCGTTCCTTGTGCAAAGCCTGATGCGCAGTGTCAGCGAATACGGGACGGCATCCTCACTCCGTTGGAAATATCATTTCGATGTTCCCACCGGCGGCAAAACCGGAACGACCAACGACAATACCGACGCGTGGTTCATCGGGTATACTCCAAACCTGCTTGCCGGTGTTTGGGTCGGATTGGATGACCCAGCCATGACCTTGGGACGGGGGCAGGAGGGAGGCAAGGCCGCATTGCCGATTTGGGCCGAATTTATGCTTGCCGCCTACGACACTATGGACTATCCCGAAACGGAGTTTCGTGTTCCGTCGGGAATTATCACGGCTGAAATTTGTGTAGAGTCGGGTGAACTGGCGACCGCTGGTTGCCCAGAAGTACGTATGGAATATTTTGCGGCCAAGTCCGAATTGCCCGAGCCCTGTACGCTCCATGGCACGTTCCGGACTCCGCGCGGACGAAGACAACATCTTTTCTAACATGAATATCAAAGCAAAACTGTTTCGGGAGAACAGTTCCATGTCACATATCCGTTCCACACAGCGCGGCGGGATTACGCTGTGGGCAACTGTCGCCGTCGTCGTGATTCTCGCGGCAATCCTGATCTTTCATTTCTTCTCGAGAATGCAGCCGGCAGAAGTCCGTTCGTTTCAAGAACTCGTCAATCGTGTCGAGAAGATCAACACTCAAATCTCCGAGCGCGAGCAGCAAATCTCCGGTTTGGTTTCTCGCTACAATGAGTCGCATCCCGACAACGAGATTGATACCACCGGCATGTCCGCAATGGGTTTGACTGAAGAACAGGCAAGACTCTTGGCCAATCGCGTCGCTCAAGAGAAAGATCTGTCGTATCGAGGCCTGTTGCAGGAAGTCATCGACGTGACTGGTGAACTCGATAAGCTGCGCACCGAACTCGGCGAAGTAAAGTCGAGACTCCGTCCTCCCATAGTCGCGCAAAAGGGTGATACGCATATCGGAGTCTGTCTGAAATTCCTGACCGAAGACATCGGCCTGAACGAAGAAGATGCCTTAAAACTTATCGAAAAAGAAGCGATGGTGCCCGAGCTGTTGCCCGGCTTTGAAGTTTGGAATTACTATGGTGAAGGCGTGTTCGGCACGTTCGTGACTCAGGGTGAAGCTCGCATCACTCCCAATGAGTTGGCCCGCGCGACCAAACGCAAAATCGACGCGGAACGCCAAACCCTCATCCAAGAGCGAAATCAAAAACAGTCCGAAGTGGATGATCTTGAATCCCGCAAGAACGAGCTGCAGCAGCAGATTCGTTCGCTCGAAGAAGAGCGTGCTGCGATGCTCGATCAGGTCACCGCGATGGCCAGCACCAACGACAGTCTCGCGCAAGAACTTAATTCGCTGAAATACCACATCGGCACGTTCCGCGATCTGGAACGCAGCGGTGCAATTAGAAAACCGGCTTTCGGCAAATGGAACACCGGCGATATCGATGCCGTGGATCACACAGGTTCGCTCGATCTGCGCAGCAGCACGCGTATCGTCATCAATGCTTCGTCGCTTGGTCTCGACAAAGTCGACAAAATCTTGGTCTTCCCGCGCTACTTCAAGGAAGACGGAGACTATCACGTCGAACTCTCATCCGACCGCAAGTCCGCAACGCTCGTCCTTGAAAAACCGACGAAGTTTAATCTCTCAAGATTGGTAATAGCCGTCGGTTGATCTTTCTGTTCAAATCAAAAAGAAAGAGACCGCTTCGTGCGGTCTCTTCTCTTATCTGAATAATCCTTGCCCAGACCTTCGCTGTCGCCACCATAAATAAAAGACTACGAGCGTGAACAATACGTTGGGTGCCCACATTGCCGACGCGGGGCTGACCGATCCTCTGTCGGCCAAGTCTTCGCCCGCGATCAGAAACACCCAATAGATCAAGAAGAAGGCCATGCTGTATCCCGCCGATACTCCTATTCCCGAACGGCGGACCATCTGGCCCAACAGTCCGCCCAGTGCCGCGAATATCAGGCAGGCGGCGGGTATGGAAAACTTCTTGTGAATCTCCACCCACAACCGCAAAATATTCTTTTCGTTTTGTTCAGGATTGCGTTCCTTGTAGCTCTGAATCCGGTCCAAAAGCTGCGCGACGTTCATTTCACGGTCGCCGCGCCATTTGCTGCTGGTTCTTCGCAAAGACATGTCCGGCGCGTGAATTCTGAAAATCGCGCTCTCAAAAGCAATCCGGTGATGTTCGCCCGGTCGCGCGCGATCCGAGCGCAAAATCTCTCCGTCATACAGCGTAAACTCGAAGCCTTCAAACCACTCTTCGTACTTCAACTTGCCCCGGTCGGCAATCACCGTCCCTGCAAAGCGGGGATCGTCGTCTTCATAGACCACGACGTCGCTGATTTCAGAAGTCTCGTTGTTGACGTGACGAGAGTACAGTACATGGCCCGGAATATCCGTCAAAAACACCCCCGGCTCCAGAATCATCGCGGGTTTCAAGCGGCGAATGTCTGTCTGCAATTGCCGGGAACGGTAGTTCAAGTCTGGCAGGACAAAGTTATTGAAGTAAGCTAATCCAGCCGCCGCGATAACTCCGAACAGCACGGCCGGCATGATCATTTGCCGCGGTCCCACGCCCGAAGACCGGAGTGCCGTCACTTCGTTATCCGAAGAAAGTCGTCCGTAGGCCGACAGCACAGCCACCAGTACGGCCATCGGCACGGCCAGCGCGATCATCCATGCCAAATTCAGCCCGAAAAACTCCAGCACGGTCAACAGCGGCAAGCCCTTGCCTACAATCCGGCCCAGCATCGTGAACACCAGATTCAGGACAAACAGAAAGACGATCAGCGACAGGCTGAAGAAAAACGGCGGGATGAACTCCCGGGTCAGGTAGCGGAAGAGAGTCATTTCAGGCGATATTTTGTCCGCAAGTTAAGAAAATTAAAGAACATTTCCCAATCCCCGCCCTTGCTTTTTTCGCCGAAATCGGATATACTTGCTGTTTCGGGGACGGACTGCCCTCCGCCCGGAGGACTAGACCTAATTGGTAAGGCAGCGGTCTTGAAAACCGCCGGGCGAAAGCCCTTGGGAGTTCGAGTCTCCCGTCCTCCGCAACTATTTGATTTATAGCGCTCTAAATGAGCGCAACGTCCGACCGGAGAGGTGGCCGAGTGGCTTAAGGCGGCGGTTTGCTAAACCGTTGTATGGTGTAAAGCCGTACCGGGGGTTCGAATCCCCCCCTCTCCGCAAAAGTGTTTGGGTCTGGTCATGGATTCTCAAGACATGAAATCTCCGATCTCCCATCTGATTCGTTCGCTCGTCATCGCCGCGAACATCCTGTTCATCCTCTGGATTCTCTTCAACGGCATGAACGAGAATTGGAGTGGAACTCCAGTCGAAAAAGTCTCCTATTCCAGTTTAGTTGTGCTCTTGATTCTGAATGCCTATCTGCTGTCGCGCAGAAGGCGCTCAGAGTGAAAAACATTCGCTAATGCCCGCCTATTTCACCAACGACTTCCTGAAATTCTTCCGCGCGCTCGCCAAGAATAACAATACGGCTTGGTTTCATGAGCACAAGGAAGAATACGAAGCCGCGGTCAAGGAGCCGCTGATTCATTTCGCGGCCGATCTGATTGCCAAGGCGCAGAAAGACGATCCCGCGATTGCCATCGGTCCCAAGGAAGCGATCATGCGCATCAACCGCGACATTCGCTTCGCCAAAGACAAGAGCCCGTACAACACCTATGCCGCGCTGATTATCTCGCGCGCGGGCCGTGTCGACAAAGGCGTGCCCGGGATGCTAATCCGCTTAGGCGGCGACAAACTCGGCATCTTCGGCGGATCTCATTGCCCCGATACTAAGCCGCGCGATCTGATCCGCGCCGCTATCGCCAAAAACCCGCGCGAGTTTAAGAAATTGATTTCCGCCGTGCCGTTCAAAAAACACTTCGGCGGCATGGTCACCGACGAGATTTCGAAAAAGCTGCCCCCCGAGTTTCAGGCCGCAGCCGAAATCTGCCCCGAAATTGCGCACAAGTCGTTCCACTATTTTGTGGAGTATCCGGCGAAGGAAATCACGTCGCCCGACTTGTTGAAAAGTGTTTACGCGCATTGGAAAGCTTCGCTTCCTGTTGTCATGTTCTTGGTCGAAGCGTTTGCAGATAAGCCTGCGAAAAAATCCGCGCGCGCCCGGTAGGTCTTGGCACGCATGAGTCTTCCGCGGCTGTTGCTGCATCTCGAGGGACTGGCCGTACTCGCCGCAAGTCTCTTTGCGTATCAAAAGCTCGGTGCGTCGTGGAGCTTCTTCGCGCTGTTGTTCCTATCGCCCGATCTGTTTATGCTGGGCTATTTGATCAACAAACGGGTTGGTGCCGCGTTTTACAATGTCATTCACACGTATGCCGTAGCTCTGGGAATTGCGGCGCTCGGGTTGCTTACGGGCAATTCAAGTGTACTCGCTGTCGGCATAATCGTTTGTGCGCACATCGGTTTCGACCGTCTGCTCGGGTTTGGCCTTAAGTATCCGACGGAGTTTCGTGATACACACCTTCAAAAAGTTTAGTCCAGTTCCGCTTTTGCAGCTTCGCAAAAGCACTCGTCTGTCCTGTTTTATCCCCTGCTCCCGTCGGTGAAGGGGACTTTTTGTTCTAATCGGATTCTATCGTGATCGTCACTTCGGACACCGTCAATCCCGTCGCCCGCCGCCGAGCCCTCATTCGCATCTTGGTTGCGATTGTGCTCATGCTCGCGGCCATCGCAATGGGTGTGCTGTCGTGGCTTCGTGATGAATCTGCCGTGCTGATCGTCACCTCCGCTCCCAAAGGTGCCGAAGTTGTTCTGAATTTCCGTCCGTCGGGTGTAATGACCAATGCGTAC
Organism: Calditrichota bacterium; assembly: GCA_020637445.1. NCBI lineage: Bacteria > Pseudomonadati > Calditrichota > Calditrichota bacterium. The sequence goes on along the minus strand of JACJVZ010000001.1, from coordinate 1,573,571 downwards.
ATCTCCGACCTGCCTGCCGATTCGTTCGCAGTCTCGTTGCGGCAAGACGGGTTTCGACCCTTTCCCTTCGTCCAGTGGATCCGCTTGCAATCCGGTGATACCACACGCGTCAACTTCTTTATGCGTCCCATTGCTCGCGGGGATGAACGCGAATTGCCGCGAGCCGACGGCGCTCCGCACAAGTGGCAATGGAAAACCGTCGCCATCAACTCTGATCCGCCCGGAGCAGAAGTGATTATCGACGACGTCCCCACCGGGTTGCTGACACCTGCGAACTTCGTTTTCGATCGCGGTCTGCATCACTTGCAAGCCAACTGGCCAAACGGTGCAAAATCCTTCAAGAATGTCATCATCGAACCGTCGACAACCCAGCCCAATATTCTTTTCCGCCCGGCAACTTACATTCAACCTGACAAATGAGCCGTAGAGAGTTAACTCGCATTGAACCTCGCAGCGCCGTTCGCGTGGGCTTCTTCTTAGGCCTGCTTTTCGGCGTGTTGTTCGGTCTCTACAGCGCGTTTCTCTTGAAAGGTATGGGCAACGAAGGACTGCAAATGTTTGGCGCGTCGGAAGCCGCGGAGCTCAAGGCTCTCGGCGGCGTTTCCACGGTGCTCATGGCCGTGATCATGGGGCTGATGGGTGCGCTTTTCTATTCTCTCGTCAGCGGTTTGGTCGCTATCGTCTACAATCTTGCCGCGCGTTGGTTTGGCGGAGTCGAGTACCACGTGCAGGACATCGAAGACGACGCGGAAAATTCGATGTTTGTTTCGGGACACGATGATGAATGAGACCCGCGTAAGATTCGCTCCCAGTCCCACGGGTTACCTGCACGTGGGCGGAGCGCGCACCGCTATTTTTAACTGGCTCTATGCACGCTCCGTCGGCGGCACGTTCGTCGTCAGGATCGAAGATACCGACCCGCAGAGGTCTCGCGGCGAGCTCGCGCAAATTATTCTCGACGGACTCGCGTGGCTCGGTTTGCATTCGGACGAAGAAATAGTCTACCAGTCTGACCACAAAGATCGTTTTGTCGAGGTCGCACACGAACTTGTCAAACGCGGCCGCGCCTACTACGATTTTACGTCGATAGAAGAACTCGAGCGGTTGCGCGCGGAGTCTCAGTCTCGCGGAGAGCCGTCCTTCCGTTTCAAAGCCGATCTCGAAAAAGTCCGCGCCGAAGCTCCCGAACGTCTGAATCGCGGTGAACCCTACGCCGTTCGTTTCGCCGCTCCGCCGGACGATATCGGTTGGCATGATCTTGTCCACGGTGACGTGAACTACAAAGGTGACGAACTCGAAGACTTCGTCCTCTTGCGTTCAGACGGGTCGCCGACGTATCATCTTTCGGTAGTCTGCGATGATCACGACATGCGCATCTCCCATATCCTGCGCGGCGACGATCATATCAGCAACACTCCCAAGCAAATCGCGCTCTACCGTGCGATGGAGTGGGAGGTTCCGCGGTTCGGCCACGTCCCGCTCATTCTCGGTCCCGACAAAAAACGGTTGTCGAAGAGAACCGGCGCCGCCTCCGTGGGTGAATTCCAATCGAAGGGATTTCTGCCGCAGGCACTTTTCAATTTCCTGACTTTGCTCGGATGGTCTCCCGGAAAAGGCGACCGCGAAATATTTTTGGTCGAAGAACTCGTCGAGGTCTTTTCAACCGACGGTATCCAGCCGAAGAGCGCGGTCTTCGATGAACAAAAATTGGAGTGGATGAACGGCGAACACTTGCGCGCGCTGCCGGACGAAGACGCGATTGGGTATTTGCTCGAGCATGCCGACGGTCGCGATGTCGACGCGACGATGCTCATGAATATCTGGCCTCTCGCCAAGTCGCGTGTCCGCTTGCCCAAGGACCTCTTTGAAGACCAGGCTTACCTGTTTGAAGATCCGCAGGAATACGATCCGAAAGGAATTGAAAAACACCTGTCGAATCCGGAGATTCTTGATCACCTTAGGAACTATCTGTCCGACGTCGAGCGCGGTAATTTTGACCCTGAATCTCTCGAAGCGGTCCTGCGCCAGCGAGCCGAAAGTGCGGGTATCAAAGCCGGACAACTCATTCATCCCGTGCGCCTTGGACTCACAGGAAAAACGGTCAGCCCCGGTCTCTTTGAAATGATGGAAGCGCTCGGCCGCGATACGGTCGTTCGCAGACTTAACCGGCTGCTAAGTCAGCAGCAAGCCTCGTGACTCTGCTCGATCGCTATATTTTCTCCGCGTTCGCGCGGAGTTTTTTCTTTGCAATGGTGGCGGCGGCAGTCATTTTTGTGACGATTGACTTGGTCGAGCATCTCGATAAATTCGTCGACGCGCACGTCAGCTATCAACTTGTCGTGCGCTACTATGCGCTCTACATTCCCTTCATCATCTACCTGACCATCCCCGTCGGCGTTCTGCTTGCCACGCTCTTCACCATCGGCGGCTTCGTCTATCGAAATGAATTGACGGCGATGCAGGCTTCAGGAGTGAGTCTCTGGCGTATTCTTTTCCTCATGCTCTTGGCTGCCGCGCCGCTCGCTGCTTCAGTCTGGTTTCTCGGCGAAGACGTCGTCCCCGGGTACAACTTCGAACGAAAAGAACTCTATCGCGTCGAAGTTCGCGGAGGCAAAGGGTCGGTCTCTTCGAGACAAGGACGTATCTACTTACAAACGTCCCCGTCGGAATTTCTCAAAATGGAGAGCTACGTTCCGGCCACGACAACCGGCTACCGCGTTCAACTCCAATCCGTTCAGGATGGCCACGTCGCGTCGCGGTTCGAGGCGGACAGCCTCTACTACAAAGACAGTACGTGGGTTTTTGCCGACGTCCGAGAAACGCAATTCCACGACCGAAACGTCACCATGTCGCAGCGGGATACGTTGCGCCGCTCCGATTTTCAATTTACTCCCGACGACCTCATTCGGCTGAACATTGAGCCCGAAGAGATGAGCTACAAAGACATTCGCAGTCTCGTCGGCAGATTGCAGGCTGCGGGTATTCGCGCCGCGCGCTGGTCCGTGGATTTGGCGTTCAAATTCTCCCAGCCCTTCGCGACCTTCATCATTGTTCTCTTCGGTGTGCCGTTCGCCGCGTTTCGCCGCCGCGGAGGACTTGTCTTAGGGTTCGGACTTTCGCTTCTTGTCTGTTTTGTGTACTTCGGATTTCAGCAAGTCGGAAAGATCCTCGGCTATGGCGGAGAGCTCTCTCCGTTGTGGGCCGCGTGGATCGGCAACGCAGTCTTTGGAGTGTTCGGACTCCTGCTCGTCTGGCGGGCGCCGAAATAGTAGACAACTTCCTGCAATAAGAAGGGCCGCACAGAATTGTGCGGCCCTTCTCTTTTTCGAAGAGCAATATCACCAATAGAGTGCGTGACTGATTCCGAAAGACAGTCCGCGAGTCGAACTGAAGAAACCGTCGTGCCACGATGCGCCGAGATCCAGACTATAGTGCGAAGTCTCAATGCCCGTTCCGATTGAAAACCGCGTGCGCAACGGTCCGCCGGTTCCCAAGCCGCATCGCGCGACCCACGGCCCGGCTATCTTGTATTCGCCGCCCGTAGAAACTTCCACGCCCGTCTTTCCTTGCGCGCTCGCCTCAAGTCTACCGCGCAGCGTGCCGACGAACATCAATTTGGGTGAATATTGATAGCGTCCAGAAAATTCAAGTATGGTCGGGATTTTTGACTCGACATTTCCGCCTGTCACCGCATCGGAACTGGATTGGAAAGCCCGCGACACGTAATCTTCGTCGTCGAGTGAATCCACTATCAGTCCGGTCGAGTCGATTTCGAAGGCGTCGAGCGTCGCTTCGTCCACGACCCACGTGATGCTTCCACCGATCTGCTTCAGCGCCGCGCCGACGGACCATTGGTCATTCAACTCCGCCAACAGACCGAGGTCGAAACCAATTCCGTCACCGTTGGTCGCGTGGACGCGCTGAATCGCGCCGTATCCCGTCAACAGAGAATCCGTCGCCTGCAATTCTCCCGATGCGTCCGTAATCTTGTCGAAAAATGCACCGAGATAAAAGTGAAACCCGATACCGCCGTAAAGTCCTTTGAGATAATTTTGGTCGAACTTGTAACCCACGGCGACTCCGGCGTCGAATATTGTGTATTGTTCGCCGCCGAGGTCTTCGATCTTGTAACCGCGGTTAAGTTGATTCCCGTAAAGCGCAAGCTCAAACAGCTCTTTGTCTGCGGCAACGTTGAACGCCGTTTCCTCCGAAAATTGAAACGCCGCCTGTTTGTAAATTCCGCCCAGTATCGGTACAGACACCGTTCCTGACACGCGCAATCCGTCGTCCGGGATTTGATCAATGATCTCGCGCTTGTCCGCCGCGGTCAAATAACGGTCCTGCGCAATCTGATCATTCCATTTTGAAATACTGAAGGCATTGTTAGCGGCGCCAGCTGAGAGCCGAGGCAAATCGATGCGCCACGAGCGACGGGTCGGCTTCGCCAAAATCGCCGCATTCCCGTGAAGCACGTCGGAAGACCACTCGTGCAAATCGTAAGCTCCGCCGAAACCGATTGAACGGCCCGACGGCATTTGTGCAATCGCGGATGTGCAAGCCAATAGTAAAATGAGGAGAGTTTTCATTCAACCTCTCCCGGATTCACTGTGTAAACCAGCCGCGCAATCACTTGTACGTTCAGATAATCTCCGCCGAATACGATTAGCGTATCTCCGATTCCCGTCGTGGCCAAAATCTGTGTTCGAACGTAAAAGTTGCCGGAATTGAAGTAATTGATCCACGTGTCGGTTAAAGATATTTCAAACTGTGCGTGCGACGCCTCGATTGCGCGGCCGTCTTCCATGACCGGCCACGGAATCTCCACGTCGTACAACGTATCCACGTCTGCGCCCGAATCCTCAAGCACGTTGTTGCTGTCCAAATCCGCTACAAGGAAAATCCGCCCGCCTATCGGCAGCTTGTTCCAGACCTTCACCGTCGCGTCGCCGCTCACGATGTCTTCGAGATCGTTCGTGTCTACTTTTTCGACGGTCCCAATGGGCTGCAACGTGTCCGTCAACACAACTGCCAGCGCCGCGCGCAGCTCCAATGCGAAATCGACGACCGAGTTGTTATAGAGTGCAACGTCACCCGAAATCGTCGAATTGCCGTGCGTCACCAACTTGTCGGGATACTCAGCAAGCAAATCCGCCAATCCCGAAATCGTCTCGCTCGAATCTTCCACAAGCGGCAAGTTGTCAATCTCGATCCTCCGCTCGCCGATCGGCACGCCGCCAAGCGACGTCGTCGCGTCAACGGACGCGTTCATGACTCCGCCAATTCCGCGTTCAACTACCGCCCGCGCTTCCACTTCCAGCGGCCTGAGTACGGTCCAACCTTGCGGCGGACGGTCAATCACAGTCTCAAGCGTATCCAAAGGCAGCGACAGTTCATGCAGGGTGCCCGCGAAATACTCCAACGGCAAACGTTCGACTTCGACCCGCGCAAATACGCGCTCGTCGCCGCCCGAAAATTCTCCCGCTTCCGTTCCCGCGGGAGTGTGCGATATCAATTCCCCGAGAATCGTTTGATCCGTTTCGCCGTCGGGTCGAAGCCTGAATTGCTCGAGTGAAACGCTTACTGTCGCCGAGTCACCCGGCAGCAAGAATCTCGACACCACAAGCGTGTCATTTAATCTGCTCGTCAAATTGGGAATTCTGAGCATCACCGTGTCGGCAAATTGAGTCTGGTTGCTGAGCGTGATGATCATGTTGCCGCTGGCGATAATCGCGATGTCAACGTCGTGCTGCTGGTCGATCGCAAGCGAGCTGTCGCGAGTGACGGATTGCTCGGGCGTAACCCCGTAAAACCGCGACGCCGTAACCGTATCGACTTGAAGCGTCACCGCTATCCGGTCTGTCGAGTCCACCAGTATCGCCGATCCTCCGCGGCCAACGGCGTCAAGGGATAAATCGAATGTCCCCGAAATCAACGCGTCATCCAAATTAGTGTCAAAAACCCGCTGACCGTCCGGCACAAGCGAGTCTATTGTGGCGATTGATTTGTCACCCGCGTGAATCTCAATATTCTCGATGGAGTAGGGAAGACGGTTCGCGACGACGAGCCGGACTCTGCCCGTGTCCACGACCAGACTGTCATACCCCGCAGGCAGCGGCAGATGCATCACATAGTTGAGGATGTGTACAGGCAAATTCTGAGTCGTGCCGTGAAGCGATGCGATGTCAGCATTCAGTTGGCCGAGAGAATATTGCAGTACCGTATCGTAATCCAGCGGTGACTCTATCGCGTTCACCAGTCGTTGAATCGTCAGGTCCAATGGCTTGACGTAGAGCGAGTCCCTGACCGGAGCTGAGATGTCCGTCCACGCGCTGAAGTAGACCGAACTGTCTTCATCCATCCCAATTCCCGAACCAACCCGCCGCAATGTCGTGTCCGCGTCCACCAAATCCCACACACCGTACGTGCGCACGCCAAATGGAACATACAAATCCACGTTCCACCACATATCGCCCGGCTGCTGAGGCAATTCACATCCTGCCACAAATGTCATCGCCCATATAAACAAAAGACGGAGCATGCCCCGTCTTTTGTTCGTCTTGTCGTGTGGACAAAACATCACGTTCCCATCTCCCAAGCGGCCAGATATTTCTTCTGGTCCGGAGTCAACTTGTCGATCTTGACGCCCATCGTTTTGAGCTTCAACGTCGAGACAAAATCTTCAATGCTTGATGGCACGTCGTGAACGTCGACCGTGAGCTTCTTCGCGTTCTTGATCGCGTGTTCGGTCGTCAGAGCCTGCGTCGCAAAGCTCATGTCCATTACCGAAGCCGGGTGGCCGTGCGCCGCGCCCAAATTCACGAGGCGGCCTTCGGCAATGATGTTCACTACTGAGCCGTTCTTCATCGTGTAACGGTCCACAAACGGCACCACGTTTTTCTCGACGCGCTTGGCGATTTCGCCCAAGCCCTTCAGATCGAGTTCGATGTCAAAGTGACCGCTGTTGCAGACGAACGCGCCGTCTTTCATCTTGCTGAAGTGTTCCGGACGAATCACGTGCATGTTGCCCGTCACCGTGCAGAAAAAGTCTCCGATCGGAGCAGCCTGCGCCATCGGCATCACGCGGAATCCGTCCATACGGGCTTCCAGAGCACGCACAGGATTGATTTCCGTGATGATCACATCCGCGCCGTGTCCCTTTGCGCGCATCGCCAGACCCTTGCCGCACCAACCGTAACCCGCGACGACAAAAACGCTTCCGGCGATCAGAGCATCCGTTGCGCGAATGATACCGTCAAGCGTCGACTGACCCGTTCCGTATCGGTTGTCAAACAGATGCTTCGTGTCAGCGTCGTTCACGGCAAACACCGGGAATTTCAGCTTGCCGTCCTTGTGCAGAGCCTTCAGACGAATCACACCCGTCGTCGTTTCTTCAAGCGACGCCACAATCTGCTCGCTGTATTCCACGTGAGTCGTATGCAATCCGTGTACGAGGTCCGCGCCGTCGTCCATCGTGATCGACGGATTGTGCCGCATACCCGCGTCCAAGTGCTGGTAATAGGTCTTGTTGTCTTCGCCCTTGATGGCGTAGACGCGAATTCCGAAATCCTTCACCAGCGAAGCCGCGACGTCGTCCTGCGTTGACAACGGATTCGATGCTACCAGCACGAGGTCCGCGCCGCCGGCCTTCAGTGTGCGCGCCAGATTCGCAGTCTCCGCCGTCACATGCAAGCACGCCGACATGCGGTGACCCTTCAAGGGTTTCTCTTTTTCGAATCGAGCGCGGATTTCGGCCAACACAGGCATGTCCCGGTCGGCCCACAGAATTCTATTTTTCCCCTTCGGAGCAAGACTTTCGTCTGCCACGTGGTGGCTCGGACCACTCGCGGCGGCAGAAGCCTTCTTGACTTTGGTTGCTGTTGCCATGTACTTCCGTTCTTTTATGCTAATGAATTCACTTTGTCCGTCTTCTCCCAGGAGAAGCTGTCTTCACTGCGGCCAAAGTGCCCGTAGGCGGCCGTCTTACGATAGATTGGACGGCGCAAGTCAAGCGCCGTGATGATCCCGCGCACCGTCATGTCAAACGTCTTGCGGATCTTCTTCTCGATTTCTTCGTCGGCCATCTTACCCGTGCCGTGCGTGTCAACCATAATCGATACAGGCTGTGCAACACCAATTGCGTAAGCCAACTGTATCGTGCAGCGCTCCGCCAATCCCGCGGCTACGATGTTCTTGGCGATCCAGCGCGCCGCATAAGCACCGCTACGGTCAACCTTCGTCGGATCCTTGCCCGAAAATGCGCCGCCGCCGTGAGGTACCCAGCCGCCGTACGTGTCGACGATGATCTTACGGCCCGTCAAACCCGCGTCGCCCTGCGGTCCACCGACGACAAACTTGCCCGACGGATTGATATAGACCTTTGCATCGGCGGCCATTTTGTAGCCTTCCAACACCTTGGGGAGCAACTCTTTTTTCATGTCCGCTTCGATCAATTTCTGATCGGCGGAGGGATCATGCTGCGTCGAAATCACAACGGCCGTGATTTCCACAGGCTTGTTGTCGACGTAGCGCACCGAAACTTGCGACTTGGCATCGGGACGCAGATAAGGCAGCTTGCCCGCGCGGCGGATAGTCGCCAGTTCGTGAACGAGCTTGTGCGACAACACGATCGGCAACGGCATCATCTCCGGCGTTTCCTTCGACGCGTAGCCGAACATCATCCCTTGGTCACCCGCGCCGTCCTTGTCGACTGCTTGAGCAATATCCGGGCTCTGCTTGTCAATCGTCGTCATCACCGCACACGTTTCATAGTCAAATCCGTAAGCCGCGTTGGTGTATCCGATGTCCTTGATCACACTGCGCACCAACGCCGGAATGTCCACGTAGGTGTGTGTTGAAATTTCTCCGCCGACCAAGGCCATGCCCGTCGTCACGAACGTCTCACAGGCCACTCGGGCCATCGAATCATCTTTCAACACCGCGTCCAACACGGCGTCCGAAATCTGATCCGCTATCTTGTCGGGATGTCCTTCGCTTACCGACTCACTGGAAAAGACAAATGTGCTCATTCTGAGTGCTGCTGCTCCGTCGTATGGTTAAACAAAATTGTTCTAAAGTTCGTCGCCGTCCCGGCCGCCTTCGATGATCGCGCTCGAATCACCAAGATTGTAGCGGTGGAAATTGCCTTTCACCACCGCGTTGTTTCCAACCAGCGATCCGCTTACCAAGGCATCCTCGACGTGTGCCCCTTCCCCCAATATCGCGTCACGCACCATCGCATTGCGGATCTTCGCGCCTTTTCCGACCGTTGCGTGCGGCCCGACTATCGCCTGTTCGATGATGGCGTCCGGATGGATAAATACCGGCGGTACAATCACAGCACCGTCGCGTTGCTCGACTGTCTTGCCGCTGCGGGTGTTCAGCAAATGGCGATTCGTGTCTAACAGCGTCTCAGGCTTGCCGCAGTCAAACCAATTCTCAACCCCAAAAGTCGAGATCGGAACGTCATGCTCGATCATCAACTGCAGTGCGTCCGTCAACTGAAACTCCCCTCGAGTCGTCAAATTGCGCTCGAACAGCATTTCAATCGCCGACTTCAAAGCCTGCGCCTGACGTATCAAATATATTCCCACGATTACCAAGTTCGACCGCGGATTTTCTGGCTTCTCCACCAAGCGGGTAACCATCGAGTCCCGCGTTTCAACCACGCCAAACCTGCGCGGATCATCCACCGTCTTTACGCCGATGGCCGACGTCCCGCTGTTTGCCAAAACTCCTTGCAAGTCGAATTCGAAAATCGTGTCACCTAATATGACCAGCACTTCCTGATCTTCAGGCGTCAATCCCAGATGCACGGCATGAGCAAGCCCGCGGGCTTCATGCTGTACGACGAATTCTGAAGGAATGGAGTAGTTCTCGCTGACATACCTCTCTATCAAATCGCCCATCGCACCCACCACAAGCGTGACGTGGTCAATACCAGAGGCAACTAAGTGATCGAGAATATGTCCGAGAATGGGTTTCCCGGCCACGTTGAGGAGAACTTTGGGCCGGGTGAAGGTGTGGGGCCGAAGGCGGGAGCCGACTCCCGCGACCGGAATAATTGCTTTCACAGAGGCTGTTTGGGAATCTTAAAGTCTTGTAATCTACAGATTTCCCTCGTATTAATCAAGCCCCGGTAAGGAGATTTTTAAGCCCTGTAATCTTCGGGATTTCCATGGGGTCCTCTGCGCGAAGGATCGCGAGGTACACGGTCGCAGCATCCATCAATAACATCAGACGGATGCCATGTTCTAAACGGCTCCCGCTTCCGAACAGTTCCGTCGGATCAAGCCTGAGTGTCGATACGCCCATCTTTTCAAGCATCTCTTCCATCGCCGGACGCGGATCAGAAAACGTCTTGCCCGCGGCCCATTCCCCGAGAAAAATCACCATCGGCGGCGGCAGCACCTGCGCCAAATGCGCGAAGGCTTCGACTTCGTTGTGGGCAAGTTCCGGCAAGTCCGACGCATGCGACCAAACTTTGCTGTTTTCGGCAAGCTGAGCTCTAAACCGGAATGCCAGCGCCGGACCCAACAGGCCGTCACAAGTATAGATCGACGGCGTACGGTCAACCAGCTTCACGGCCAAATCCAGCGCGGGATTCTCTTCGCGTGTGAGTTTCGCATAGCGCTCGGCGTCTTCGGCCAGCTTCTTCAAGGGCCACTTGTCTATCGCCGGGTCCATGAAATCGTACGTTCTCTGAAATAGCCGGTGGATCGCTCCCAAAGAGAATCCCACGGCCGCGCGGGGTGGATAGCCACCGGGAAGATTCAAAAACGGAATTCCCGACGAGTGTGCTTTTTGTTCGAGCCGTCCGCCGCTCGAAACTGCCAGCCAAACTTGTCTGTGGTCAACTTCCGTCAGAGCATGCACGGCCTCGACAGTATTCCCTGAATAGCTGCACACCAGTCGCGGTAACTGAGACGGCCGCATGTGCCTGCGCACGAATATCCGCGCATCCACCGCAGGTGGCTCCATCCCAAAGGCTTGCAACAAGTCCCCCGACACGGCGCTGCCGCCCAGCCCAAACCAATCAAGCAGCGGCTCCGGACGAAGTCTGTTGTGCAGCAAAAACTCGTCCGCAATCTCAATTCCGCGTTGAATCTGTGTATCAAGTTCCAAAGTCTTGCCCAGCATATCGCTCGGGTCAAGCTGTTTCAGTCGTGTTTCTGTAAGTTGAATCGCTTTGGTTGTTATCGTCATCGTTGTTTAGTCATTTGTTGTAGGGGCGGAAGGCATTCCGCCCGCTTAGTAGCGTTCTGCTCTCCCCCAAGAATCTGTGTGGCAGTCTTGAGGAGACTTAGGTAGCTTCTGAAAAAAGTTAACTCAATCTACTACTTCCCTGCCTCCGGCAGGGGATGAGCCGAGAATTTTCTGGAAACGACGGCCGGAGGCCGGCGGTAGTAGAAGAAAATCGATCACTCACAGCTCTTGGCGAAGCGCACTGGGTCCAGCGTCTACGCTGGTCAAGAGAACCAAATCGGAAGATCCGCAAATCTCTTTTTCAATTCACCGCTCATGTAGTTCAACACTTCCTGCGATGTGTTCATCTTCATGGCCTTCTTCGCGATCTTCTTGCACTCTTCGTAAGTCATGCTGCGAATGATTTTCTTGATCTCCGGAATCATCGCCGCGGTCATGGAAATTTCGCGCATCCCCAGACCCACCAACAGCGGAGTCGCCGCAGGCGATCCTCCCAATTCTCCGCAAATCCCCACGTGCACGTTCTTCTTCTCGCCCGCCTTGATGGTCATTTCAATCAGGCGCAGCACGGCCGGATGATAGCTGCGGTAGTACGAAGCGACCTGCTCATTCGCGCGGTCCGTTGCCACTGTGTACTGAATCAAATCGTTCGTGCCGATCGAGAAAAAATCGCACTCGTCGGCGAGTCGATCCGCCATCACTGCGGCCGATGGAATCTCCACCATGATCCCGACTTTCATCTTGGGATCAAAGGCGATCTTACGTTGATTAAGTTCGTTCTTCGCTTCCTCAAGCACGACTTTTGCTTCCCGCAACTCTTCGAATCCCGTTACGAACGGAAACATCACCCGCACATTGCCGCGCGCCGATGCCCGGAGAATCGCTCTGAGTTGTGAGCGAAACAAATCCCGCCGCGACAGCGACACGCGAATCGCACGGTAGCCCAAGAATGGATTCTTTTCCTCGCGGATGTTGATTCCCGCGTGGTACTTGTCGCCGCCTAAATCGAATGTGCGAATGACAACCGGATGCGGAGCCATGATCTCAGCAGCTTTGTCGTACATCGCAAACTGCTCGTCTTCAGTCGGCGTCGTTTCGCGCGTCAAAAACAAAAACTCGCTGCGAAAAAGTCCCACGCCCAATCCGCCGTGTTCGAGCACGGATTCGGCTTCACGAGGAAGCTCAATGTTCCCCCACAAGTCGATTTGCACACCGTCCAAAGTCATCGCCGGATCGTTCTTGATGTCGGCCAAATACCTCTGAAAACTCCGGAACCGCTCGCGCTTCTCGTCGTATTCGATGCAAGACTCGTCAGACGGATGCAGAATCACCTTGCCGCTGTTTCCGTTTAATATGATCGAGTCGCCGTCCTGCACTCGCTCCGATACATCACCGCAGCCCACAATCGTTGGAATATCCAAACTTCTCGCTAAGATCGCCGTATGCGATGTCAATCCTCCCACGTCGGTCACAATACCATGAACGAGCTTCTTGTCGAGATTCAGTGCTTCTGTCGGTGACAAATCTTCGGCCACCAAAATCACTTCGTGCGTCGGATGATCGGGAATCACGTCGCCTTCGCCGCGCAAAAATCGCAAGAGTCGCGTCCGCACGTCCCGCAAATCCGCCGCGCGTTCACGGAATATCTCGCCTGCCGACTTGCTGATCACTTCGATCATGTGACTGAACGAATCGTAGATGATATACTCCGCGTCAAACTGCTCGCGCGCGATTCTTCCTCGAACTTGGTCCTGAAAAACCTCGTCTTCCAAAATCATCAAGTGCGCGTCGAATATCTTGCCCACGGCCACTCCCGCCACGTCCAATGCACGTTCCCGCGACCGCTCAATCGCGGCGCGTGTGTTCGACAGTGCGCCGTCAAACCGCGCCAGCTCCTGCGGAACTTCAGACGGCGCCAATTTTCGCGGCAACACCTCAGGCTCGTCGTGAGTCATCTTATGCGCGATGCCAATGGCAATTCCCGGCGAGGCCGGTATCCCGCGCAGGATCTGTTCCTTCTTTTTGTCCCCGGTAACCACGAGTCTACTCCTCGTAGAATTTGTTTTCGAACAGAATGACCAATTCGTCCAACAGTTGCTGCTCATCCTCGCCGATGACTTCCAATGTTAACGAACTCCCGCGCGCCGCCGCGAGCATCATCACTCCCATTATACTCTTCCCGTTGACTCGCATGCCGTCCTTCAATAAGTAAACATCCGACTTGTATTTGGCGGCTATCTTGGTTAACTGTGCGGCGGGACGAATATGCAGTCCCAAACGGTTCAGCAAAGTGACTTCTTTTTGGATCACGGCAAAAGATGTGTTTGAGTATTCAAAAAGTAAATTCCAAATGAAAAGAGTATCGCAAAAAATGCGACGGTCAACGTATTCAGCCGCAATTTCGACGCGCCCAACATCAGCAAAAATCCTGCGCAGAACTGCATCCACGTCGTGGGACTTGGACCGAGCGAACTCTTTATTGTTCCCGCGATGACCAGTGACGCGGCGACGATCCCCAGTACGCGCAGGAACTTTCTGACTTTCGGCAGAGCAGGGTGGAGGGCAAGCTCGCTGACAGTCTCGCCCAACTCGAATCCCCGCTCGAATCCCCAGTTGCGGAAATTCCAAAGCGCCAAATTGTAAGTTAGCATCATCAACAGCACAAGCCAGCCCCACAAACCTTCGGCAATGTTGCTCCCCAGCAACAGAATTCCTGCGGCCAAAGCAAGCAGCGCAGGCTTGAAGCGTTCCCATATCAGACTGTCACCGATGGATCCGAGCGGCGTCGAAAGCGTTCGCTTCCATTCAGAGATATCAGCGGCCGCCGCAGCGTCCACGGACCCGCGCAGACGCTTCGCCAATGCCCCGAGTGCAATACTTGAAAACACCGGGTGCCCATTGATGAAACTGCCCGCCGCCCGCGTTTTCTCCGGATCGTGGTCGGAAAGCTCTGATCTGAGAGACATCAAATAGCCCGGCCCCTGCATCGTCTTGTAATTCAAGAATAGTTGCAGAGCCAGCGAGCGCAGTAAAATCGTCGTACGTTTGGGCGCGTCACTCATAAAAGCACCCAGCCCAGAAGTCCCCCAACCACAAGACTCCAAATCCAATCCCTGCGCGACACTAATTGCAAAAGTGATGCGGCCGCGCAGGCTCCCAAAAGCCCCGGCCACATTCCCGAACACAACGGATCGGTGCTTGTAACAATACTCTCGCCCGGACCAAGCGGATAAAACTGCCCAAAGTAAAGCCGCAGCACAAAATGTCCTACCGTGACTCCCAAGAGAGTCAGCGATGCTCCCGCCAGCACGTGTACTCCAAGTGCCGCAAGTATTTCACGTCCGCCGGATTTTCCTGCGGTATACGATTCAACGAACCGCGCCGAGATGCCGTTCATCGTTCGTCGCACAATCGGTGCGAGTTCGCGTCCCACGTGCGCGAAAATTAATCCCAATGCGGTACATAATAATAATACGATCCACGCCGGTTCGCCGGTCACTTCAGAAGGCGCGACACTCGCGGCTGTCGCCGTCGCAATGATGGCACCGACGTTTCCTTCCGCGAATTTCGCGGCTCCAATCTGCAAATTGGCCAACCACAAAAGTTCAAACAAGACTCCGAAGAACAAACCCACTTCGGGCCGGTCGACCAAAATTCCGTACAGCACACATGCCACAATCGGCTGACCCAAGAGCGTCTGCCCAATCACAGACGTATCCAAATAGATTATCGTTCCTGCGAGCGTGGCCAGCCACATAGTTTAGAATTCTCGTTCAATCATCAAATGCGCCCAATCCGCAAGCCAATCACGGTACTTCGTCTGCGGCAGCGGATCCAAAAATTTCATCCCGCGCTCCACATGCGCCCGCGCGCGCCGCGCTGTTTCTTCGATACCCCCCAAGCTGACAAACAGCTTTGTTACTTCTTCGATCTGATCCTGCGACGCGTGCACATTGCCCAGCGTTTCGTCGATCAGTTTCTTTTGTTTGTCGTCTGCCCGAACCCACGACTCCCGCGCGATTACGGTCCGCTTGCCCTCGCGAATATCCGCTCCCACGGGTTTGCCTAAGAGCTTCTCGTCGCCAATGATACCCAGAATATCGTCCTGCAACTGAAACGCCGCGCCGCATGCGCTCGTAAACTGTTCCAGCGTGCGCACGAGCGAGTGTTTCAGATCCGGAGTATTGAGTCCGATCGCTGCTCCCGAAGCTCCGGCAAACTCATAGAGCGCGCCGGTCTTCTTCCACAGCATGTCTTCGATCTGTTCACTCGTCAAACTTCCAATCGGCTCTTTGGAATACTGTACGTCCAACACTTCGCCTTCCACAAGCGTGCAGAGCACCCGAGTGTCCAGTTCGTTGATCAGAGTCAATGTCACGTCCGCCGCAATCCCGAACTTGCGTGTCAGTTCGGTCATCAAACTGATTCCCCAGCCGTGCTGCACGTCGCCCGTCAGCACCGCTATCGAGATCCCGTAGTGTTCCGAATCGCCGTTCTGGCCGAACCGCGCAATCGTCGACGGCTTCTTGGCAAACCGCTCATGTACGGTAGGGGCGCCGCGCCGCATCGGATCGCGGTCGATGATGTCGTCATGCACCAGCGTCCATGTGTGGAAAATTTCCACCGCTGCCGCCGCGCTGATGGCCTTCTCTTCTTCGCCGCCCACGGCTCCGCAGCAAAACAGCATGACCGCCGGACGCAACCGCTTGCCGCCAGACTCAAAATAGCACGTCACCGCTTCCCGAATATCCTCGGGCGAAAATAAATTCACGTACCGGGGGTGGAGGACATAGTCCTGCACCAACTGAACCCTCTCCTCAATAGCCTTAAATAACCGATCAGACACCCAGTTGCTCCGCGTAATGTTCGACTAACAAATAAAAACAAAGGCTTGGGAATTAACCCAAGCCTATATAATACACGAAATTCCAATAACTTGCAACCGTTTGTGAAGCGGTTTTTGCGTCGCCGCCTCCACATAACGATCTTTGAAGGCTTGTTTCGATTCTGTCGTCCTCTGTAAGGACCTATGTCGATGAAACGGAACCGATCATCAAGCGTGTGGGTACCCTGCTCTTCACTTTGCACGACTTGCGGCGGCACCTCCTGCAGGTACCCCTTCTGCTATTTGAGCAAGTACCTACGAACAAGGCCGACCAACTTCCACGAAGTCCAAGAAGCCAAACACTTGTCATCCTGAACGTAGTGAAGGATCTTTTTAAGTGCGGTTACAATCACTAAGAGTGAGCCAAACATGCGAAACACCCGTCATCCCGCAGGGCCCCACAGAGCAGGCTGATCAAGTCAAGCAAAGTCCGAGTCTCCGACACCGCCAGTCGCTCAAAAAACGGCGACTCATTTGAGCCGCCGTTCCTGACTTCGTCCTTCTGCCTTCATCCCTTACCGAAGGCTCTTCCCCACAGCCAATTCCAGCGCAATCAGACTCGACTGATATTCCAGCTCCTTCTGCAAATGATCCGTCTCGGCGCCTTCATAGGTCACCTGAGCGTCGCGCAGCGACAGAGCCGAGGTCGCTCCCAGTCTGTAGCGCTCGCGCTCCAGCTCCAACGTCCGGTTGGCAAGCTCTCTGTTCCGGTTCGTCGTCTGCATCTGGTCGTAAACCGTTTCCAAATCCCGGAATGCCTTGCGCACGCCGCTGTCCACCGACAGCTTCAGCTCGCGTTCGGTCTCCTCTGCCTGCCGCAAAGCTACTTTCTTCGAAGCAACGTCGTACTCACGCGCGAATCCGTCGAAAATATTCCAATTCAAGCTCAAATAGTAAGTCGTATTGCGGTTGCGAGGGTCCAATGTAAAGGCCTGATCCGCTCCCGATTGTTCACTGGCCGTGCGCGATGCGCCAATCGAAACCCGCGGCAAATATGCACCGCGCGAATACTTGACGTTATCCTTGGCTTGCTTCGCCTGAAGCATCGCTATCTCCAAATCCGTCCGGTTCTGCCATGCTTCGTCGATCAGCTTGTCCAGTTCAAATTGATACGGAGTGATTCCGCCGTCTTCGGCAATCGCGAACCTGCTTCGCAAATCAATTCCCAAAGTCTGATTCAGGACTTCACGTTGATTCTCAAGTTCGCGTTCCGAACTCACAATCGTATTCTCCGCCGTACCCAGTTCAATTTCTGCCTGCAAAACGTCCAACTCAGTCACTGCACCCACGTCAAACCGTGCTTTCGCCAAATCATAGGCGTCCTTACGCTGATCCCGCAGCCGCTTGTTCAAAGCCACGACTTTTTCAAGTGTCAACACACCCACGACCTGTTGCGCCACGCTTCTTGTCAAAGTCTTGTGAGCCTCTTCAACCGACAGTGTGTTGATCTTCTTCTGAGCTTGTGCGATTCGATAGAGAAATATTCTCTGCCCGCCTTCGAACAAAGACAAGTTCGCGTTCACGTTCCATGAACTCGAGCGTGACTTTCCTTCCGTCGGATTCTGAGTGACGGTGATTGTGTCCAGCGTCAGCATTCCGTTGGAATCCGGAACAATCACAACATCCTCAAAGGTCACCGGCAGTGTCGAAACGCTTCCATCCGGATTGCGGAACGTACGATTCTCGAATTGCGACTCAGAAAAATCCAATCCCAACGAAATCGTCGGCAAAAATCTTCCGATTGCCGCCAAGTCGCCTGGACGGTTTAGTTGTTTTGTCAGTTCCGATTGCCGAACTTGGGGATTGTTCATGAGACCTATCTTTACCAGCGAATCCAGCGAAAGCGGCGTCTCGCTGTTCACCAGCATCGTCCGCTCCGCGGCCTGCGCACCACCACAAACCATACCCCATATCATCACCCACCAAATTATTCTCCGCACGCCTTGGACTCCAAATACTGATCTTTGATTTCGTAGAGGTAGTCGAGCACCGCATCGTGCTCGTTGGGAACCTTGCCCTCGAGAATCGCTTCTTCAAGGGCATCCTTAATCTTTCCGACTATAGGACCGGGGGAGAGGTTGCAAATCCGCATAATTTCATCTCCCCGCACCGGACTCTGAAAGGCCCGCAGTTGATCCCCCTCAATCACCTCACCAATCCGCGTCTTCAACTTCTCGAACTGGGTTAGGTAACGCTTGACTTTCTTAGGGTTAGCTGAGGTAATATCGGCTCGGCAAAGGGTCAGCAAATCTTCTAAATCATCCCCTGCGTCCACAATCAGCCGACGCACAGCCGAATCCGTCACCTCCTCCCGGGTCAAATTAATCGGCCGCATATGCAGTGCCGTCATCTTGACCAACTTATCCACAGTCTTCTCAGGCAGCTTCAGCCGCCGTCCGATAGGCTTCATCATCCGGCTGCCCACGTCTTCGTGGCCGTGAAATGTCCAACCCTGATCCGGAAAAAAACGCTTTGTCCGGGGTTTGGCGATATCATGGACCAAGGCCGCCATTCTCATCACCGGCACGTCCGTCAACTCGGCAATCCGGTCCACCACGAGCAGCGTATGGTTGAACACGTCCTTGTGATGGTGCTGCCCGACTTGGTCGACGCCTGACAAGTCCGCTATCTCCTTGAACACGATTCCCATCACACCGGTTTCATACATCAACCTCAAGCCAATCGAGGGTTTGGCCGCGCTCAAAAGTTTCAGCAATTCGTCCGTGATTCTCTCTTGGCTAACAATCTTGAGCCTCGGAGCCATAACCCGGCACGCTGCGAGGGTTTGAGGTTCAACTTCAAACTCAAGTTGCGCGGCAAACCTCACGGCCCGCATTATCCTCAAAGGATCTTCCGAAAAAGTCAGCTCAGGTTCTTTCGGTGTTCTAAGTATTTTGCGTCCAAGGTCGCCGATACCGTCGTACAAATCGATCAATTCACCGAAGCTGCCCTCGTTCAGATTTGCCGCGAGCGCATTTACCGTAAAATCCCGCCGTGCGAGGTCATCTTCCAGTGCCCCTTCCCACACTTTCGGCTTGCGTGATTGTATCTCATACGACTCCGCTCGCGCCGTGACAAAATCCAATTGATACCCTCGATACGGCACCATCGCTGTTCCGAATCTCTCAAACAAAACCGGATCGCGAACACCAAACTCCTTCGCAACCTGCTTCGCGAATCCCACCGCGTCGCCGATCACCGAGAAGTCAATATCTTTGACCTTCTTGCCTAACAATCTATCCCGGACAAATCCACCCACGGCATAAAGCTCGAGCCCATGCTCGTCCGCCAGTCGTCCGACCCGGTCGAGCACTCGTGAATCCGCGCGGTGAATGACCTTTCGTTTCAAAATCGTTGCCTCACTGTTCAACGGGACTGCTCCGTGTTTAGCCGGGCTCTCAGTGCGTCCAGCGTATCGTCCCGTCGGTCGAGAGCATAAGGAGTCGCCTCAACTTGCAGACCAAGTCTCGCGTAATCCTCCGCGGCCGCACTGTCTCCCAGCATATCCGAGCAATCCATCAATGTTCTGTAAAGTCCAATCTCTTCGTAACCGTTATCAAATGGAAGATGCTGAAATTGATTCAGCAAATTCAAGGCGGTCTGTCGTGCGTCTTCCCATTGCCCCGTCTTTTTCTCCAATGATAGTTTGGGAATCAGAAAACTACGGCTGTCGGGAAATCTGGCAAGTCCTGCCTTCACCATGCTGTCGGCAAGCTCGTACTTTTCGTCATCCAAAACAAACCAAACCATCGCGCTTATCGCCGCGTATCGTGAGAACTTAGACTGGCTGGCACCGATTTCCAAGTCGGACCAACCTTGCCGTTTTGTCGGCACTCCGGGAAGCCACCTGAGCAGGCTTAGGTTCGTTGCGGCTGCATATCTGTAGGCTCCGCGACCCACATAAGCATCATAGAATTCCGGATCAATTTCAATCGCGCGGTCAAAGTGCCGTCGTGAGGCCATGAGTCGCCGAATTCCGTCCAAAGTTCGCCCCTGTTTGTGACGAATCAACCCTGACACTGAATAAGCCGCCCCTTCAAGATACTCCCGTTCCGCAGCCGCGCTGTCTCTATTCCGCCTTTCCCACTGTTCGCAGCCTTCGATGCAATTCTCCGCAAATCTCTCCAACTCTGCAGTGCCCGTAGTGTCTTCAAAATCACATAGTTGCGCATAAATGACACTGGCCCGGCCATAGTCCGTCGCCGGGTGTCCAGGCCACTTCCGATCGATGCTTGCACACAGACTGTCCGCCGCTGCATAGTGATGTCCCATCAGTGTATCAAACAGGGACTCATAGACTTCCAAGGGTGAGGAGTCGGGCACTTTGCCAGTTGCCGCATGAGCCCAAAAGAGGCAGATGAACATGGGCAACGTGTGCGCAATTGGCCATTTGTGGCGTCTATTCACAGAGATTTCAATAGTTTTGATTGCATGAAGTTACGACAATTCCGGCAAAAAGCAAGAGCTTCGACCCTAAATCATCTTCAAGAACACACTTTGGGGTGTGGAGTTCGCCCCTTGAATTTACTATATTTTAGAGATTTCGTGGACAGGTTTGGACAATGACGTCGATATTTTTGGACATCTTCACTCACATTCGGAAATACTGGCTGCAGAAGAGACTCTTTTGGGCATTTCTTCTGTTAGCGACTTCTGCTTTCGCGTCCCCTCTCGAACCCGTACTGGTCGTCCTCGAACCGGAAAACTCGGTCATCCCTCAGGTCACCAGCATCGCCGGCAGATCCTTGTCCCTCAAAGACGGGCACAAACTGGCAATTGAAGCAGCACAGGCTCATGCCAAGACCACGCAAGCCCCCGTCCTGGAGAGGCTTGCGGAGCTTGCTGAAAGTTACGAGATAAAGAATATCCGCTCTTTCTGGGTGGCCAACGCCATCTCCTTCGACTGCTCGCCTGAATTAATTCCCCTGCTTGCAGAGTGGTCCGACGTTGCCCTCGAACGGGATCTGCCGCTCGAACTGATTCCCATTTCACAACCGCAAATCGATGACCGCAGACGTTCTCTGGACGAAGGCGTCTCAACGTCGCTCTTGGACATTCGTGCTCCAAGCGCGTGGGAGCTCGGTCTCACTGGAGTCGGCGTCCTCTTGGCGAGTTTCGACTCTGGCGTCAACGGTTCGCATCCCGGACTTTCGCCTCGCTGGCGCGGCAACAACGGGTATCCTGCCGATCAATGCTGGTTTGACTTGGTGGAACCCATCACGTCGACTCCCGGTGACAACGACGGTCATGGCACGCTGACCATGGGGCTGCAATGCGGCATGGTTCCCAATGACACGGTCGGAGTGGCATGGAATGCGCAGTTCATCTCCGCAGCGGTTGCCGAAGGCGGATTTACGATTACCAATGCGCTGCAGGCGTTTCAATGGATCGTCGATCCTGACGGCAATCCGTCTACCTTCGATGACGTCCCGCGGGTCCTATCGAATTCGTGGGGTTTCAACGGCGGCATCGAAACCTGCAACAATGTGCTGTTCCAATCCATGGACTTGGCCGAGGCCGCAGGGATTGCCGTTCTGTGGTCTGCCGGTAACGAAGGCCCGCCCGCCGGAACCATTCGAAATCCAGCCAATCGTGCGGACAATCTCGTTTCAGGTTTCTGTGTCGGTGGATGGGACAGTGTGATCGATTCCGTTTGGGTTTCGTCCAGCCGTGGGCCAACTCCCTGTTCGGAAGACCCCATCCTCAGAATCAAGCCCGAGCTAATTGCTCCTGCCCGCAACGTGCGTTCCACTTATCTCGGAACTTCCTTTGCCTCAAGCAGTGGAACGTCGTTTTCCGCTCCGCTCGCCGCCGGAACAATCGCTTTGATGATTGAAGCAAACCCGCTGCTGCCGCCCGATTCGTTGCTCGAATTATTGATGTTAACGGCGGTTGACGTCGATCAACCCGGTTTGGACAATCAATCGGGATACGGAATGCTCGATGCCTACATGGCCTGTCAGGCCGCGCTCACGGGACTGGGTTGGGTGCGCGGACATGTCCAAGATCAATTCGGCACGGGAATCGCCGCGGAAGTTGACTTGGTCAATCACCCCCAAAATACCCATTCCAACTCAGCCGGCGAATTTCTCCTGCCGTTGCCTGCGTTCCTTCCCTTCGATCTGCAAGTTATTGCCGACGGATACCTGCCGCAAACCGCTAACGTGGATATCCTGCCGAATGACACGTCCTACGTTACATTGACATTGACCGCGACCGCACAAGGCATTCTTTCGGGCAATGTCATCGATTGTCGCGGCATTCCCGCCGTTGGTGCCTATGTTGACGTCGCCGATGGCAGTGCGCCCACCGTGATTACCGACGGAAACGGCCGGTTCACCATGACCCTGAATCCCGGAACCTATGTCGTCGCGTGTTCCAGCGGAACGTGCGGCTCAACCGAAGTTCCCGACGTTCAGATCTTCGCTGGTGCGATCACGGATATCGAAGTTGTTCTTCCACTCAATCCGGCCTTCCAATGTTCGCCCGAAGATCCCTACGGCTATTTCTTGTGCGACAGCAACGATCCCGCCGGGCCTTCGCCCGGATATCAATCAGTTTCCCCATCTGAAGGCGGACGCGGCATCATCCACAATTTACCCGACGACGGACATGTCCCGCTCGCGCTGCCGTTCACCGTCACGTATTACGGTCAATCTTACGACCGGATCTTCCTGAACTCAAACGGAATTGTCAGTTTTCTAAGACTTGCTACGGCCTTCAATAATTTGCCCCTGCCGTACAACCTGACTCCGGCGCTCTTTCCGTTTTGGGATGACTTCAGTGACAACCTCGGTGGTCAAATTCTCTCCGACTACGATCCCGCGCGCGGCACATACACGTTCGAGTGGCACGAAGTTCCTTACTTCATATCAGTTCCACCCCCGACGGACAGTGCAAGTTTCCAATTGATCATCTATGACCAAGCCGTCGTACCCACTCAGAGCGGCAACAACGTCATGGAGTTCCGCTATGGACTCGTCCCCCGAATCAACAGCTGCACGATAGGAATAGACCGCGCTTCAGGTGACGGTTACGTCCGCTACGGATACAACGGCACATGGGAAACTTATGCAGTTCCTGTGGAAGAAGAATTAGCCATCCGCATCGCCGATGAACAACTTTCATCCGGAGTTCCCTCGCTGGTCTTGGAGCCTGCCACTCTCTCGCTTGCATTGGATCCGGGGCAATCCGTCGACACGTCCTTGTTCATCCACAATCTTGGCAGCGCACCGCTCGCCTATTCTGCGTCCGCTGAACCAAACGACCAAGTGAGCCAAACTCAGCGCGCCCATTCGCCCAATACTGTTTATCCGGTCTATCCCAAAGGCCACGTCCCGTCGCGGGTCGAACGGAGAGACGCTCAACTCGATGACTGGCTGCCGGATATCTACGGATATGCGTGGCGCACTTCGCACAATGATACGAGTGTCCACTACGATTTTGTTGACATCCAGTCTTTCGGTACGAATCTCGGCATCGCGCTTGACGATACCACTTCTTTCCCGCTCCCGTTGCCGTTTGAGTTCCCGCTCTACGACCGCACCTTCAAAAGGTACAGCGTTTGTTCCAACGGCTTCATCAGCTTTTGGTCGAATTCGAAAAACTACATCAACGACCATCTCAACTACGAACGCGACCCCTACTATGCAATTGCGCCGTTCTGGACGGACCTGAATCCGCAAGCCTCCGGTGAAATCTTTGAGTACTATGATCAGGCCAACAACCGCTTGATTGTGCAGTGGAATGAGATCCGGCCCTATGGCGAACTGCCCGGCTTCAACCTCACCTTCCAAGCTATTCTTTATCCGGACGGTTCCGTAGATTTCGTCTACGAACATATGCGGTCGTCTGTCAATCTCAAAACGGTCGGCATCAAAGGCGGTCTCGTCGGGGAATATCTCGAACTCTCTTACAACGGCACGCTCGTCGACAGTCTTATGACCGTCAGGATCATTCGACCTGACACTTCGGCTTCTTCCGTCCGTATTCTTTCCGGTTCCAGCGGTGTTGTGGATCCGTTTGGCGTCAACGAAATCCGGGTTCGCGTAGCAAACAATTCGGTCGAGCAGGGACTCATGGCCTTGCCGCTGCACATCGAATCCTCCGATCCTGCCGCTGCCGTGACAGAGTTTGCAGTGTCTATGCAGGGCGGAACTCCGTTTGAACCCCGCACTGTCCTCTTTGCCGCCGGTGATTCTCTGAGTCTTCATTGGCACTCGCATCCGCTGGGCAGTTACGATATCTGGACCGCTCTGCCGAATGATACGACGTTTGTTGCCTTTGTCGAAGCTGTTGCCGACACGTATTGGACTTTCATTCGTCCGGTAGACCTCGAACGTATCTATGCCGTGACCTTGACGGGTGCAAACGCGCCCGGCTCTCCGGATGAATCCGCTCAAAATACTTCTCCCTTGTCAAAACATAAACTGAATATACGATGATATGAGGTGTCTCATGTTTCGCTTGTTGTCCACGCTTTTGGTCCTCATTTTCGGCACGTTGCTGGCCCAAGCTGCCACCAACATTCCGCACCACGCCCTGATCAGAGTCTTCGGTCATGACGCCGCCCACGAAAAGCTGCTGCTTAATGACGATCGTCTCGATATTCTGCCCAAAGACGAAGAACCCGGAGTCTTGGTCGCAGCCTTGCCCGGCGACTTCGACTACTTGCAGAGTCGCGGCTATGGCTGGGATGTCGTTCATCAAGACCTCGAAGAATTCTACGCGCGCCGCTTGGCCAGCAACGACCATCTCGATTTGATGGGTGGCTACAAGACCTATTCCGAAATCAACGCCGCGCTCGATGTGATGCATGCCAATTACCCGAATATCACGACGGCAAAATTCTCCATCGGCCAGACTCTCGAAGGCCGTGAAATCTACTGCATCAAGATCAGCGACAATCCCGATGTCGACGAAGACGAAATTGAACTCTTCTACAACGCACTGCATCATGCCCGCGAACCTGCAGCGATGGAAGTACTCTTCTTGTTCATGGACCAACTGACGTCGCAATACGGCATAGATCCGGATTTGACCTACCTCGTCGACAACCGTGAATTCTATTTTGTTCCCTGCGTCAACGTCGACGGCTATGTCTATAATGAAACCACCAATTCCAACGGCGGCGGCATGTGGCGCAAAAACCGTCGCAACAACGGAACGAGCTACGGCGTCGACCTCAATCGCAACTATGGTTTCAACTGGGGATATGACAACAGCGGCTCCTCGCCGACTCCGTCTTCGGAAACGTATCGCGGAATTGAGGCCTTTTCCGAACCCGAAACTCAGGTCATGCGCGACTTCGTCAACTCCCGCAATTTCATCGTCGCGATGAACTACCACACGTATTCCAATCTGATTCTTTATCCATGGGGAGTGCAAGCCTACGAAGGAGGGTTTTGTCCCGACAACGACATCTTCCACACCATGGCTGACTCCATGCGCATCTACATTCAGCAAGTCAACGGTGCCAACTACACCATTGGTCCGCCGTGGGCCGTGCTGTACGGCGTGAACGGCGACGCGAATGACTGGTGCTACGGAGAACAAACCACAAAGCCGAAAATTTTCTCATTCACAACGGAAGTCGGCGGACCGTCGGACGGCTTCTGGCCCCCGCAAAATCGTATCGCTCCGCTTGCGCAGGAAAACCTGCCTGCCAACATTTTTGTGGCACGCTATGCAGAGAACTTGATCCCGCCTGACTATCAAGTTCGCCGTATTCTGCAAAATCAAGACGAGCAAAGTGGTAACGGCAACGGCGTAGTCGAACCGGGCGAACTGATGTCGCTCACGTTCACTCTGAAAAACACCGGCGCGCAAAACCTCGGCGTCCTAAGCGGTACTCTTACAACGTCAACGCCAAATGTCTCCGTGACAAACGGCGTCACAAGCTGGCCCGCGACGTCTCCCGGAGATTCCGCGGATAACTCATCTGAATTTGTGCTCAGTGTTGCCGGCGGTTTTTCGTCGCCCGGCGCGATTGCATGTCAGTTGCACTTGACCTCCGGCGAAGGTTTGGACACGACTCTGTCAGTCACCGCCGTCGTCGGCAGCCCCAGCTTCTTTGATGACGTCGAATCCGGTGACAACGGCTGGATTTCCGACGGACTCGGTACTCCGTGGCATGTCTCGACTCGTCAGGCCGTGTCCCCGACTCATTCGTGGTACAGCGGAAGCGAAAGTACTGGACTGTACTCTGCCAGCAGCAATATTATTCTCACGTCGCCGGAGATTCTTCTGGGCGACAATGCCGTCTTGACTTTCTCGCAGCGCTACCTGCTCGAATTCGGATACGACTACGGATTCGTCGAATTGATCGATGCTGAAGGCACACACCAAATCGCCGGACCGTACACCGGTTCCAGCGGTGGGTTCCAAACTGTGAGCATTCCGTTGACCCAATATGCTCCTGGCAGCATGATTCAAATTCAGTTCCGTCAAGTCACGGACGTAGCCGTGGAAGACGAAGGTTGGTATGTGGACGATATCTACGTCGGCCCGCCGCCCAACATCAGCACCACTCCGACTTCCGTTTCTGTCGGCGTCGCTCCTGATGATATTGTCGAACAAACGGTGGTCGTCGAAAACTCCGGCGGCTCGGACTTAGTTTATTCAGTGATGTTCCAAAACGGCACGGCCGTCACCGACACCGGTGGTCCGGATGCCTTTGGCTATCGTTGGCAAGATTCCAATGATCCCTGTGGACCAATCTACTCGTGGCTTCCGATTTCCAATCAAGGCACTCAATTGACGTGGGGAACGGGAGAAGGTGATCAGTCTCGCGGACCGTTTGCCCTGCCGTTCGATTTTCCGTTCTACGGCCAAGAGTATTCGCAGCTTTGGGTCAATGCCAACGGGTGGATTAGTTTCGTCGACGGCTCAAGCCAAGCATACTTGAACGAGAGTCTGCCCTCGAGCAATGCACCTGCGGCCGCAATCTTCCCGTGGTGGGACGACCTAAAACCGCAAGACGCCGGATCCAACGTGCGGTTCTGGGAAAACGGTGTCGACTCGGTTGCTGTCCATTTTGAAAATGTGCATGCAGGTACGAGTCCCAATCAAGGCACGTACAACTTCCAGCTCCTGCTCACAGCTCGCGGAGAAGCGCGCGTCTTCTATGGCGACATGGGCACGATTCGTTTGACCAGTGCCACGATTGGTATTCAGAATGCCGACAAAACCGTTGGACTGACTGCTCTGAACAATCAGGCAGGGATTGCGAACTTCGAATCGCGCAGATTTGCACTCGGACCTCGTTGGGTTTCTGTTTTCCCGACTTCCGGAATTGTCGCGCCAAACTCCGTCGACACTCTGCGCTTGAGCTTCCTCGGGGCCGAACTTTGCGGAGATCCCAGCTTGAGCGGGTTGCTTATCATGTCCAACGATCCCGACAATTCGCCTTTGACTATTCCCATTGAAGCGACGTCACAAGTTCAATTGCCTGCTCCGCTTGATCTGACGATCTTGCCTGACGGCGATGACATTCAGCTCCAATGGGCGGCAGTCCCGGGTGCTTCGACCTACCAAGTTGAGTATTTCACCGAGTTCGGCGGCTTGTCTACGATCGTAGGAACACCCGCAACGAACAGCTTTACTCATGTGAATGTGCTTCAAACCTACGCTGTCGGTTACTATTCAGTTCGTGCTCTGCCGTAAGGAGAATCCGGTTTGCTGAAACTCTTTCGTGACAGCTTCCTCGCTGTCGTATTGCTCGTATTTGTTCTTTCAAATCTGTCCGCGGCCGCGACTCGCCGTCCGGCATGGGCGCCAAACGTGATGATTGCGTCCGCCGATTCGCATGCCACGCGAGCAGGTCTGCAAATCCTTGAAGCCGGAGGCAACGCAGTCGATGCAGCTTGCGCGGTTGCCTTCGCTCTCGGCGTTTCCGAAGGTTATTCCAGCGGTATCGGCGGCGGATGCTTCATCGTTCTCCACATGGCTGACGGTCGTGAGGCAGCTATTGACGGGAGGGAAGTCGCCCCCAAGCGCGCCTCCCGGTTGATGTTCGTGCCCCAAAACAAAAATGACCGCACCGACCTCTCGCTTTATTCTCCGCTGGCTGCGGGTGTTCCCGGTGAAGTCGCGGCTCTCGATCTCATGGTTAAAGAATTCGGCACGATGCCGTTCGCTGACCTGATCGAACCTGCCCGTGCGCTGGCCGATACCGGCTTCATAGTAGATGCATATTACGGCGAAGTTCTCAAAGACTACGCCGAACGGTTCAGCCGCGATCCGGGGTCGAGTGCCGTCTATTTGCACGCAGACGGTACCCCGTTCCAAGTGGGCGAACGCTTCCCGCAAAAAGATCTTGCCGAAACTCTCCGGCGCATGCAAGAGCACGGTGCCGCCGAGTTCTATACCGGAGAAACCGCCAACCTGATTGCCGACTTCATGCGTAAGTCCGGCGGCGTGATGACAAAACAGGACCTGGCTGATTACAGAGCCGTCAGTCTCGATCCGGTGCGTGGTACTTACCACGGCTACGACATCATCTCGATGCCGCCCCCCAGTTCTGGCGGTATTCACCTGATTCAGATTCTTAATCTGCTCGAAGGCTATCCACTTTCCTATCTTGGTGCCGGATCCTCCGAATCTCTGCACTTAATTGCCGAAGCCATGAACTATGCCTTCGCAGATCGAGCGGAATACCTCGGCGATCCCGTCTTCACTCCCGTTCCCACCGAAGCTCTGATCAGCAAAGAGTATGCGGACAAACTTCGCGGAAAAATTTCCCGCTCCCGTCATACCTCCAAGCCCGATCCCGGCGATCCGTGGCAATTCATGTCCGGTATCGAACATCACACCACGCATTTCTGTGTTGTCGACGATATGGGAAATGCGGTCTCCATGACGGCCACGGTGAACACTCCTTTTGCCACCGGGATCACCGTCCCCGGTGCGGGCATCTTGCTCAACAACGAAATGGATGATTTCGTTACCCAGCCCGGAAAAGCCAATTTCTTCGGCTTAGTGGGCAAGGCTGCCAATGAAGTCGAGCCCGGCAAAAAACCCCTCTCTTCCATGTCCCCCACGATTCTGCTCAAAGGCGGCAAACCCTATCTGCTTGCCGGTGGAGCAGGCGGTCCGAGGATCATTACGGCCACGCTGCTCGCCATCGTAAATTCCCTCGACTATGGCATGGATATTCAGGAAGCCGTCGATTTCCCGAGGATTCATCAGCAGTGGATGCCGGACCGGGTTTTCGTTGAGCCGGAACATCCGTTCGATGTCCGCGTTGGATTGGAACAGAGGGGGCACACTGTCGATGTTGGTCTTGCAAGGTCCCGAGTTCAGGCAATACAAGCGGATACCATTCGCGGCGGATGGACTGGAGCTGCGGACAGCCGTGGCGTCGGTGCCGCTATCGGCTATTGAACGGTATGTGCGACGGCCCCGACTCCAGAGTATAGTCTTGTTGACAATTTGACAAGCCATTTGTACCTTGTCACTATGACTCCAAATAAAGATCTTCCCCTCGACATCGGTCAGCGTATCTACAATGCGCGAAAGGCCGCCGACATGTCCCAAGAGGCGTTGGCCAAGGCCGTCCGTGTCAATCGATCGTACCTCTCTTTGGTCGAGAACGGGAGGTCCTCGCCGACTATCGAATTTCTTGAAAAACTCGCCACCGGCCTAAGTCTCCGTGTCGAGGAATTGATCCTTGGCCCGGATGTCTTCAGATACCTCAGCCTGTCTCCCAAACACGGTTTTCTCTATCGCGGTTTGCAGGAGTTGCTCGCCGACGACGAGCAAATGCTCCTGATGAATCCGACGGCGGAAG
This sequence comes from Calditrichota bacterium, assembly GCA_020637445.1. Taxonomy (NCBI): domain Bacteria; kingdom Pseudomonadati; phylum Calditrichota; species Calditrichota bacterium. The sequence continues at coordinate 1,543,695 of JACJVZ010000001.1, read as the reverse complement.
AACTCGAAATTCTAAAAGCTATCCAACTGCATCCTGATCACGACCCCACCAAGAGGTTCTTCGTGGATGCTCTGCTTGATCTGCGCCGCACGCGCAGCTAATTCATACTCCATAAGACCTCCAAGGAACGATTTCATGCAATGGCAATCCCGATGGGACGATGACGTGTTCATCGTCGAATTGAGCGGCAAATTGATGGGCGGACCAGAGGTTGACACCTTTCACGATCTCGTGCGCGACGCCGTCAAGAAAGGCAGCGGCGCGGTCGTCATTGACATGAGCGGAGTCGATTGGCTCAACAGTTGGGGAGTCGGGCTGCTCGTTTCTGCTTACACGACCATGCGAAACGTTAACGGCTTGCTGATTCTCGTGGCGTGCGGCCCAAAAGTCTCGTCCGTCCTGCACATGACGAGATTCGATACCGTATTTACCTTTGCTCCGGACGTGCCGGCCGCACTGAAAACGGCACGAACCGCCGATAAAGGTTGATTGTTCTCTGTTCACAAATCTAACAAACATAAATTCAGCTCAAGGAGCCTCGCAGCAATGAAACTGAAGACATCTGAATCGAATGGCGTTTATATCGTCGAATTGTCGGGCAAGATTATGGGCGGCCCCGAGTCCTCGCAATTCCACGATGCCATGAAGCATGCCGTCGCCAACAGCATGAAACATGTCGTGATTGATCTCGGTGGAGTAGAGTGGATGAACAGCTCCGGTATCGGTCTGCTCGTTTCTGCTTATACTACCCTCAAAAATGCCGGAAGTGAAATGAAACTTGCCCGCACGACTGACAAGATTCAATCCCTCCTCGTCATTACGAAACTTAATTCCGTCTTCGACAGCCACGATACCGTGGATAGCGCCATTAAGAGCTTCAACTAATTTGCTTGATACCCTTGTCCCAGACTTCCGGCTGCCCGGAAACTCCGATCCGGGTGCGGAATTCGCGCGCCCGCTTGCGTCACTGGACGAATTGGAACGTCTGGCTCAAGACATGATTCGCGAAAGCCGCTCGGGTGCCGTTTCGCCCGAGCGGCTGACTCAGTTGCAGGAACTCTTGCAGACCATCGGTACCGCCGAGGAATATCTGAAACTGCGGGCCGAGTTCGAACGCGAACGGCACGAAAACGCCGTCCTGCAGGAAGTCAGCATGAGGCTGTCCAGTGCCGCCGAAATCCGCGACGTGCTGCGCGCAATTCTTGAGTCACTCAGGAATGTCGTGGACTTCGATGCCGCCGGTATCTTTGTTTTCAACAAAGAGATGCAGCAAATTGAAGTCGATATGCTTGCGGGCTATGGCAGCTCCCAGCGCCGCCGCGTCTATACAAAATTCCAGGAAGGCGTCAAGCAGGGGGAGGGCATCGTCGCCACAGTGGTTTTCTCCGGAAAACCGCTTTACGTCCCTGACGTCCGCGAAGACCCGCGCTACGTGCAAGTCAGACCGACTACGTTGTCAGAACTTGCCGTTCCGATTCTCGTGCGCGATGAACTGATCGGCGCGTTCAATTTGGAATCCAACAAACTCGATGCCTTCAGCGACCGCGATTTGAGAACTCTGATGACTTTCGCGAGCCATGCTGGAGTCGCGCTCGAACGTGCCCGCGCCGACCGCGAACGTCAGCACACTCAAAGAATCGGCGAAGAGCTTGCCCTCGCTCGCAGAATCCATACGAGCTTTTTGCCCAAAGTTATGCCGCGCTTCTCTCCATACGATCTCGGCGGCATGAACTTCCCGTCCAGCGAAGTCGGTGGTGACTACTATGACTTCGTTCCTATCACCGACGACGATCTCGGAATCATCATGAGTGACGTGGCCGGACATGGTGTGGCAGCGGCGTTGCTTATGGCCAATTTCCGCGCCTGTATTCGCATCGAATCCCGAGCTCACTACGCCATCGAAGTAATCCTGAAGCGCGTTAACGAGTTCTTGGTCGAAACCAATCCCCCCGATAGTTTCGTGACGGCCTTCTACGGCGTTTTGAACCGCAAGTACAACGTGCTGACTTTCGCCAATGCCGGACACAATCCGCCGCTGCTCTATCGCAAAGGCGAACCCCCGCGCTGGCTCTCCAACGGCGGCCCCATCTTGGGTGTGCTTCCCGATGCCGGCTACCAACAGGATCAAATCGAGCTGATTCCCGGTGACGTGCTCCTTCTATATACAGACGGAGTCACCGAAACCAAGAACGATGCCGACGAAGAATTCGGTGAAGACAGACTTGCCGAATTGGTGGAGAAATATTCTAATCTCACCGCGCATGAATTGGCCCGGCGCATCAGTCATGACGTTCACTTGTTCCACGCGCCGGACGCGACGATGGATGACCTTACACTGTCTGTGGTGAAGTATGAACCAACCGCATAAAACCGAAGTTCTGAATATCCCCTCATCGGTCGACCAGATCGAAAAAGTGGACGACTTCGTTGAGTCCTGCGCTGTCAGGTTAGGCTTCAACGAAGACGCCCTCGCCGATATCGGCATCTGCGTCACCGAATTGGTGATGAATGCCATTGTGCACGCGCACAAGGAACAAATTGAAATCCCGGTTGAAATCCAAGTGAGTTGTCGGGAAGATGGTTTGATGGTTTCCGTGCGCGACTACGGTCCCGGATTTGAAACAGCGGCCATTCCCGATCCGACTTCGCCCGAAAATATTCTCGAAGACCACGGCCGAGGCATCTTGATTGTCCGCGCGATGATGGACGACGTCAAAGTCACCCGGCTGCACGATGGTATGAAAATCGAAATCTTCAAGAAACTGAATTCCACGGAATGAAGACCGCGATCTATCCCGGAACTTTCGACCCGGTTACTTACGGCCACCTCGACGTCATTGAACGTGCCGTCGGACTGTTCGATCAAGTTATCGTCACGCTGGCTATTCACTCGCAGAAATCTCCGCTCTTCACCTCCGAAGAGCGAAAAGAGATGATTCAAAAAAGTACGGCCCACCTGCCCGGAGTTTCCGTTGACACGTGCAGCGGATTGTTGGTCGATTTTGCCCGCAGCAAAAATGCCGTCGCCATTATCCGCGGCTTGCGCGCCGTCTCTGATTTTGACTATGAGTTTCAAATTGCCTTGGCCAACAGAGTACTTGCTCCGGCAATCACGACGGTCTTCCTGATGCCAAGCGAGCAATACACATATCTGAACAGCTCAATCGTCCGCGAAGTCGCCCGACTGGGTGGAACGATAGAAACTTTTGTTCAGCCGCATGTGGCCGCCGCCTTGCGCAAGAAGTATGGAATTAACGGCGGGTGAAACCGCGTATCTTTGTTTCGCTTGAACTGTTGCCGCGTCTTGCGGCGCTGGTTCCTTCGCTTGACGATCTGGACGTCGCCTATGCCTGCTCAAAGGCCGGTGCGGACGGTCTTATCGTCGGTGTCCCCGCCGACACGGGACATCGAGATAGCTTGAATCGTTTCGACCGTCCCGGCCTTCCGCTGTTGTGTGTCCATGCGTCGCTCTATCAGCTCGATGCGTTGAGTGCGTTGGGTTCGGCTCCGGATCGCTTCTTGATTTCCGATGACGGCAGGCCCTGCGCGAAACTTGATGCGGTCGCTGAGTGGCAAGAAAAAATCACCGGCACGCACCAAGAAGTTGCCGCGCTGATTCAGCCCGAACCTCAAATGCTGAAACTTGCTGCCCGTGCGCGAATCAACTGGGTCGCATTTTCAACAGAAACTTTGCAAAAGGCCGAAACTCGCCCCGAAGCTGAGCAAGAACTTGCGCGACTTACGTCGGCCGCGATGCTGGCAAGCCGCAATAATCTCTGTGTTATGATCTACGGTGCGATGGATAGACATTTTGCACCGTCGATTGCCGGACTGGAAGGTGTCGATGAGCTCGTCCCCACGACCACGCTGTGGTCGCTTGCGTTGCGGCACGGATGGGAACACGCCGTCGAAACTTTCTATCGCTGGATACGATGATGCGCCCGAACGGGCGCTTTACGTTTTGGTCCGCTTGGATCGTTTTTTCGGCGGCATTTCTGATTTGTCGGTTCTCGCTCTTTGATCCCGTCTTTTACAACGTCGATGAAGCCGAATATGCGGTCGCCGCGCAAGCGCTCGGCCACGGACTCTATCCCGGAGTGGATTTGCTGGGGTCGACCAAGCCACCCGGCATCGTCTCGCTTTACTATCTGATCTTTGCACTGTTCGGCCAAAGTCTGCTTGCGCTCCAAATCGTCGCGTTCGCACTGTGGTTGTTGCTGCTGTATCTAACCCTGCGGCTCGTGCGCGAATTCTTCCCTGACGTCCCCGATTGGATGTCCGGGTTGAGTTTCTTTATGATTGCCAATAGCTTTGGATTGCCGCGCGATCTGCACGCGCTGAATACTGAGCTTCCCGCGATGGTGCTCGCCCTTTCGGCTCTTTTCGTCGCCGCAAAATCCAAACATGCGCGCGACTTTGTACTCTGCGGGATTCTGGTTGGCGTTGCGTCCATTTACCGTCAAAGCGAACTGCTCTTTGCACTGGTCGTCCCGTTCCTGCCGTCCGCAAACACGCGCGGTGCCCGAGGCACGTTCTTTGTCTCGATTCTGCTGCCGTGGCTTGCCGTGTTTGCAGTCTATGCCGCGCACGGCGGACTTGCGGTTGCTTTGGATTCGTGGTTTCGATATCCCTTTGTATATTCAGGCGACGTTGGTATTGCCGGTTTCTTTCAGGCTGCCTATCTGAATACGAGCGAGTTCGTTCTGCAGGCCGTCGTTCCGGTTGTGCTGAGTTTGATTGGTTTGTTCGCCGCCCTTGGAGCCCGCAACAAACTTGCAGTCACGTTCTTAGTTGTTTCCGCGGCGGCTGTCGCGACCGGTGCGCGCTTCTTTGGCCACTACTACATTCAGGTTATGCCCGCATTGGCGATCCTGAGTGCGGTGGGCCTGCGCAAGCTATTCCTGAACAACAAGACTCGTCTGCTCGCGCGCGCCGCAATCGTCGGAGGGGTCGTCGTCGCTTTTCTGCACTTTCCCTTCTGGCGCTATTGGGACACTTCAGCGCCGCCCCGGGGAGTGTCTTCCGCATCCTTGGCAGGATCCGGATTGGAAATTGAATTAGCCGATTACGCAAAACAAAACTCCAGTCCGGACCAGTCGATTTTCGTCTGGGGATATTGCCCGCAGATCTACTTTTTCTCAAACAGACTGCCCGCCGCGCGTGACTTCTTGTGCCACTATGTCACGGGATACTCCGCGGGTTCCACGTCGCCGCGTGAAAACTATTCCGCGGTTGCCGAACAAATGCTCGTCGAAGATTTGACGGCAAGCAAACCCAAATTGATTTTTGACTTGACTTTTCTCGTCGATAACCCCTATTCCTTTGCCGACTATCCGCTCACGAACTACCCTGCGCTTGCCCAATTCGTCGTTGCCAACTACAAACCCGCCGCGCAAGTCGGTTCGATCGCAATTTATTCTCTGAATACTGACATACACTGATTAGCCAATTCTATCCATGCGTTTCCCAGCAGAACCTTTCCGCATAAAAGTCGTTGAAAAAATCCGTCGCACCACGCGCGATGAGCGTGTCGAACTTCTCGAACGCGCGGGTCTGAATGTCTTCTTGATCCCTGCCGATGCCATTTACGTCGACCTTCTGACCGACAGCGGCACGGGCGCCATGAGCGACCAGCAATGGGCCGGCCTGATGATCGGAGATGAAAGTTATGCCGGCTCCAAAAGCTATTTCAAGTTCGAAGCCGCCGTCCGCGACATTACCGGATTTCCTTTTATCACACCCACGCACCAAGGCCGTGTCGCGGAGAACCTTTTGTTCTCCACGATTTGCACCGAAGGCAAAACCGTTATTTCCAACACTCACTTCGATACGACCCGCGCCAATGTCGAAATGAACGGCGCTGAAGCGCTCGACTTGCCCGTCAAAGAAGCTCTCGATCCGCAGCTCGGAAAGCTCTGGAAAGGCAACATGAATGTCGCCTTGCTCGAAGAGAATTTGAAAAACAATCGCGACAACATTCCGCTCGTCGTGATGACCGTCACCAACAACTCCGCCGGCGGTCAACCCGTTTCGATGGAAAATATCCTTGCGACATCCCGCATTTGCAAACAATACGGAGTTCCGTTCTTCATCGATTGCGCGCGTTTCGCCGAAAACTGTTGGTTCATTCACGAATATGAGCCCGGCTACAAAGGCAAAACCATCATCGAAATTGCCCGCGAGATGTTCAGTCATGCCGACGGCTGTTGGATGTCCGCCAAGAAAGATGCTCTCGTAAACATCGGCGGCTTCATCGCAATGAACGACGTCGAGCTTGCGCGCAAACTTCAGCAAATGCTCATTTTGATCGAAGGTTTCCCGACATACGGCGGACTCGCAGGCCGCGACCTTGAAGCCGTCGCCGTAGGTTTGTACGAAGGAATGGAACTTGACTACTTGCAATACCGCACGGCGCAAGTGCGCTATCTCGGTGACATGTTGCTCGATGCCGGGATTTCAATTGTGCGGCCCGTTGGCGGACACGCCGTCTTCATTGACGCAAAAGCATTCTGCGACCATATCCCGCCCGAAAAATTCCCCGGTGTCGCTCTGACGACCGCGCTCTATCGCGAAGCCGGTATTCGCGGCGTCGAAATCGGCTCGCTGATGTTCGGACATATTGATTCCAAGACCGGAAAGCACGTCGGACCGCCGCTCGAACTTGTCCGCTTGGCGATTCCGCGCCGCGTCTACACAACTGCGCACATGACGTACGTCGCTGAATCCATCGTCGAGTTGTTCAAATCCCGCCATTCCATTAAAGGAATGAGATTAACCTACGAAGCCCCGGTCCTGCGTCACTTCACGGCAAGACTGGAAGAAGTGGACGAATGATTAAAGCTGTATTCTTTGACTTCGACGGCACTCTGATTGATTCCATGCCCGCTCACGTTTTGGCGTGGAGCAAAATTTTGGGCGAAATCGGCGTGCAACTCGACGACTTGTACTTCCAGCTCCACGAAGGCGAAAAAGCCGAAGACACCATTTCACGTCTGCTTGCCGAAAACGGCGTCAATTACTCGACGGATGAGCAGTTCGAGTTGATCGAGCGCAAACGTGCGCTGTATCGTTCGCAGGCTCCTGCCGGTTTGATTCCCGAAGCCGCTGATCTCGTCGGTGAACTGCGGAATCGCGGCATTGCCTGCGACATCGTCACAGGTTCCATTCGCAGCAACATGGACGCGGTGCTCACGCAAGCGGAATTTGCCCTCTTCCGCAATATCTACACTCCGGCCGACTATGCCAAAGGCAAGCCCGCGCCTGACCCGTACACGACCGCTCTCGCCGGATCAGGTTTGCAAGCGGAAGAGTGTCTCGTTCTCGAAAATGCTCCACTCGGCATTCAATCCTCAAAAGCTGCGGGACTCCGTACCGCGGCCATTACGACTACCTTACCACCGAAATACTTGAAAGAAGCCGACCACGTTATTCATAACTTCTCGGACTTCCTTTCTCTTCTATAATCATGAGGCGTACAATGGGTTCTCCTACTTCTACAATTGAACGTCATTTTATCGATCAACAAGCCAAGCATCCCGAAGCCACGGGCGAATTGACTCGTTTGATGCACCAGCTTGCGTTCGCGGCAAAACAAATCACCAAAGAAGTCCGCAGCGCCGGACTTTCCGATATTCTCGGTTCGACCGGACACACCAACGTACAGGGCGAAACCGTCCAAAAGCTCGACGAGATATCCAATGACATGATCTACAGGGCGATGGATCACGCCGGCGTGCTCTGTTGCATGGCTTCGGAAGAACGCGAAAAAATGATTCCCATTCCGTCGGAATTCAAGTACGGGAAATACACGTTGGCCTTCGATCCGCTCGACGGCAGTTCGAACATTGACGCCAACATCAACGTCGGGACCATCTTCTCGATTCACAAACGCGTGTCGCCCGACGAAACTCCCGGCACCGAAGAAGATCTCCTGCAAGAAGGACGCAAGCAAGTCGTGGCCGGATACATTGTCTATGGTTCATCCACTATGATGGTCTACACCACGGGCCATGGAGTTGACGGCTTTACGCTCGAACCTTCGCTCGGCGAGTTTCTTCTTTCGCATCCCAATATGAGAATGCCCAACCACGGCAAATACTTCAGCGTGAATATGGGAAATTATCACTTCTGGAGCGAAGGCGTCAAAAAGTACATCGACCACGTCATGACTCCGGACAAAGAAAAAGGCAAACCCTATTCCTTGCGCTACATCGGTTCTATGATTGCGGACGTGCACCGCACACTCTTGTATGGCGGCATCTTTATGTACCCGCTCGACCGCAAAGACCCGTCACATCCGCGCGGCAAATTGCGTTTGCTCTATGAAGCCTCGCCGATGTCGATGGTCGTCGAGCAGGCGGGAGGCTTGTCGTCGACCGGCAAGCAGTCCATTCTCGACGTCTTGCCCACAGAACTGCACGAACGTGTCCCATTGTTCGTCGGGTCGCGCGAAAATGTCGAAGAACTGCTGAGCTTCATCAAGCAATACGACAAGTAGCCTCTATCCACTGCAAATGGAAAAGAGAAAAGGCCCGGATTGCTCCGGGCCTTTTTTTATTGTCCTGTCAGAGGCGGTCTAATCGGAAGGTTTGTGAATACGCACAACCGAAACTCCCGCCATCAACAATCCGCCTGCCAAGAATGGAGCGGACGTTCCAAAAAACTGGAACAGTCCCGTTCCTGACGGCGGACCCAAAACCCGGGCGAGTGCGCCGAGAGACTGCGATGTTCCCATCGTCAGGCCCTGCTTTTCCGGCGGCGCGGATTTTGATATCAGTGCGGTCAATGTCGGTGTCGTCAAGGCTGACCCCACGGCCAGAAGCGGAACCGCTAAGATCATTTGCAGGGTTGTCATCACGAGCCCCGTTGCAATCAAGCCCACCGCCATCACCACAAGACCCGTGCGCGCAAGTTTCGCTTCTCCGAATCTGCGCACCAGTTTCCCCATCATGCCCCCTTGAATGATCGCCGAAATGACTCCCACTTCGGTCAAAATCCATCCGACGTGCACAGCGTCAAGTCCCAGTCTATGCTCGCTGAAGAGCGCAAACGTCGCTTCCATCTGCGAAAAAGCATACACCTGCACAAAGAAAATTCCCACCAACACAGCCAGCATCGGAAGTGAAAACACGTCACGAAGCGCAGTCATTGAAAGCAGCTTCCGTTCACTTTCATGAGACGTGCGCGTCAGGGTCTCCGGCAGTTTCCACACCGCCCAAATGAAATTCAACGTAGATAGCCCCGAGGCCACTAAGGCAGGAAATCCGTACCCGTACTTCGTCAACACTCCACCCAACGCCGGTCCAAAAATAAATCCTAATCCAAACGCCGCTCCAATCAGCCCCATGCCTTTCGCGCGGTCTTCTACGGATGTCGTATCCGCGATGTAAGCCTGCGCGGTCGGCAACGTCGCGCTCGACAAAATTCCCGACAACAATCGCGCCGCGAAGAGCATGAACAGCGACTTCGCCAATCCGAACATCAGAAACGCAACCGCCGAGCCCGCCAGGCCAATCAGCATCACCGGACGTCGGCCAATTCGATCGGATAGTCTTCCCCACAACGGAGAAAACAAAAAGTGCATGAGTGAATACGAGGCAGAGAGCAGTCCGATGACTATATAGCTCGCTCCGTAACTCTCTGCATAAAACGGCAACGCCGGAATGATCAGCCCGAATCCAAGCAGATCGATAAATATTGTCAGGAACAGTATGCCGAGTTTTGCGTTCATAGAGTTCAGGCGGTTGCCGAATCCGCAAATGTACTGAAGTTATGGCTGATTGTAAAGGAAAAATCTGCCGTGACCCACCCAAAACCACCTTACCAGTCGCTTGACTTCACCCTTATGAATTTGTATTTTGGTGTCTTAGGCGCGAGAGTGGCGGAACTGGCAGACGCGCCAGATTTAGGTTCTGGTATCCGGAAGGATGTGGGGGTTCGAGTCCCCCCTTTCGCACGAGTTTTTCTTCGGAGGATGTGTTGGATATAAGTGTTGAAAATAGTAAACTTAACGATGTTCAGGTCGAGCTAAAAGTCGCCGTCCCTGCAGAGTTCATGAAACTCGAACTCGAGCGAAATCTAAGCGCCGTCGCAAGTCAGGCTAAGTTCCCCGGATTCAGACCCGGCAAAGTTCCCCGTAATGTCGTGGTCCAGAGGTTCGGACCTGCCGTTACCGAGGACACCGTCCAGCGGGTCCTGCAGGATGCCTACCGCTCAGCCTTGGATCAGGAGAAAATCTACCCGATTTCCCCCGGCGAAATGAGCGAAATCCATTTCGAACCCGGACAACCACTGACCTTTAAGGTCATTGTCGAAATTCTGCCGGAAATCGCCTTGCCTGAACTGTCAGAGGTCGAAGTCGAGCTAAAAGAGCCCCAAGCCGACGAAACCGACGTCGACACTGCTATCGACAGCTTGCGCGAGTCCCAAGCAGTGTTAGTTCCCTCTGAGAATCCTGTCAACGAACACTCTGTGATCACCTTCGATCTGCAGGAACTTGACGAATCCGGCGTGGCAATTGTCGGTCGCTCTCAAAAAGATGTCTCTGTCGATATGAGCCGCCAGCAGTTTGGCGAGGAGTTTGCATCAAAAGTCACGGGCGTCGCCTGTGACCAGTCGGTCAACGTGTCCTTTCGGCGCAGTGACGAAAGCAATCAAGCTCCCCTGCATGCTCAATTGACCATTCGCAATATCCAGCAGAAAGAACTGCCGGAATTGGATGATGAGTTCGCCAAGTCGGTCAATCCCAATTTGGAATCGCTCGATGACCTGCGCCGCGACATGAAAAACTATATCGAGGCCCGCGCAGGACATGCCGCCAAACAGCAAATGTTCCGTGCGCTGGCCGAAGAACTGATGAAGCGGACCGCTTTTGAAGTTCCGCCGCGAATGCTGGAAAATTACTTGGATCGCATGGTCGACGAAGCCGCGCACAACTCCAAGAATAAGCCGGATCCCGAGGCGCTCAAGAAATTCCGTGAAGACTACCGTCCGTCCGCGACTTGGACCCTGCGCTGGTACCTCCTGCGCAACAAGTTGATTCAGGATTTCGGACTTCGCGCCACCAACGAAGAAATCGATCAAGAACTTGCCACCCTCGCAACTGTCGAAGACGAACTGCTCGATGATTTTCGTAAGCGTTTGACGCCCGATCAGTTCCAGCAGATTAACGACGACGTGCAGGAACGCAAAGTGCTCAGTCACTTGGAGAACAACGTGAAGCTAAGTCGGGTTCCCGTCTCACTCGCGGAATTCGAAGGCCGTACGGAACCTTCCAAAATCGTTACAGATTAGCATAAGATGTCTGAAATAGGAGATAAATATTCCATGGCTCTTGTCCCCATGGTCGTCGAGCAGACGGGCCGCGGCGAACGCGCGTTCGATATCTATTCCCGCCTGCTCAAAGAACGCATCATCATCGTCAGCACGCCGATTGATGATCACATCGCAAGTTTGGTCGTTGCGCAGTTGATTTTCCTCGCTGCCGAAGATCCCGAGAAAGATATCAGCCTGTACATCAACAGCCCCGGCGGCGTTGTGACGGCGGGCCTCGCCATTTACGATACCATGCAGCACGTCAAGCCCGACATCGCCACAATTTGTATCGGTCAAGCGGCATCGATGGGTGCGTTCCTGCTCGCGGCCGGTGCCAAAGGCAAGCGGAGTATTCTCCCCAATGCGCGAGTCATGATTCACCAGCCTCTCGGAGGCGCGCAGGGACAGGCCTCCGATATCGACATCATGGCCAAGGAAATTCTCAAGATGCGCGAACGTCTGAACGAGCGCTTGTCATATCATACGGGACAAGCCCTCTCGAAAATCGAGCAGGACACCGACCGCAACTACTTCATGTCTGCCGAAGAAGCGAAAGAGTACGGTATCGTTGACGAAATCATTTTCCCCCGCGGCGGTAAAAAGTAATGAATGACACCACGGAACAGAGATTTGAGCACGTCTGTTCTTTCTGCGGACGCGGCGAAAATCAAGTTGCTACGCTCATCAAGCATCAAGACGGCATTGCCATCTGCGATGTGTGCGTCGAACATGCCCATCAAATCGTGGCCATGTCCCGCGCCGGCCGCAAGAGTATCAATCTTGCCGAGTTCCCGACTCCCAAGGAAATGAAACGCAAACTCGATGAGTATATCATCGGGCAAGACGACGCCAAGCGCAAGATCTCTGTGGCCGTCTACAATCACTACAAGCGTGTTGCCGGCTCCGATCAAACTTCCGATGTCGAAATTGAGAAGTCGAATATTCTTCTGATCGGCCCGACCGGAACAGGGAAGACCTTGCTCGCACAAACCATGGCACGCTTTCTTCACGTCCCTTTTGCCATCGCCGATGCGACTACGCTGACCGAAGCGGGCTACGTGGGTGAAGACGTCGAAAATGTGCTCGTGCGACTCCTGCAAAACGCGGACTACGACGTCACGCGCGCGGAAATGGGCATCATCTACATCGACGAAATCGACAAGATTGCGCGCAAAGATCCTAACATGTCCATCACACGCGACGTGTCGGGCGAAGGCGTTCAGCAGGCTCTTCTGAAAATTCTCGAAGGCACCGTAGCCAATTTGCCGCCGCAGGGTGGACGCAAACACCCCGAGCAAAAGTTCATTCAAATGAACACCAAAAACATCATGTTTATTCTGGGCGGTGCGTTTGAGGGACTCGAAAAAATTGTCCGCAGCCGCGTCGCCAAGTTCCCCATGGGCTTCGGGGTAGGCAATGATGTTGATGACGCGACCGACGAGTACGTCGTCAAGAAAGTCAGTTTCGAGGACTTGAATGCTTACGGTTTGATTCCCGAACTGATTGGCCGTCTGCCCGTCGTCTCTGTGCTTGAGCCGCTTTCTGACGAAGCCATGATGCGCATTCTGCTTGAGCCGCGTAACGCGTTGGTCAAACAGTACACCCGTCTCTTCGAGATGGAAGGTGTCAAGCTCACGTTTGAAGAAGATGCGCTTCTGGCCATCATTCGCGAGGGCCGCCGCCGCAAAACCGGCGCGCGTGCGCTGCGTGCCATTGCCGAAGATGCGCTGATGGATGCGTTCTTCGAAATTCCCAGCCGCAAAGACATCGGTGAAGTCGTCATTGGTGCGGACACCGTCGTCGAAAAGAAACCCGCGCGTTTCGTCGAGTTGAAAAAGAAGAGCGCGTAGCGGCGCTTTCTCCGTCCGATTTTCCTTCCTCGGCGTGACGACATTGACGTGTTGTCACGCCGTTTCTTTTATGCGCAATCCCACTCTCGCAAATCTCGTTTTCACGTTTTGCACGGCGATTTTTTCGAGCGTGTGGGCCGCCGTGCCCGCTCCTCCGCCGACCGAAGCGCTGCGTGATTCCGCCGCGCTGCGTTGGGAGGAGGGAGCCGAATTGACTCGTTGGTTGGGCACGGCCCGCTTTGAGTTCTTGCTTCCGGCAAAAACAAGAGCGAATTTTCACACCGATTGGATCACCGGAATTTCGCGAGGACTTTCGAGCGAAGGCCGCGTGCGTCACGATGTACGTTGGAACTCCTCAGTTTCGAGAAAGCTCGATAGGAAATTCGCAATCTGGGGCGGAGCAAGCGGACAGCATTACGTCGACAAACCCCGCCAAGGCGCGCAATCCTTCGCGCAGGAAAATAAATCTCATCTCGTCCGCGCCGGTTTCGGACCGATTGCACGATGGAACCGCGCTCTAAAATCTTCGCACAGTTTCGGTGCGGTTTCAGACACCCGCGAGAGTGTTACGCAATCCGGTATCGGCACGTGGAACTCCGGAGAGTTTGACTTGGAGTCGTCCCGCCAGCTTCGCCATGAGGCCGAAGCACACTTCGATTACGAGGCTCCCGGCAGCCGCGAAGGCGCCGACGCGGGCTTGGTTTATGCCTTGCGTCAAAACTACGACGAAGCCTCCAACAATGTAGATGTGTCTTTGGCGTGGACCAAGCGTGACGTGCTCCTTTCTGAAACCGTCCCGCCGCAGTTGCGAGAAGAACGCTTGATGCGGGTGTCGGACGAATTGATTTATCAAATCGCCAAAGGAACCGTACTCCGTGGCGAGGGCGATATTCGCTATCAAGACACGCACCTCGATGATCGCCGCGGCAGCGCTTCTGATCTTAAAGAACTCGAGTCCGGACTGAACACGGAACTTGCCGTCGAACGAAACCTGCATTCTGCTGCACTTTCCATCGGAGTCCGCGACGTAAACCAATCCGTGCGCGGTGAGATTTTAAGTGGCCGAAAAACTGAACTCGCCGTACGTGGTTTGTCGACTCAGGGAAAAATCAACCTGCGTGCCCGTGCCGCTTTCAGCAAATATACGCTTGACACGCGCTCAGATCAGAATTTCGACGACCGCGACGAGCTGACGTGGAGGTTCGAAACCGGTGCCAGCGCTCCTGTCTTTCCCGGACTGCGTGCGCACGTGACGGCCCTGATCGATTTGAATCATCTCGTTTACATATATGGCCGCAACAGTGCCAACAACCGCTGGACGAGGCTCTTTCTTCTGACCTCGAGGTTTGTCCATCGGCCAAGCGAAACGGTTCTGCATGTCCCTGAGTTTCGTATCAGCGCGAACTACCAAGCCTACGATTTCGAGTTGAATCCGCGTCAAGTTCGTTCCACCGTTTTTCGTAGAGTCACGATTGGAGACAGTGTCGCGTACGAGTTTGTCGAGAGATGGTCTGTGTCGCTGCAAGCGGACCTGTCGCGTGAGGAGCTCGGCCGTCTTTATTGGGAGCAATTTGAAGAAGAGCGCAGCGACCGCACCGACGTGTTTTCCTCTGCGATCGAATTCACCAGAAAGCTCACGGCAAAATCACTCGCGGGAGCCGGTTTGGCTTACAGCAGCCGCAAAAGTGATCGTTTTGAATCCGGCGATTCTCCATTGCGAGTTTTGGATATTGAGTCGTGGGGACCCATCGCGCGACTTCAATGGTTCGGTCATTCGTGGTTTGTGCAAGGCAGCGGCCAATTTGTCATGCAAAAAGAGCTGGGCCGCGATGACCGCGATTTCATTTCAGGATCACTAACGGCCGGTAGAACATGGTAGGACAAGATCACGGCGAATTCGCATACTTCGGTGACGGCACGATTGCCGGCGGCATCATTACACTGTCGGAAACGGAACTCCACCACCTGACGCGCGTCCGCCGTGCGCGCGCGGGAGACGAGATCATGGCCACCGACGGAAATGGCATGGTCTACAAATCGCTTCTGAACAACGACGGCAAACTCGAAATTCTTGAATCGCTCCCGGAATTCGGCGAAC
Organism: Calditrichota bacterium; assembly: GCA_020637445.1. Classification (NCBI taxonomy): domain Bacteria; kingdom Pseudomonadati; phylum Calditrichota; species Calditrichota bacterium. Next base: position 1,528,434 of record JACJVZ010000001.1, on the reverse strand, counting down.
CCGTCTTTCATCTGTCCGTGATTTGCGGCAACCTGCAAGGCAATGCCTCGCGGGACGTTGTGTCCTTTGCCGTGCAAATGGGTGTGCGCGAACTGTGGTGGGTCAAGATGGCGAGAAGTCAGGAAATTTTTTCGGAGAACAAAGTAGAGAAACTCCAGCGTGTCGCAATCCAAGCGACGAAACAAACCGGCCGTGCCCGGCTGATGAATATCAGAATCTCCGACAGCCTTGACTATGCCCTGCGAGAGCACCAAAATTCTACACTGTGGGTTGCACACCCTGAGTTAGATACTGACGAGGCATCCTATGTGCTCTCGTCTCCGGAGTCGCATTGTCTGATTGTCGGCCCCGAAGGCGGATTCGCCGATCCCGAGTTTGAAGTTCTGAAACACAAAGCCAACGTCTTTCGCCTCGGCAACCGCAGGCTTCGCAGCGAAACGGCGGTCGTTGCCGGACTCACGTTTCTGCTCGGAGAACTGGAAGCGCTGTAGTAGTCGGACTAACAACAAATGAAAAGGCCGAACTTCCGTTCGGCCTTTTATTTTGTGCCAGCTATTCGGTCGGCGATTTCTTTGAGTACTTGCGTCGATTCGTAGTAACCCGTCTTGATGCGTTCCGCGATTACTCTGAACAGCATCCCGTCCTTGCGACGGTTGACGGGAACGAGTCTGTTCGATTGTTCTCGCGTGATGGGTCGCTCGTCTTCCAAGCGACGGGTCCTGATTTCATCCATTCGCCTTGCCTCCACATTAAGTATCGGCGTAATCAAGGCGAACTTGACGAATGCTAAGTACCGGTCACTTATTGTCGTGCGGACCGAGCAGGCGTATCAGTTGTTTTAACAGACCCGTGTCAATCTCTTCGTACATCTTGTCGCGCATAAGGGTTAATGCTTCTACCCCATGCAATGCCGGTTTGTAAACGCGGTGAGATGTTAGAGCATCATAGATATCTATGATAGTGCAAATACGGGTCTCCAAAGATAATTTTTCGGGAGGCAGCCTCCTCGGGTACCCGCGACCGTTCAATTTCTCGTGATGAGAGTGAATGATGTCCAGTGCAATGCTCCCGATTTCTTCGTGCTGCTGCATTAAAGCGACCCCGTGCTCCGGATGTTTCTCGACTTCTTTCATTTCCACCGAAGTCAAAATTCCCGTCTTCCGTAATATCTGAGACGGCACCCGGCATTTCCCTACGTCGTGAAGCAAAAATCCCATCGCGGCTTCTTTCACGCGCGCTTCCGTGCCCATGATCTCCATCAATAGTGCCGTTCCGAATGTCGCGACGTGCACCGCGTGCGTGTACAGCGAATAGTCCAATGAAAACGTCCCTGCCATTGCCCGCAACAAAGCCGGGTCAGCGGCTAATGCGTCCACTGTGTGTTCAACCAAAGTCCGGTTCGTTTTCATCAGCACCGGTGACTCGGGACGCGAAAAGGTCGCTTGCACTAACGATGAAGTCGTTTGATACAAAATCTTAGACTTCTCTTCGGGTGACGAACTTTCTGAGTTCAAAACGTCTCCCACAGTCCGGTCGACAAACGAGAAATAGGATCCCGCATCCTCGTCCGCCACATAGAGAAACTTTACTCCCCGCTCGATTAACTCCACTCGCTTCTGTTCCGTCAAGTCCAAGTCCGCGGATTTATAAAGCACGTACCGTTGTCCCGTTCGCGTCGGAACGCCAAGGTACAGGTCAAAGTGCGCCCCTTTATCCGCGTGCAATGTCGCCAACGGAGCGGGGTGGTAAATGCGTGAATCGACTTGCGATTCTGTTGCGAGTAAACTACTTGACATATCGAGCCTCGTGTGACCCTTTTCAGAGCGCAAAGCCCGTGCCCCATGCAAAAAACCCACGACAACTGCTTGTCATGGGTCTTTTCGTGAGAGCGCCGGGGCTCGAACCCGGGACCATCGCCTTAAAAGGGCGGTGCTCTACCAACTGAGCTACGCTCTCAACCGTCGCTGCATTGCATATTGCAACGCAGCGTCAAACTCGTTTGTCTACCGCAACATGATAGTTTGTTCGCGAGAAGCTCCAACCGAGGCTATTGAAACTGGAACTCCGGTGAACTCCTCGATGAAGCGCAAATAATCTCTCGCTGCTTTCGGAAAATCGTCCAACTTCTTCACGTGATCCAAGCTCTCGCTCCAACCGGGCAGTTCTTCGTAAACCGGATTTACAGTAGACAACGTCCGGCTGTCCGGTGGAAAATTCCGATAAGTTCGCTGACCGTCGTCATAGGAAACGCAAAACTTGATCTTCTCCATGCCCGTCAATATGTCCAGCTTTGTGACCGCCCACGCGTCCAAACTGTTCACACGCGCCGCAAACTTCGCTGCCACGCCGTCGAACCAACCGCAGCGCCGTGGTCTGCCCGTAGTCGCACCGAACTCGTCACCCTTTTCGCGCAGTTTCTTCTGTTCCTCGCCGTCCGTGATTTCGGTCGGAAACGGACCTTCGCCGACGCGCGTCGTGTAAGCCTTAATAATTCCGATCACGTGGTCAATTCTGCGAGGACCAATGCCCAACCCCGTGCACGCGCCGCCGACCGTCGGATTCGAAGAAGTCACGAATGGGTAGGTCCCCATGTCCACGTCGAGCAAAGTTCCTTGCGCGCCTTCCAAAATGACGTTCTTGCCGGCGCGAATCGTGTCGTCCAACAGCACCGACACGTCTTTGACATAAGGATCGATCTTTTGGTCGAAGGCGACATATTCCTCGACAATCGCCTCAACGTCCATCTCCGCAGTCGAATAAACTTTCGACAGCAAACGGTTCTTCTCTTCCACGTTCGCGCGAATCTTTCTCCGCAGCGAATCCCGGTCAAGCAAATCCACGATACGAATACCCACGCGAGCGACTTTGTCTACGTACGCGGGACCGATTCCGCGGCCCGTCGTGCCGATCTTCACGCGCTCGCCCTGCGTCTCGTGTATGCTGTCCAATAGCTTGTGGTACGGCATGATCAAATGCGCCTGATGACTGACAAAAAGTCTGCCGTCAAGATTGATTCCCGCCGCTTCGAGCTGCGCAATCTCGTCCAATAGCGCACCCGGATCGACTACCACGCCGCCGCCAATTACGCATATCGTATTGGGACGCAAAATACCGGCAGGGAGGAGGTGAAGGACGAACTTGCGCCCGCCTTCGATAATCGTGTGACCCGCGTTCGCGCCGCCCTGATAGCGGCACACTACGTCTGCGCGCTCACTCAGGTAGTCAACGATTTTCCCTTTGCCTTCGTCGCCCCACTGGGCGCCCAATACTGCTGTGACCACTATTCTAAACCCTCAAAAAAAAGCCCCGCTCTCGCGGGGCTGCGAGGCACTCTTGCTTTGGCTACTTTTTCTTCCCCTGAATCGCTTTTCGCTCGGCCCACTCAAGCACAACCGGTGCCGCAATGTAAACCGACGAATACGTTCCGGTGATTACACCCACGAGCATCGCGAAACTGAATCCTTTCAGCACCGGTCCGCCGAAGATGAACAACACCAAAATCGTCAAAAACACCGTCAACGAAGTAATCACCGTTCGCGACAACGTTTCGTTGACGCTCTGATTCATAATATCCGCGAGCTTCATCTGACGCAGCTTCTTCAAGTTTTCACGGATTCGGTCAAACACCACCACGGTGTCGTTCAACGAGAATCCGATCAGTGTCAAGAACGCCGCCAGTACCGACAAGCTGATTTCATATCCGAAGAACATAAAAAAGGCCCACGTCACCAGAACGTCGTGCAGAAGCGCCGCGATCGCTCCGACCGCATACGCAAACTCGAATCGCCATGAAATATATATCAGCAAAAGCACCAATGCAACAGCCGCCGATATCATAGCTTGATTGCGAAGCTCCTTGCCGACCTTCGGACCTACGACTTCAACTCCGCGAAACTCCCAAGGATTGCCGGGAAACGCCGAAGTCAAACGGTGGCCAATCGTGTCCTGAAGCGCGCCCACGTTGTCCGTCTCTTTCATACGGATTAGCATGTCGTTGCGTTCGCCGAGACTTGAGATCGTCTTCACTTCGCCCACATCTAAGCCCGAAAGCGCCGAACGGACTTGGCCGTCCGTCACGTCCTGTTCGAACCTGACCTGCATGTCCAAACCACCGCGGAAATCGATCGACCAGTTCGGGCCGCGAACGATGCTCATCACAAGACCCGCCAAGACAATGATCGCGGAGATCGTTATCGCTCGCCAGCGGTAGCCGACGAAATTATAGTTGCTGTCCTTGAAAAACTGGATCATCAGATGCTAAGGGTTTGAACTTGACGGCGGCCGACCCACAGGTCATAAATCAGACGAGTGAAGAAGATCGCCGCAAAAAGGTTGATGAGAATACCGATGGTCAACGTCAAGGCAAAGCCCTTGATCGGACCCGAACCGTATACCAAAAGCACAACGCCGGCAATTGCGGTCGTTACGTTGGCGTCAATAATCGTTACAATCGCGCGCTCAAATCCGGCGTCTATCGCCGCGCGCACTGTCTTCCCGAGCCTGAGCTCTTCGCGAATACGCTCGAAGATCAACACGTTCGCGTCCACCGCCATACCGATCGTCAAGATGATACCCGCGATACCGGGCATCGTCAGCGTAAACTGGAACAATGCCAGAGCCGCTAACAGCAGGAAGACGTTCAAAATCATCGCCACGTCCGCGATGCCGCCGGACAAACGATAGTAGAACAACATGAATAAGGTCACTGCAAGGAACGATAGCATCAAACTCGTCTTGCCCGCCGCAACCGAGTCCGTTCCCAGCGACGGACCCACCGTACGTTCTTCGACTACGTTCACCGAAGCGGGCAGAGCACCGGCACGCAGCACAATCGCGATATCGCGCGCTTCTTCCGTGTCGTCCAAGCCCGTGATCACAGCCGATCCGCCGGTGATTTTCTCTTTCAAGTTGGGTGCCATGTAAACCTTGTTGTCAAGCACGATACCCAGTCGTTTGCCGACGTTCGCGCCTGTGACGCGCGCAAATACGCGTCCGCCGTCACGAGTAAACTCGATCTGAACAATCGGCTTGCCGGACTGGGACGGATCGTAACCCGAACCTATCGAAGAGCGTGCGTCCGCGAGCTTGTCGCCCGTCATTTCTGCGCGCGACTTAACAATATAGAGTCTCCAAAATTCCTTTTGATCCGCACCCAAGACTTCAGGCTTCGAAGACCAAAGGAACTCAAGATCGCGAGGAATAAACCGCTGATTCTCAATCGACGACAAAATACGGGTCACCTTGCCGCGATTCTCGGTCGGAACCAAAATGTCACCCGTGCCGCCGACCAGAAGCGACAACAGCGGATGCTCCTTGTCACTGGCAGTATCGCCGGCCAATGAATCGGCCTCCGCAAACAAGTCGCTTGCTTCCTGTACCGTGTCACTCGCCAACGAATCCGTCTTCATCGAATCCGCCGCCAGCGAATCCGTTTTCATGGAATCTACAGACGCTGCAGCCGAGGTCGTATCGCCCGACATCCTTCTGGCGACACCTTCGTCCAAGGCGGTCAGTACGTCCTGCGCGCGCTCGGTTTCGGCCAATAACTTGAACTCGAGCAATGCCGTGCGGCCCACCAATTCACGCGCGCGAATCGGATCCTTCACACCCGGAAGTTCCAACGCGATGCGCGAAGCTCCCAGCTTGCTGATCGAAGGCTCGGAAACGCCGAATTGGTCAACGCGGTTGCGCAAAATCTCGAGCGAACGGTCAATCGCGTCTTCTGATCTCGTCTTCATTTCAGACAAAACGTCGTCGTCGCTCTGGCCCGCTTCGCCCCAGTAACGCGAGAGCGAAATATTCATTCTCCGCGCCGTGGACTCCAACGCGTCAAACACTTCCACGTCAGGACTCTTGCTTGCCGCGGTGACTTCCTTCATTAGAGCTTCGTACTGCTCGTCTTTGCCCTTCGCGGAATTCTCAAGCATCTGCACAAGATCAACTTCCAGCACGAGGTACATACCACCCTGCAAGTCCAATCCGCGCTTGATGGCCAACGTTCTGTTCGCGATCAAACTCTTCTGGAAATCTCCGCGAAGATAGTTGACTTGTTCAATCGCCGCTGCCTTGTCGGCTTCCGGCAAGTCTGATTGCTGGATTTCTCCGGCAAGGTCCACGTCGTCGCGGAATATGTCCGAAGCCAGTTGCGACAACGGCATTCCGGTAACGTCTGCAAGCTGGGTCAGCTTTGCCGTTTCCTCGTCGGAGAGCTGCTCATAGCGCAAAGTCGGGTACAAAACGTACGCGCCCAGCACAATGAGCACCAGCACCGTAATGATTCTAAATCGATGTGATTTCATAGCTTAAAGATTGGCAAACCGGGTAGGTGTAAGTTTGCAAAGACCTTCAATATACAATGTTCGAGCTTATTTGTCAAGCTCAAGCAATGCATCCTTCTTAAGTATTTCCAAAACGTTAACAAACAGTTCCGGCGGCTCTGCCGCAAAACTCAGAACTTCGTTTGATACTGGATGAACAAATCCCAATGTGCGCGCATGCAGCATAAAATACTCGACATCCTGAAAAATATCCTGATAGAACTTCTTGCGCGCGCCACCAAAATGACCAACTCGTTTCAATCGTCCGCCGTATGATGAATCACCAAATACCGGATGGCCGATATGTTCAAGATGTACGCGAATCTGATGCGTGCGTCCCGTTCCGAGTTTCAAACGTACATATGCCGTATCCGCGTAATTCTCGAGCACACGATAAGTCGTGATCGCTTCCTTGCCCCCTTTACGAACGACCGCGAACCTCTTGCGGTCACCCTGATGGCGGTCAAGCAGAGTCTCGATTCTCCCTTCATCGTGCTTAAACCTTCCCCACACCAATGAACGGTATTCGCGTTCTACTGTCCGCTTGCTAAATTGCTCCGTCAGCTTGCGGTGGACTTTCTCATCTTTGGCCACCACCAGCAAACCGCTTGTCCCCTTGTCCAGTCGATGTACTATCCCCGGCCGCAAATTGTCCGGCCCCGTTGTCTTCCCCAAATGATGAAGCAGTGCGTTGACCAACGTGCCGCTGAAATTCCCGTGTGCGGGATGAGTCACCATCCCCGCCGGCTTGTTTACGACAAGCAGAGACTCGTCTTCGTAGTGTATCTCAAGCGGAATCTCTTCAGCCAGAATATCCGAAGGTTCTTGCGGTCTAAACAAAATCTCAACCACGTCGCCGCCCGTCACGCGCCACGATTTGCGCACAACTTGACCGTTGACAAATACCAGTCCGGCCTCAATCAGGCCGTGAACCTTATTTCGGGAGATCGCCGGAAGGGCTTGCGTCAGAAAGCGGTCCAGCCGGAGCGGTTTCTGTCCCGCTGCCGCTTGCAGACGAAAGGGAGGAGGAGTCGGGTCGTTCACCAGAAGAAGGAGAGAGGGGAGCGTGGGTCTTGACGAACAACGTCTGCCACACCAATATTGCAATACCTATGGTCACACATGAATCGGCTACGTTGAACACGGGCCAACGATCCATGATGAAGTCCGGAAAGTCTGCGTCCAGAAAATCCGTCACGGAACCGAACATCGCGCGGTCAATCGAGTTGCCTACCGCGCCGCTCAAAAATAAAAACACCGGCCATTTCAAAAGGTCTCTGTGACGCACGAGACGAATCAAGTACCAGCCCAAAGCGATCGCTGCCAATGAACCGAAAATCAGCAAAATCGTCGGCGAAAAGGGCTCCAGTCCAAAGGCCACGCCGGGATTTTGCACGTATGTCAATCGTAAATACTCGCCGATCACGGGAATCGACTCGCCAAGCACAAAGTGGGACCTTACCCAGTACTTTGTGAGCTGATCCAACCCGAGCAAGACCGCGAAACCCAGTAGCCACGGCCAAACCGCTGGCCGGGAAGCGGGAGAACTCGTCATTCGATATTGTTCTTTGCCTCTTCCAAGCGGCGCTTCGCTTCGATACTCAATTTCGCATGAGGAATCGCTTCCAAGCGGCGAAACTCTATCGGCTCGTTCGTGTCCATACAGTAACCGTAGGTCCCGTTCGACATACGTTCTTCAGCCTGATCAAGCAAGGTCAACATCTTCCCCTCACGACTGGCAAACAAAAACGCCTTCTCGCGTTCCTGCGCGTCCGTCCCCTGATCGGCCATGTGATAGCTGTAAGTCGAAGAGTCTCCCGAATACGTGTCGGACGTCTGTTCCATCGAGCTTTCGCGAAGGTAGCCGATCTCCCGCAGGATTTCTTTTCGGCGCTCGTGAATCAAATGCCGAAAATATTCCATCCACTCCGGAGCATAATGGGAAGGCTTCGGACCGTCCGGCCATGGATGCTTGGAGTCGCTTTCGCTGGTCTTCTTTTTCTTCTCTGTTGCCATAGTTTGTATGTATGTCCTTAAGCCCGTGTCAATTCTTTGGATGTTCCAACTGTGCGCGATACAATCACTCCGAACTCATGGTCTCCGGCCTTCTGATCTCCCGAGCCGTGCGCAATGCTGAGTTCGGTACACAGCGTTTCACGGCAAATATACTCTTCGAATCGGCGAACGGCTTGCTTTAACTCTTCCCCTTCCGTCGCCAATTCAATCGCGATCCGGTCCGTAATTTCAAATCCCGCGTCCTTACGAGCCGACTGAATCGAATGCACGACTTCCCGCGCCAATCCTTCGGCCACAAGTTCGGGAGACATGTGCGTGTCCAGTGCAATCGTCATGTGACCGTCCGACTGCACCGCGTAACCTTCAAGTTCTTCCCGGCGGATCAAGACGTCTTCCGGACTAAGTTCTACTCCGCCGACCGTGATGCTGTTCCCGCTGTCCAGTGCTGCAATCTCTTCTTTGGAGAGCTGTTCAATCAGTGCCGCGATCTCTTTCATCCGCGCGCCGACCTTCTTGCCCAGCACCTTGAAATTTGCCTTAGATGAGAGCGTCACAAGTCCCGCGTCATCCGAGCGAATCTCAATTTCTTTTACGTTGATTTCGTCCAGCACAAGCCAAACATAAGGCGCAAGTTCGGCTTCAGCCCCCGCTTCCGGCACGACCCACGTCATCTTGGCCAGCGGTTGCCGAACTTTCAGCTTGCGCTCTTCTCTGAGTGCGCGTGCCAACGAAACGGCTTCCTGCACCCGGGCCATTTGCCGTTCAAGATTGCGGTTGCGTAATTTCTCGTCGGCTTCCGGGTATTTCGCCAAATGCACACTATCCGCTGCATTCGCGTTCAATCCGCGCACTAAATTCTGATAAATGTGCTCGGTCACGAATGGCAAGAACGGGGCCAAAAGTCTAACTAACCCCTCCAACACCTCATAGAGGGTGGCATAGGCCGCGTGCTTGTCGCCGTCACTCTCCGACTTCCAAAATCTTCTGCGCGAGCGGCGGATATACCAATTCGTCAATTCATCCAAAAACGACAGAATCGCCTGCGATGCTTTGCCGACGTCGTATTGATCCAAGTTCGTCGTGACTTCGGAAATCAGTCGATTGTATTCGGACAAAATCCAATCATCCAACTCCGTGCGTTCGACTTTCTTCTCGGACGGCGTCCATCCGTCGATCACAGCATACGTCACAAAGAAACTGTAACTGTTCCAAAGCGGCAGAATCACAGAGCGCACGGCTTCACGAATTTCTTCTTCGCCAAATCTCTTTGAGAGCCACGGATTCGTCGCAAAGAATATCCATCTAACCGGATCGGCGCCGAATTTTTCAAACAGAGCCATCGGATCGACCACGTTGCCCAAAGATTTCGACATCTTCTGGCCCTTCGAATCGAGTACAAGCTCCGTGCAAATTACATTCTTATAGCTTGACCAGTTGACCGGATTACTCCAGAACTTCTTCGCGGTTTCATCCTTGCGCTGCTCGGCATCCTGTATCTTCGCCTTTGCAACAAGACAGGAGCAAGCCAACAAAGTATAAAACCATCCACGCGTCTGATCCTGGCCTTCGCTGATGAAGTCCGCCGGATACTGCGACATGAAGAGCTCGTCGGAACCTTCAGCCGCCGGAAATCCAAACTGTCCCCACGGCATCAATCCGGCATTAAACCAGCTGTCCAATACGAAATTCTCGCGCCGCATTTCACGGCCGTCTTTCGTTTTCAAGACAACTTGATCAATCGCCGGCTTATGCGGGTCCCACCCGCTTGATAGCGGGTTACCTTGCGCTGACGCAAGTTCATGAAGTTCGTCGAGGCTCTCAACACAGATTGCTTCGCTGCCATCTTCGGTCATCCACACAGGAAGCGGTGAGCCCCAATAGCGTTCGCGAGTGACGTTCCAATCCTGCACATTTTCGAGCCAATTTCCAAACCGTCCGTCGCGCACATGATCGGGTTTCCAACCGATGTGCTTATTCGCTTCGAGCATCATTTCTTTCAATGCCGTCGCGCGAATGAACCAGGCCGGTCGCGGGAAATACATCAGCGGCGTCTTCGTGCGATAATCGAACGGATACGTGTGTGTGTATTTCTCTTTGCCAAGCAGCAGGCCCTTGGCTTGCAAATATTTAAGAATATCGACGTCGAGTCCTTCTTCGCGGAACTCACGACCCGCAAATGGATGCGCATGTTGCCCCACCAATCCATCGGCATCCACGGTCAGCACCACCGGAATTTCCATCTTGCGCAAAATCCGGAAGTCGTCTTCACCGTAATTGGCAAGATGCACAAGCCCCGTACCGTCTTCGGTTGTCACATACTCGTCGGCAACGACGGAGCAGGCACGTGTTCCCGGCAGATTCAGCCAATCAAACAGCGGCTCGTAGCGCATGCCTTCGAGTTCGCGGCCCATTTTTGTGCCAAGCACTTTGTATTCACCCAACATCGGTTTCAGAGCTTCGAGGCGCGCGGTGGCGATGATCACTCGTTTGCCGGAGGCTTCGCGTTCAATGATCGAATACTCAATATCGGGACCCACTGCAACAGCTAAATTCGAGAGCAGCGTCCACGGCGTCGTCGTCCAAGCGGCGAGATAAAGATTCGCCTCGCCGACGACTTTGAATTTCACATAGAGCGTCAGGTCCGTGACTTCCTGATAGCCCTGCGCGACTTCGAAATTCGAGAGCGTCGTGCCCGTGCGCGGACTGTAGGCCATCACGCGGTAGTCCTTATAGAGGTAGCGCGGCGATTGACCGAGTCTCAGTGCTCGTTCGCGCGCTTCGCCCTCGAGTTCCAAATTCCACGCCTGCTTCAGCGTCCACCAGTCCGACTGAATGTAGTACGGTTCGTACGTCGCATACGCATGTTCCAAATCAAGAAAACGGCCGATCCGTCGAATCGCAATTTCCCATTCGCGCTTGAACCGGAATACCGTGCTGCGGCAGTAATCGACATATTCCTGCTCGCCGTATTTCGCCACGTCGAGCTTCGAGGTGAATCCCAACTCTTTATCGGCGGTCAATTCAATCGGCAGTCCGTGTGTGTCCCATCCGGCTTTGCGCAGTACGCGATAGCCCTGCATGGTTTTGTAGCGCGGCCACAAATCCTTCAGCGCCGACTGCATCATATGCCCGATATGCGGCAGCCCGTTCGTCCCCGGAGGTCCGTCGAAAAACACGAAATCCGACCCACCCGCGCGCTCGTTAATAGAACGCTCAAAAACCTTCTGCTCTTCCCAGAGCTTCAGGATTTCATGGTCAACAGCCGGCAAATGCAGTTTTTCAGATTCGGGTTTCAACATATCTTTCGTTTATTGATTCTCATTGTAGCGCGCACGTTCGTGCGCAAAATCCCCCAAGAAAATTTGACACTCCCAAAGCGCGTCGTCATCCTGAACGCAGTGAAGGACCCCTCTGGAAACCAACGCGCAAACACCCACGTCGCCGAGCCGGGTTAAGGCCGCCGCAACCCGGCCGGAATCTCGTGTGTAACTCTCTACGCATTGTCATCCTGAACGTAGTGAAGGATCTCTCCGTTCCGGTTCCCCTTCTCCGTTCAAGGGGAAGGGGTTAGGGGATGGGGTCTGTGCTCTCGCCGAGCGGGGATTAAGCAAAGCGGTTCCCCGCCGGAATCCCCCTTCTCAAACCCTCTCAATCAACCCCGTCATGATCTTCGTCATTTTCGGTTCGGCTTCGGCGGCGTTTTTCAGAATGTGTTCAATCGAAGCAGGCTTCAAACAATCGGCGAAACCTTCGTCGGTGATAATCGAAATTCCGAAGGCTTCCAGTCCCATATGATTGGCAACAATCACTTCCGGCACTGTGGACATCCCCACCACGTCCGCGCCCATCAATCTAAGCATCCTGTATTCGGCCCGTGTTTCGAGATTGGGTCCGGCTACGGCCACATACGTTCCGCGGTGCACCTTATACCCCAATTTCATTGAAACTTCTTCGGCCATCGCAATCAATCTGCGCGAATAGGGTTCGCTCATATCGGGAAATCTGGGGCCGAGCTTTTCTTCGTTCGGTCCGATCAGCGGATTGTCGCCCAACAGATTGATATGGTCATCCATGATCATCAGATCCCCTGCCTTATAGAGAGGATTGATACAGCCGCAGGCATTCGAAACCATCATCACCTTGCAGCCCATCTGCTTCATCACACGCACGGGATACGTGATCTCCTGCATCGTATAGCCTTCATAATAATGAAAGCGGCCCTGCATGGCCATCACGAACTTCCCACCCAACATGCCGAAATGCAGCTTGCCGTGGTGAGTCTCCACGGTTGATTGCACAAAATGCGGAATCTCGGAATAGTCGAAACTGACTTCGATCTGAATCTCTTTCGCCAGTCCGCCCAAACCCGTGCCGAGAATAATCCCGACTTCCGGAGTCTTCGCAACTTTCTTCTTCAAGACGGCCAGAGTTTCGTCCAGCCGCGTCAATATTTCACTCATCTACTTTTTCTTGTGGTGTGTCGTCTGCCGGAGGATCTTTTTCCATCATTTCCAAAACCCAGCCGTGCGAGTTGTGCAGATAACGAAGCCGCGTCACATATGCGTCTTTCTGAACCTGCATCTCGCGAATCTGTTCCCGCAACTCTTGTAGTTTACGTTCGCCCTCAAGCAGAATACGGTCCGCTTCGAGCTGGGCTTCCCGCAGCATCGTTTCGCGTTCCCGTACAAGCTGTTCACGCGAATCACTCATTCCCTGTTGCGCTGTCACAACGGCGTCGCGCAAGTTCTTTTCCATGTCGCGAAAAGCCTTGAGCTGTGCTTGCGCACCGGCGGCCGCCTCTTCGGCCTGAGTCAGCTTCACCTGCAGCTCGGCCAACTCGGAGGCAACCCCCTCGAGGAATCCGCGCACTTCGCCCACGTCGTAGCCGCGCAGCGACTTGCTGAACTCGTGCCGGGCTATGTCGACCGGGCTCAAACTCATTGTTCTCGTGGCCCCCAGAGGATCGTTCCAAGTCTCACTTCCGTCGCTCCTTCCTCAATTGCCCATTCAAAATCACCACTCATGCCCATCGATAACACCGGAAGATTCTGTAAATTAAGCTCTTGACAAACTTGGTCCCGGACTATCCGCAGCCTCGCGAAACTCTCTCGCACTGCCCGTTCATCCCCTCGCATCGGCCCCATGGTCATAAACCCTTGTAAATCAAGACTCTTGAGGCTTCGTACCTGATCAGCCAATTCAACGGCTCGTACCGGCTCTATCCCCGATTTCTGCGGCTCCTCTGAGGTATTTACCTGGATGAGTACTCGCATCCGTTTCCCCAATTCTGCCACGGCCTTGTCTACAGCCTCCGCCGTGCGAAAATGGTCGATAGTGTCAATACAATTAAAGATTTCGGCGGCTCGTTTGACCTTATTGCTCTGCAAATGGCCAATCATGTGCAGCCGAACCTTATAGCCTGCCAGTTTCTCTTTTAGAAAACCATATTTTTCAATAGCTTCCTGAACCTTGTTCTCCCCCAAATCCGTCAATCCGAGGGCACGGGCTTTGCGCAACAACTCCGGAGGGTGACTCTTGGTCACACCCACTATTGTTAGCTCCTCAGGGCGGCGGCCCGAGCGTCCGCAAGCGCCGGAGATCCGGTCAACTACCCTGTCGTATGTGTCAGAATTGGCAGTCTGCATGGATGGCATTCGGATTTAGTCGAGCCTAAAATATAGGGCTTTGCCTCTGAAGGTGCAAGCAGATTGGCACCACCGAAAACTGCGGATTTCTTCCCAACACGGAAACTGCCATTCTGTGGCCACTTATGACCAAATTTATTCCCGAATTCTGAGCCTAATGAGTTGATTTTCCGAGTGAAGTTCGTTACATTCCATAGCTCAAACAGGGACATTCTCGAGTGGCGAACGAGGGCTGACCCAAAGTGTTGTATGGTGTGGAAGAACTGCGACTTCCACCCGAACTGCGACCCCCACAAACACGGACCTGCTCATGATTAGTGGACGCACAGTTCTGCTCGCGGTTCTGACCGCCAGTTGGCTGATACTTGGCTGCTCGTCCAGCCGCCAACTCTCCGGCTCCAACGGAGGTCATGAATTCCGCGACAGGCTTCGCCAAACCGCGCAACTCACCGACCGTGAAAAATGGAGCCTCGCCCGCAAAGCGTACGCCTACGCCCAACGGGAAGAATCGCATAACAAAAGCGAGGATGCCGCATACTATTACGAGGCGTCTCTCGAACTCTTAGGTGCCATTGATCTCGCTTCCATCGATCTCGATATGCACCGCGTCGCCAGCTTCAATCGCAGAGTCCTTGAAAGCTACGACGGCTTTGTCTCGCACATGAAAACCCTCCCCGCTTCGAGCGGCTTGGTTGCCGTCATCGAAGCAGGTGAAGCCCAGCATTCAGGTGAAGAGGAAGAAGACGATGCCCCGGACGAGATTGAAACCTACATCCCGACGCCGCGCCCCTTCCCCGACGAAGTAGACATTCAGCCCGCGAAGACTCCGCTTCCGCCCGTACCGATGGAAATCAACACCAAGGTGCGGAACCAGATTCACTTCTTCCAAACCAAGGGCAACAAGGTCATGCATCGCTGGATGGAGCGGGCCGCTACCGTCTTTCCGCGTATGAGACCGATCCTGCGTGAAGAAGGTATTCCGCAGGAAATGCTCTATCTCTCCATGATCGAGTCTGGACTGAACATGCAGGCTTATTCCTATGCCGCCGCCTCCGGACTTTGGCAGTTCATTCCCAGTACCGGTCGAATTTACGGCCTCCATGTCGACCGAGTTTATGACGAACGTCGTCACGTCGAAATGGCCACGCGCGCCGCATGTACCTATCTGCGTGCCCTCTACGAAGAATTCGGAGATTGGTATTTGGCAATGGCCGCGTATAATTGCGGCGAAGGCCGCGTCGCCCGCGACATCAAACGCTGCAACTCGCGCGACTATTGGAAACTTCACAGATTGCCGCGCCAAACCCGCGGCTATGTGCCAACCTATCTCGCTGCCCGCGCCATCTGCGAAAATCCGCAGCACTACGGTTTTCCGCCAATGCCGCCCGAACAACCCTTCGAGTGCGAACGGATCTACGTTCCCGGAGGATATAAGCTCGAAGACGTCGCCAAAGCCGCCGGTCACGATCCGCAAGCCGTCAAAGATCTGAATCCCGAATTTCTCAAAGGGGTCGTCCCTGAGCGCGGCCAAGATATGCTCGTCCGTTTGCCCGGTGCGGCTACGGAAGCCTTCGCCGACAATCTGGCAACGATGCCCAAGACGATCATTGCGCCCACGTCTTCACATCGAGTTCGAAAAGGCGACACCTTAGGCAAAATCGCCGCAAAATACGGTACGTCCGTCTCTGCGATCATGAGCCTGCCCGAAAACAAAAGGGTCAAGGCCCGTTCTCTGCGAATCGGTCAAGAGGTTGTGATTCCCGTCGCGCAAGTCAAATATGCTGACAAATCGGCTGCCGACTCTAAAACCGTAAAAGAAACCGCTGCCGAACGAACCACGGCCGCGAAAGCCGAACCCACGACCAACCGGATTACCTATACCGTGCACCGTGGCGAATCGCTCGGCAAAATCTCCCAGCGTCTTGGCGTCTCCGTTGATCAAATCTGTCGCGAAAACGGAATTCAAAATGCCAGCCGCATCTATCCCGGTCAAAAACTTACGGTCACGGTCAAAGGCGAACCGAGGTACGCTGATACACCCAAGTCAAAAGCGTCCAATTCAAAGTACTACACCGTACAAGCCGGCGACACCGTCTGGAGCATTGCTCAAGCTCACGGCGTGGATACAAAAGATATTCTGAAAATGAACCGGCTCTCGCGCCGCTCCAAAATCTATCCCGGACAGCGTCTGATCGTTAGTAACTGAGTTCGCTTTCTACACTAATTTCTCGCGGCGGTATTCACTTTGTCCCACCGTTAGCCGCCGCGTTCTTCCTACCTTGACGGAGAGTTGCTTTTGGGTCGCACAGTGACCAAACAGGAACTGGTCGACAAACTTGCCGATGGCATCGGTCTGACCAGAATCGAAACCCAAGCCGTCGTTGACGGCTTTTTGGCCCTTGTTATGGAAGCCGTCTCCGGCGGCGATCGTGTCGAGCTGCGCAGGTTTGGTGTCTGGAAACCCGTCCTGCGCAAAGGCCGCAACGTGCGCACGCCCGACGGCCTGCACGAAGTTCAAATCCCCGACCGCACCGCCGCGGTCTTTGTCCCAGCCGACGAATTCCGCGAGCGCATGGCCGAAGACTAACCGCGCGGGCTTTCATTCCGAATTTCTTTTTTTCATTCTTTCACACATAACCCAAAACCAGAGCCGTGCTCGCACGGCGACAGAAAGAGAGACACCATTGCCTTGTGGTAAGAAGCGTAAGCGTCACAAAATGTCGACGCACAAACGCAAAAAAAGACTGCGCAAGAATCGTCATAAGAAGAAACTGCGCTAACAGCCGTGCGGGGTCTCCCGCACGGCGTTGGCCTGCATGTTGTTCACGGTCGTGGGCCTTCTTTGTGAGGCCCCGCCGTGTTTCAAGCCTTCACCCCTTCCGTGGATTTCGAGACTACTGACACACCCAACTCCGCAGACTCCGGGCGCACCTTATCCGTCTCCGAAGTCACGCGCGAGATCAAACGGATGTTCCGGGAGCGCTTTGAACCGCTCTGGATCGAAGGCGAACTCTCAGGCTACAAACTTCACGGCAGCGGACACCACTACTTCACGCTGAAAGACGCGTCGGCCTCGATGTCTTGCGCAATGTGGCGCATGTACACGAAGAACCTGCGCTTCACTCCGCGTGACGGAATGCTCGTTCAGGCTTTCGGTCAACTCGAAGTCTACGAACCGCAGGGCAAGTACCAGCTCATCGTCTACGAACTGCGGTTGTCCGGCGAAGGTGAACTGCAAAAGGCCTTCGAAGAACTCAAGCGCAAGCTCGAAAAAGAAGGTCTCTTCGATCAAGCCCGCAAACGTGAGCTTCCCGCTTTTCCAGAGAAAATTGGTTTAGTCACCAGCGGCACGGGTGCCGCATTGCGCGACATGCAAACCGTCGCCGCGCGCCGTTGGCCGTTAACCGAGCTAATCTTGAAACCGGTTCGCGTTCAGGCCAAAGGTGCCGCCGAAGAAATCGCCGCGGCGATTGATCAATTTTCTCGCGAAGGCAAAGTTGACGTGATCGTCGCCGGAAGAGGCGGCGGATCACTCGAGGATCTTTGGCCGTTCAACGAAGAAATAGTCGCCCGCGCGATCTTTAATAGCAAAATTCCCGTGGTCTCCGCGGTCGGACATGAAATCGATTTTACAATCGCCGATTTCGTTGCCGATTTGCGCGCGCCGACTCCTTCAGCCGCTATGGAAATCGTCTTGCCCGACGGAGCCGAAATCAAACGCAGTTTGTTGCAGTTCGAACGCAGGCTCGCGCGCATGACTGTCGACAGAATTGCTCTGTTTCGCCAGCAACTGAATGCCCTGACGTCGCATTGGGCCTTGCGTCAACCGCTGCAGCTTGCGCAAACTGCCGCGCAGCAACTCGACGACTTGACAGAGCGGCTACAGGATAGTTCTCTTGCCATCAAAGACTCCGCGCAATCAGAACTCGACAGGCTTGTGGGTCTCCTGACAGCCGTCTCTCCAAGCCGTGTTCTTATGCGAGGCTACGCTGTCGTTCGCGGTCCAAATGGCGCCGCGTTGCGTTCCCCCGCCCAGACCAAAACAGGAGAACTACTCTCCATCGAACTCGCTGAAGGCAGCCTCGCTGCGCGTGTTCAAAACACCGATATCCCCGATCTCTTCGATGACCGCTAAAGCAAAATCCGCCAAACAAGATTTCGTCGAACCTAGGAATTTCGAAGATGCGCTCGAACGTCTCGAAGCGCTCGTCGAAAAACTCGAGGCAGGTGAAGTGTCGCTCGAAGAATCCGTCCAAGCCTTCGAAGAAGGCCAGAAACTCTCTGTCTACTGTCAGCATAAGCTGAAGGCTGCCGAAGCGTCGCTCAAAAAACTCATCAAAGAGTCCGGCGCCGATGCCGGGGATGACGAAGAGGAGTAGCTGCCCCGATGATTCTCGGCATTATGGGAAATTCCGCCAAACCGCGCTTCGTGCCCATTGTCTCAAGCTTCATTCTGCTGCTCAAAGAGCGCGGGATCAAGTTTGTCTACGACGAGGAAAACCGGGAGTCAATCTACGTCGATCCAGCGGAACTGATTGAACACGAAAAGGTCGCCGAAGTCGCGGACCTCGTGCTCAGTTTCGGAGGAGACGGGACTCTCTTGCATACCGCGGCTGCGGTCGCACCGCATCATAAGCCGATTCTCGGTATCAACCTCGGTCCCGGACTTGGCTATCTGACGGATCTTGACAGCCTCCATTTGCATCGGCGGCTTGACGATATCCTGAATCAAAACTACGAAATCGAAGAACGCATGATGATTCAGGCGACCGTCGAAGGGGAGTCCGCCGTCTATCACGCACTGAACGATTTCGTCATTGGTCAGCATCAGGTTTCGCGTACCCAATCCTTCGAAGTCTTTATCGACGGCACTCCGGCGTCGACCTATCGTGCCGACGGACTGATTGTCGCGTCGCCGACGGGCTCCACTGCCTATTCGCTTTCTGCCGGGGGACCAATCATCGAACCTACGCTGCATTCGATCATCGTCACTCCCGTTTGTCCGCATACGTTGACCATGCGCCCCTTGGCACTGGCCGAAAACCGCACGGTCGCCATTCGCTCGATGGGAGATGGAATCTTGACTGCCGACGGCGAACAAGTTAAAGCACTCAATGTCGGACAACAAGTGGTCGTCAAAAAATCTCCGATGACTACCAAGCTGGTCAATATCATGCGCCGCGACTTCTACGAAGTCCTCCGCGACAAACTGAATTGGGGCGCCGCTCCTGAAAATGCCTAAGCACGAGTAACATGGGACTCTTCGACAAACTCAAGAAAGCGCTCACCAAAACCCGCGAAGCCATCACGGACAAACTTGCGGCCGTCTTCACTCCCGGCCGAAAGCTCGACCGTGCACTTCTGCAGGAACTCGAAGACGTCCTCCTGTCCGCCGACGTCGGGTTAGAAACGACTGACTTTCTGATCGAGCAGCTAAAAGAAGCCGGTCGCATGGCCGGACCCGATGCCGACGCGGACGCACTGCTTCGTGAACAAGTCGTCAAACTCTTGAAAGAAGCTGAAGGCGAAGGTCCGAAATTCGGAGCGCCGCATGTCATTCTCATCGTCGGCGTCAACGGCACGGGAAAAACCACCAGTATCGGTAAACTTGGGAAGCACCTGACCACCAACGAGGGCAAGTCGGTCATCTATGCCGCCGCTGACACCTTCCGCGCCGCCGCAATCGACCAACTGAAAATCTGGGGCGAACGATCCAACATCCCCGTCATCGCCGGCGAACCCAATGGCGACAGTGCTGCCGTGGCCGTCGATGCTTTGCAAGCTGCGCAAAGTCGTGGCACCGACGTGTTGATTGTGGACACTGCCGGTCGCTTGCATAACAAAAGCAATCTGATGCAGGAACTGGAGAAAGTTTCGCGAGTGCTAAATAAGCGCTCACCCGGCGCGCCGCACGAGGTCCTGATGGTCTTGGACGCTACCACCGGACAAAATGGTCTGAACCAAGCCCGCGAGTTTGTCAAAACGGCAGGCGTCACAGGGTTGATTCTCACAAAAATTGACGGCACAGCCAAAGGCGGAGTCGCTCTGGCCATCGCCAAAACCATGAGTCTTCCGATTCGCTACGTCGGTTTTGGCGAAGCGGTCGACGACTTCGATGTTTTCGATGCCGAAAAATTTGCCATGAGTCTCTTGGGCGAAAGGGCGGAGGCCCAGGCAAGCTGATGCTGCCGCACCTTCCTGCGGGCCGCGTGGTCATCCTGCGTTCCCGCTATCACGAAAATATCACCGGCGCGCTCTTGAACGGTGCTCTCGCCGAACTGAAAGAGCAAGGCATTTCCGAGTCCCGCATCGACGTCGTCGAGCTACCCGGAGCCTTCGAGCTCCCCGCCGCCGCCGCCAAGATCGCCAAGCAACTCTCCGTCGATGCGGTCATCGCGCTCGGAGCAGTCGTCCGCGGAGAAACACCGCATTTTGATTTTATTTGCCAAGCCTGCGCACAAGGACTCTCCAGAGTCGCGGAACAAACCGGCAAACCGGTCACCTTCGGCGTGATCACGGCCAACACAGTCGAACAAGCCTTCGAGCGTGCGGGCGGCAGAGTCGGCAACAAAGGACAAGAGGCGGCCCGCGCCGCATTGGAACTATTTTCATCTCTGAAACGATGGGAGCAGCAACAAGCATCAGGTTCTTAACCATTTTCACCGGTCAATCTTGAGGGCGATTATGCCGTTGCTTTTGGCGCTGCTTGCGCTGACCTTCGTTTCATCGGTTTCCGCGACGCCGTTTCGTTGGACTACGTTTACGTCTGTGTCCTCCGTTCGCAATGTCTTGGTGACTGAAAACAATTTGTGGTTAGGCACGACGGGAGGACTTGTTCGTTTCGATCCGCAGTCCGGCGAGTTCGAAACTTACAATAACACGCGTGGTCTTGCCATGAACGCTACCGTCGGATTGGGAGAAGACGCGCAAGGTTGGATTTGGATTGTCGCACCGGACGGGCGAATCACTCGCCTCAATCCGGAGACGGGCCAAACCAAAATTATCTCGGACCTACAGGACGAGATTTTTGAAGTCTCCTCGATCGTCGCGGTCGGGGATGAAATGTTTTTGGGGGCGAACAACGGTATCTATCGCTTCGCGTTCTTCCCCATCGTAGACAACTATCGCGTCAGTGAACGCGTCCGCGTTTTGGGAAACTTCCCCACAGGGATCGCAATCCACGACATGATCGCGCACGAAGGATACCTCTACGCGACCACCATATTCGGGCTCGCCCGGGCTCCGCTTTCGTCCACGCAATTCTCCGCGCCTGCGTCGTGGACCGGCTATACCGTCGCGGACGGCCTCCCGGCCAACAATGTGGTCGGACTCGGGACTCATGGTTCTAATTTGTGGATCGCCACTCAATCACAAACCGTTTCTTTCGACGGTACTACGTTCGGAACTCCGATAGAAACTGGCGAAGCCTTCAATCACATGCTGGAGTACCTCGGTGATCTGATTGGAGCCAGCGAGAGCAAGCTCTACAAACTTCAAGACGGTACGTGGACTCCGTTGACTCCCCTGCAATACGGCTTATCCTCCGTCGCAAATGTTACAATCGACGGTGAACCCTTGCTCGCCGTCGGCAGGTCTGATCTTTTCGAACGCCCCGGCGGAATCCAGTTCTTCGACGGCACGAACCTGTCGCCAATTGTCGCGCAGGAAGGTATCGGAGGAAACGTCATTTCAAGTATTGAGTTTGACGCGCTCGGTAATCTCTGGGCGGCGACGGCTGGCCTTCGACTCGGAGTGTCGAAATTTGGCAATGACCAATGGACGGCCTACACACGTTCCGACACTCTTCAAGGAGAATTCTGGAATGACGGTCCAGTCTCTACCGTAGGTGACGACTACGGCGGTATGTGGTTCGGTTCCGACGGAGGTGGCGTACTCTATTACAGAGACGGCGAATTGCACAGCTATAACCCGAACGAGTCGGCAGGTTACGACGTTGACGGCCCGCGCCTGTCAAACATTCCGGGTTCGAACGTTTATTGCGAAACGCGTGTCGGTCGCATGCCGACCGGGGAAATTCTGATCACAAACCTCGGCTCGTCGTCTGGCCGGTATATCGCCGTCGTTCCCAACGATTGGCTGTCACAAGGTGACAATCCGGCTCCGTGGGTTTATTTTGTCCCCGACTCCACTCCGTCCGCGCGTATCAATCAAGTCGACCAAATCTTCGGCGATCCGTTCGGACGCTTCTTCGCCGGCGCCAGCCGTAACGGAAACTTCACCTACGTTTGTGACATGCGAGGCACTGTTGCCGATACGTCCGACGACGTTTGGTTCAACTACGACCCCGTTGAACTCGAAGACGCCGCTACGACCTGCTTCGAGGATATCAATCGCGAAGTCTTAACCTTCGCCGTGGACCACCAAAACTACCTCTGGGTCGGCACACCCGGCGGAGCCTACTATTCGCAAGGAGGATTAGGTGCGAGTCTTTCCAGCTTGCGGTTCATTTGTCTCTACGATTTACCGGTCGGCACCAAAGTGAACGACATCCACGTCGACTCGCAGGACAACAAGTGGTTTGCTACGGACAACGGCGTTGCCGTTTTGGACCCCACTTTTACGTGGATTCACGTCTTCCAAATTTCAAGCAGTATCGACTATGCGTCCGATCTCGCTTCGAATGCCGTGACGTCTATCACTTCCAATCCGGAAACCGGAGAAGTTTGGCTCGCTACACTCGACGGGTTGTCGAGACTCCAAACTCCGTACGTTTCGCGGAAGCCTGAGCTCGACAAAGTCGTTCCCTATCCCAATCCCTTCCGCGCGGACGGTACGCATACCATGTATGTCGATTCCGATGACCTCGGTGGCCGCTTCGACGACTTGCGTGTCTTTACATTAGGCGGAAGACTTGTGCGCGAACTCACGTGGACGGAAGCTATCAGTACGGGGTGGGACGGCAGAAACTCCAAGGGAAACCTTGTGGCTGGCGGTGTCTATCTCGTCGTCGCTACGACTGCCGACGGCCACTCCGCCACGGGCAAGATCGCCGTCTTAGGCAGGTAAAATGCTCGCGCGTCTGCATATCCGCGATTTTCTCCTGGTTGACGAAGTCAATCTTGAGTTCGAACCCGGCTTCACCGCGATTACCGGAGAAACCGGAGCGGGGAAAAGCATGATCCTCGGCGCCCTGCGTGTGCTCTTTGGAGATACGTTGAGCGAACAGATGATTCGCGAAGGCGCCGACCGCGTCATTGTCGAAGCCGAATTCCGACTCGCGTCGTCCGCCGAGATTGAGAAAATTCTCGATGAGGAGTATCGCGATGCCGCGACCAATATCCTCACCGTGCGCCGCGAACTTAGTCGTGGCGGCCGTGCCAGAGGTTTTCTCCAAGATCGACCCGCGACCATCGACCTTCTGAAGTCCGTCGGCGAAGAGCTAATGGACTTCCACGGCCAGCGCGACAGCCTTTCGCTCTTTCGTCCCTCACGGCAATTGGAATTTCTTGACGCATTTGCAGGTTCCTTCGACCAGCGTGATGCGGTCGCCGCTTCCTATCGCAAACGAACCGAAATCCTCGACAAACGGGATGCCCTGCTGCAAGAAGTTACCGAGCGTCGTCGCGAACAAGCGCTTCTGTCCTACCAACTCGAGGAAATCGAACGGCTCGGATTGCGTGCGGGAGAAGACGTCGAGATTACGGCGAAACTCAAGAAATTGGAGCAAGCCGAGAAGCTCATCACTCTCGCCAATCAAATTGCCGGACTGCTCGAGCAGGATGACACCTGCGCCGTTTCTTTGACGGGTCAAGCCCGCCAACTCGCTGATGAAATCAAGCGTGCCGACGAAAACTTCTCGGCGATTGCGACCGAGCTTGCCGATTTGACCGCGCGTTTGCGGGACGTAAGCTCGGAAGTCGGCCACTATGCCGAGCACACCGACGTCGATCCCGCCGAACTCGACAATCTGCGCCGCAGAGCCGCGACCCTCTCCGAGTTGCGCCGCAAACACGGTGTTGACCTTGCCCAGATTCTCGAGCAAGCCAAGCGCATGAAAGACGAACTCGCGTCGCTTGCCGCACTCGAAAAAAAACTCGACGTTTGCGAGCAAGACTTGGCCAATGCAGATCAAGCGCTCCTTCAAGCTGCCGAGAAACTTTCCAAAACTCGTGCTGCTGCCGCGCCTAAACTTGCGTCTTCCGTCACGAATATCCTGAAGCCGTTGGGATTTACCAAACCGACTTTTGACTTGAAACTCGAAACCGGTGATTTCAAAAACCCTTCGGCAATCGCTCGCAGTGGAGCGGATCAAGTCCAGTTTCTCTTTTCTGCGTCCGCCGGACAGTCGCTTCAGCCTCTGTCCGAAGTCGCGTCCGGCGGCGAATCGTCCCGCGTCACGTTGGCGATCAAAAGCGCGGTTGCCGAGCGCATGCGTTATCCGCTCCTCGTTTATGATGAAATCGATCTCGGAATCTCCGGCCGCGTTGCAGCTTCCGTCGCGTCAGTTTTGCATGACTTAGGGACCGAGCAGCAGGTAATGGTGGTGACGCACTTGCCCCAAATTGCCGCACGCGCCGAGCACCACTTGGAAGTTACAAAAAGCACATCCCGCAACCGCACGATCACCTCGGCGCGTATGCTCCTCCCCAAAGAGCGTGCCGAAGCCGTAGCCGCGTTGCTTGCAGGCTCGCAAATCTCCGGCAGTGCCCTTGCTGCTGCTGACGAGCTGCTCAACCCAAATAACTCGAACAAATAGGCACACTGTGGATAGCCTGATTCTTCGCGGCGGACGTCCGCTCGAAGGAGAGATACCAATTTCGGGGTCGAAAAATGCCACGTTGCCGCTCCTCGCGGCCACGCTCCTCGCACCCGGTTTCTATCGCTTCACCAACGTCCCGCGTCTAAAAGACGTGCGTACCATGTCGAATCTTCTCCGTATTCTCGGCGCGAAGATCGACGAGTCGGGTCACGAATTACTGATTGATACCAGTCATGCGTCGCACATCGAAGCGCCGTATGATTTGGTGAAAACGATGCGCGCGAGCTTCTATGTTCTCGGCTCCCTGCTCGGACGTCACGGAGAAGCGCGTGTCTCGCTGCCCGGTGGCTGTGCGTGGGGACCGCGTCCCGTCGACCTTCACCTAAAGGGGATGGAAGCACTCGGAGCCAAAATTGAACTCGATCAAGGCTACGTCGTTGCCTCGGCGTATCCGCTGCGAGGTGCGACCTTCGAGTTCGGTATCTCAAGCGTCGGGGCTTCGGCCAACGTTCTCATGGCCGCCGTGCGAGCCGAAGGCGTCACGACACTGAAGAACATCGCGCTGGAGCCGGAAGTCACGTCGCTTGCGCTCTTCCTGAATCGTATGGGTGCGCGCATCTCCGGCATCGGTTCGCGCGAATTGAAAATCGAAGGCGTCGCGCATTTGCAGCCTGCCGATGCCGAAATGTCACCCGACCGCATCGAAACAGGGTCTTACATCTGTGCCGTCGGCATGACCACGGGAAATGTAAAATTGACCAACGCCGATCCAATGCAGCTTTCTGCCGCTATCGAAAAAGCTAAGCAAGCCGGACTGGAAATTGAAGTCGGTTCCGACTGGATTCGCGTCGAACGCTCTAACGGCAAACTGAAACCTATCGACGTCACTACTGATGTCTATCCCGGTTTTCCCACGGATTTGCAAGCTCCGTTCATGGCTATGGCGACTTTGGCCGACGGCGTCTCCCATATCACAGATACGATTTACACAGACCGCTTCACCCACGTCGCTGAACTGGCAAGGCTCGGTGCCCAGATTCACATGGACGGAAATATTGCTACCATTACCGGAATCCCGAAACTAAAGGGCGCACCCGTTATGTCCACCGACTTGCGGGCGTCAGTCTGTTTGGTGCTGGCAGGACTTGCGGCCGAAGGGGAAACCGAAGTCAAACGCGTCTACCACTTGGATCGCGGCTACGAAAAAATTGAGGAAAAGCTCTTACGTGTCGGCGCGGATATTCGCCGGGCTGAAGGAGACCTATGAGCGCAGACTTCGTACATCTGCATAATCATTCTGAATTCAGTCTGCTGGACGGTGCGTGCAAGGTTACCGAGCTTGTCAAACGCGCCGTCGAGTATGACATGCCCGCGATTGCGCTCACCGATCACGGTGCGCTTCATGGTGCCGTCGATTTCTATTCGATCTGCAAACAGCGCGAGATTCAGCCGATTATCGGATGCGAAGTCTATATCTGCAAGGACCGGCACGACAAAACCGGCGGACAAAAAAGCCGCGGCGGCGAATATGCCAACCACTTGCTTCTGCTTGCCAAAGATGAAGTCGGTTACAAAAACCTTGTCAAGCTCTCGTCCATCGGCTACACCGAAGGCTTTTACTACCGTCCCCGCATTGACGCAGGATTGCTCGAACAGCACCGCGAAGGCCTGATTTGCACCAGCGGCTGCATGTCGTCGGAAGTCCCCTCGCTGATCCTCTCCGGTGACGATGCCGGCGCGTGGGAAAAAGCCATGTGGTACAAAGATCTCTTCGGTGACGACTTTTACGTCGAAGTTCAGCGTCACAATCTCGAAGACGAAATCGAACTGAACAAAAAGCTCGTCAAACTCGCTGGCAAGCTCGGCTCGAAATTGATTGCCACAAACGATACGCATTACCTTGACCGCACGCACGCCGAGGCACACGACTGTCTGCTTTGCATCGGCACGGGCAAAAACGTCTCAGATTCCGAGCGTTTGAAGTTCGATACCAACGAGTTCTATCTCAAGACGCCGCAGGAAATGGCCGAGCTCTTCAGTGACCTGCCGGAAGCGCTGCTCAATACGCGCGAAGTCGCAGAGAAATGTAATATAAAACTCGATTTCTCTACTCGCCATCTGCCGCACTTCCCGCTTCCATCCGGCGAGGAAAACGAAACTGCGTACCTGACCAAACTTGCTCGCTCGGGTCTCGCGCGCCGCTATCACGAAATCACTCCCGAACTTGAAGATCGTCTTGCATATGAGCTGCGTATCATCGAGCAAATGGGCTTCTCCGGCTACTTCCTGATTGTCTCCGATTTTGTTCGCTATGCGCGCTCAATCGGAGTTCCCGTCGGTCCGGGCCGTGGGTCCGCTGCGGGGTCGCTTGTTTGTTATGCGACCGGCATCACAAGTCTCGATCCGATGCGCTTCGATCTCTACTTCGAGCGCTTCCTGAATCCCGAGCGTATTTCGATGCCCGATATCGACATCGACTTTCACGACGAAGGCCGCGCCAAAGTCATCGAATACGTCCGCGAAAAATATGGCGCCGAGTCCGTCGCGCAAATTATCACTTTCGGTCGACTGAAGGCCCGCGCCGTCGTGCGCGACGTCGGACGTGTGCTCGGAATGAGCTATGCCGACATGGACAAGCTCGCCAAAAAAATTCCCGATGGACCGCAGTCGAGCCTTGAAAATGCCACCGAAAACAATCCCGAGCTTGTTGAACTTCTAAAAGACCGCGAAGACTTCCGCAAAGTCTGGGATATCGGCGGTGCGCTCGAAGGTCTCTGCCGCCATTCGTCCACTCACGCGGCAGGTGTCGTCATCACTCCCGGGCCCCTGACCGATTACGTGCCGCTCTACCGTCAATCCGACGGTTCGATCACGACGCAGTTTGACATGAACATCGTCGACAAAATCGGCCTGCTCAAGATGGACTTCTTGGGATTGCGCACGCTGAATGTCATCGATCTGTGCAAACAAATGCTCGAGAAACGCGGCGTCGAAATCGAGTTCGACGCTCTGCACGAACAATACGACGATAAAACTTACGATCTGTTGGGCCGTGGCGATACGACCGGCGTCTTCCAGCTCGAATCCGGCGGTATGCGTGAGTGGTTGGTCAAGCTGAAACCCAACTGCATCGATGACATCGTCGCCATGGTCGCGCTCTATCGTCCCGGACCGATGAACATGATCGGTGATTTTATCGATCGCAAACACGGCCGCACGAAAGTCGCGTATCTCCATCCGAAACTCGAACCCATTCTGAAGCAAACCTACGGCGTCATCGTCTATCAGGAGCAAGTGCTCCGAATTGCGCGCGACATCGCGGGTTTCACACTTGGCCGGGCCGACATCCTGCGCAAGGCGATGGGTAAGAAGAAGAAAGAGGAAATGGAGAAAGTCCGCAAGGAATTCATCGAAGGATGTTTGTCGCACAGCGGACTGACGAAAAAACTCGCCGAGGAAATTTATGAACTCGTGCGCAAATTCTCCGAGTACGGTTTCGTCAAAGCGCACGCTGCGTCGTACGCGGTGCTCGCCTATCAAACGGCCTATTTGAAAGCGAACTTCCCCGCGGAGTTCATGGCCTCTGACATTGCGTCGTATCACGGCGATACGAAGCAAATGCCGAAGATCATCAATGATGCGCGCCGCAACAACGTTTCCGTCTTGCCGCCCGACGTCAACCAATCCGAACTGAATTTCTCGGTCTCGGACGGAGCAGTGCGCTGCGGACTTCTGAATATTAAGAATATCGGCGCGGCTCCAGTTGAGTCGATCCTTTCTGCCCGCGAAAAAGACGGACCGTTCACAAGTTTCTTCGACATGGCCGCCCGCGTCGATTCGCGTGTTGTAAATCGCAAAGTCGTCGAAAGTCTCATCGGCGCCGGTGCACTCGATAGCTTGCCCGGTAACCGCGCACAGTTCTTCGCGTCGATTGAAGCGTTTCTTTCCTATTCAATTGAGAAAGAGCGTGAACGCGATTTCGGTCAGTCGTCGCTCTTCGGAGAAGCGTCCGGCTCCATGACTCTCGAGCCCAAACTTCCCGAAATCCCTGACCAATCCTACGAAGAAAAAATCTCGCGCGAAAAAGAGCTCTTGGGCTTCTATGCGTCCGGTCATCCGCTCGATCAAGAACGGGAGGTGATTGAAAGTATCACCAACGCGTCGCTCGGGGATACGTCTGAGTTGATTGATCAGGAAACTGTCCGGCTTGGCGGAGTCGTCACGGATATCCGCAGACAGGTCACGCGCAAAGGCAAACCGATGGCCACTGCCACGTTCGAGGATTTCTCCGGTTCCGCCGAGATTCTCGTTTTCACGGATGCCCTCGAAAGCTATATTCATTTGCTGCAAAAAGACGCGAAGTTGATCGCCGTCGCGCGTGTCACTCGCCGTGAAGACGAAGAGCCCAAGTTTATCGCCGAAGAGTTCATGACCATTGACGAGGCCAAAGCGAAGTTCGCCAAGCGGCTTCTGATCCACGTCGCGCCGGGTCCAAATATCGAAAACACTCTGAACGCGCTTGAAGATCTTTTCGTCCATCACAACGGTGACGTTGAGATTCTCTTCAGCGTAGAGCAGAATGGGGAAGAGCGTTTGATTCGCTCTCGCCGCTATCGGCTGAAAACTTCCCTCGACGTACTCTCGCGCGTTCGCAAAGTCATCGGCGAAACGAACGTGGAGTGCCTATGGCGGTGAAGAAACACTGCTCCGCTGATCTGCGTCAGCCGCGTGTCATGATTCAAACGCTCGGCTGCGCGAAAAACACGGTCGACAGCGAAACTCTGGCCGGACTTTTGAAACAAGGCGGATTTGAGTACGTCGAACGCGAATCCCAAGCCGATGTCGTTGTCGTCAATACCTGTGGTTTTATTGATGACGCGAAAATCGAGTCGATTCAGGTTATGCTCGAAGCTGTGCGTTGGAAACAAGCCCGCAAAGGCCGCCGCGTTTTTGCCATGGGCTGTCTCACTCAACGGGACGGTCCTGAAATTCGCGCGGAGCTCCCCGAGCTTGACGGCGTCTTCGGTATCGGCGAATGGGGCGGCATGTTGTCTGCGCTCGGTGCAAATCCCCTGAGCATTGCCGAGTCATCCAACGTCACGATGTTCAGTGGAAATGCTGGGCCGGGATCCGCCTACCACCGTATTTCTGACGGCTGCTCGCACGCGTGTGCCTTCTGCGCGATTCCGCAAATGCGCGGACTTTATCGAAGCGAACCGCTTGACAAACTTGTCGATGAAGCCAAGCTGCTCGCTCGCACCGGCGTCAAAGAACTTCTGATTATCGGCCAAGAAACTACAAGCTACGGCGTGGATCTCTATCGCAAACGTATGCTCGTAGAACT
This sequence comes from Calditrichota bacterium, assembly GCA_020637445.1. NCBI lineage: Bacteria > Pseudomonadati > Calditrichota > Calditrichota bacterium. The sequence continues at coordinate 1,498,392 of JACJVZ010000001.1, read as the reverse complement.
CTGCAATCGTCTCTCCGACATTGAGGGGATTGAGTGGATTCGCATTCTTTATGCGCATCCGCCGTCAGCGCCGCCGCACTTCATGACCGAACTTGCGCGTGTTCCCAAGCTCGCGCCGTATCTCGATTTTCCCGTCGAGCATGCGTCGCCCAAAATGCTCAAGCTGATGAACCGCAAGACCACCGCCGCAAAAATGAAGGCGTCCATCGACGCCTTCCGCGACGGCCGTCAAGACGTTTGCGTTCGCACGACCGTGTTGGTCGGTTTCCCCGGCGAAACGGATCAGGATTTCGACGATCTTTACCGATTCATGGAAGACGTCAAATTCGAGCGCGCAGGTGTCTTTACCTATTCTCCCCAAACCGGAACCGCCGGTGCAGAGCTTCCCGATAGAGTGGAGGAGGGAGTCGCTCTCGACAGGCTTGACCGTTTGATGAAATTGCAAAAGCAAATCTGTCTCGACCGCCACAAGAGTCTTGTCGGCTTCGAAATTCCGGTCTTGATTGAGCGCAATTTACGTGACGCGTCGTGGGGACGCAGTGCGTGGGATGCGCCGGACATCGACGCTCGGGTGCGCGTGCGCGGCACGCTGTCGCCCGGTGTTTTGCACATGGTTAAAGTGACTGGCGCGGCGGCATATCAACTCGATGCCGTGCCGGTTCAGTCTGAGTCTCTTTCACGGAGTGATGCATGCGGAAACTTTGCACTGCCTGTCTTGTCGCACTAACTCTGATTTCGTCGCTGGCTGTCGCACAGCGTCCTCGTTTCGGCGAGGATCAGGAGCCGCGCGGTTTTCGCTGCCGAACGGGGCAACGGCTTTCGCCCGTTCCCGATAGTGCTTTGGTCTTTGTCGCGATTTCGGTTCCTTATGACAATCTCACCTTCGTGCGCGGAGTGGAATCAGGTTTCGTTTCGCATTTCGGTGCGTCCTTTGTGATCATCGACGACGATGACCGACTCGCCGCCGAACGCGATCTCGACATGGACGTCTACACCGAGTCCTTCAAGGAAACCAACAGCCGAACTCTGAACGCCGTTCGCACCGAAGAGTTTTACATCGCGCCCGGAGACTACAAAGTCTCCGTCACGATCACTGACCACGAAACCAAACGCAAGCGCCGCTGGAGCGGAAAAGTCTCCGCAGTGATCATGGACTCGCTGCTCTCTGTTTCAGATCTCTATTGGGTTGATTCCGATACGGTCCTCGACTCTCAAAACACGCCGCGAGTCATTGAGAACTTCTCGAATAGAGAAGAACCCGCGACGGTCGCCATCGATCTCGTTTCCGCGGCGCCCGAATCGCTGCAAATTACGTGGCGCGTAACCGGAGAAGATGGAGATACGGCTGCCACTCAAACAGAAAAAATCTTGCCGTCGGGAGAAGTCGAGCACTTCGAGTACAGTGTCGTCATGCAAAACCTTCCCGTGCAAAAATACACCGTCGAGTTTGAAGCACTCGGCGATGGTCGGCGCGAAGCCCGCACGGTCACGTTTAACGTGAACATACCCGGCATTCCCGCTTCGATAAACGATCTCGGCGAAGCCATCCGGCAGGTGAAGTACATCGGTTCCGCAGAAGAAAATCGCCGCCTCCGTTCCGCTTCAACGGCCGACCGAGAACAGCTCTTCCGAGAGTTCTGGAAACGGCGCGATCCGACTCCGGAAACCCAAAGAAACGAATTGATGGAAGAGTACTACTACCGGGTCGAACTCGCCAACGAAAAATATTCGACCAATCGACCCGGTTGGGAAACGGACCGCGGAAGAATTTTCATCATGTACGGCGAACCGTCCGACATCGAGCGCCATCCGTTCGAGTCCGGTTCTCGTCCCTATGAAATTTGGTACTACCACAATATCAACCGCCGCTTCGTCTTCGTTGACTATACCGGATTCGGCGATTACACATTGTCCGGACCTCAATTGGGATATTGATCGCGTGCTGAAACCTCTGCAGCCCGGAGCGACGATTGGCATTTGCGCGCCCGCCGGGCCCGTCAAACGTGAAAAACTTGAATCGGGAGTAGCAAAACTTCGTTCGCTGGGTTTCATCGTCAAACTGAGTCCAAGCGTTTTCGAAAAACATGGCTTCCTTTCTGCAACGGATGACGTCCGGCTAAGTGAACTGCACGGCATGTTCACGGATCCCGAAGTCGACTCGGTTTGGTGCGCGCGCGGCGGAGTCGGCACGTCGCGCCTGCTGACAAAATTGGATTCTAATCTCGTCGCAAATTCCGGCAAGACGTTCTTGGGTTTTTCGGACGTCACCGCTCTGCAATGGCAGCTTTGGTCCAAAAACGAGTTTGTTTCTTTCACCGGCCCGCTCTCCGTCGAGTTCGACGGTTCCCTTTCGCAAGAATCGGAAGAATTTTCTTTTCGTATGTTGTCCGGTGAACCGCCAAGAAATTGGCTCGCCGCTTTCCCGAATAACAAGCTCGAAATTCTGCGCCCCGGTGCGCGCAAGATCATTGCGCCGCTGATGCCCGGAAACCTAACCATGATTACCACGCTGCTCGGCACACCGTGGATGCCTGATGTTCGCGGGCACATTCTCGTAATTGAGGATATTGCCGAACCGCCCTACCGCGTCGACCGCTTACTGTTCCATCTGAAAAATGCGGGTATTCTGCGCAACCTTGCGGCCTTGATCCTCGGAGATTTCGGTTGGGAGGAAAATGACGACGAATCTCGCGAGCGTCTGCGCGAGAGCGTTCTTGATGCCGCAAGCGGCACGAGCTATCCCGTGATCGCGGGCTTTCCCTATGGGCACGGTGCCACTCGCATTACTTTGCCCGTCGGTTCTCCCGTAGAATTCGGAATCGAACCCGGAAATATGTCGATGTCCTTCGCCATTTCACCTTTTCTGTCGTTCGCGTAAATGCGTATCGCTTTCTTCGTGTCAGGAAATGGTTCTACTTTTGAGCATCTCGTTCGAGCGATGCGCATGGAACAAATGCCGGCCGCACCGGCACTGCTCTTGTGCTCGAGCAAGAAGGCAGTCGCGCTTGACCGTGCAAAGAACCTTGAAATCGAGTCGCGTGTCGTTCGACGACGCGACTTCCTTGATACCTCCGAGCATGCTGACGCGCTCCTGAACGTTTTGCGCGAATCCAAAATCGACGCGATCTGTTTGTGCGGCTACATGGAGCTCGTGCCGCCGCAAGTCGTCACGGAGTTTCGCCACCGCATCATCAATATTCATCCCGCTCTGCTTCCCGCGTTTGGGGGGCAGGGAATGTTTGGGCGGCATGTTCACGAAGCAGTTATCGCATACGGTGCCAAAATTACCGGCGCGACCGTGCATTTTGTGGACGAAGAATATGACCACGGTCCCGTTCTCGCTCAACAGGCGTTGGCCGTGCTGCCCACGGATACTCCCGAGTCACTCGCCGTTCGCGTGCAGGAAATTGAAAAATCGCTGTACGTCGGTGCGCTAAGACTCTTCACCAAAGGCCGTGTCAAAATTGACGGCCGCAAAGTTACCATTCTCTCTTAGCTACTTATTATGATTTCGATTCGCCGCGCCCTGCTCTCAGTCAGTGACAAATCAGGTTTGATTGATTTGGCCAAAGCCCTGCATGAACACAAGGTCGAACTCGTTGCCTCCGGCGGCACGGCCAAAACCCTGACCGATGCCGGACTTCCGGTCAAAGAAGTCGCCGATTTTACAGGGTCGCCGGAAGCGATGGAAGGCCGCATAAAAACACTCCACCCCCGTATTCATGGTGGAATGCTCGCCCGCCGCGACCACGCCGGTGATGTCGCGGACATGCAGCGGCTCGGTCTCGATCCAATCGATCTGCTTGTTGTCAACTTCTATCCCTTTGCTGAGACTCTTGCAAAAGGGAAGTCCGATGAAGAAACCAACGAAAACATCGACGTCGGTGGTCCGTCAATGGTGCGCGCCGCCGTCAAAAACCGCAAGCACGTCGCAGTATTGACGAACGTTGCTCAGTATGAAGAGTTCATCGCCGAATTCAAATCCGGCAACGGTTCTGTGTCCGAAGAACTCGCCGACAAATTGGGCCGTCACGCTTTCGTTGAGTTAGTTTCCTACGACAGCGCGATTGCCAATTGGCTGAACCCCGGGCAATTCAGTGCGCTGCCGCTCAACAAATCTCGCGAGTTGCGCTACGGCGAAAATCCGCACCAAAAAGCCGCGCTCTATGCACCGTATTCTTCGCACACCGAAGGTCTGGTTGCCGCCGACAAATTGTCCGGCAAGCAGCTCTCGTACAACAATTTGCTTGATGCCGACGGAGCGCTCGCCTTGCTTGGTGAATTCTCAGAATGTGCGGCGGTAATTATAAAGCATGTAACCCCCTGCGGAGTGGGGCTCGGCGCAACGCCTGCCTCGGCAATCGAAACCGCTCTGAAAACCGACCCTGTTTCCGCGTTCGGCGGCATCGTTGCAGTCAATCATACTTTTGACGATGCAGCCGCCAAAGTGCTCGCCGATATGTTCCTCGAGATTATTCTCGCTCCCGAGTTCACCGACGGCGCGCGCGAAATTCTGGCGAAAAAGAAATCGCTGCGCTTGATCACGTTTGATTTGAAAGCTCTCCAATCTCGAAAAGCGACGAAAGAACTTCGTGCCATCTGGGGCGGCTACCTTCTGCAAGAGCGCGATCACGGTTTCCCCGAATGGTCCGAAATCAAAACTGTCACCAAGCGTGAACCGACCGCCGACGAACTGAAAGCACTTAAACTCGGTTGGATCGTTTGCAAACATGTGCGCTCGAACGCGATCGTCTTTGCATCGAGCGCGGGCACTCTCGGCGTCGGCGCGGGCCAAATGTCGCGCGTCGATTCCACCCGCTTTGCGACCTTAAAAGCCGAGAACGCGAATCTTTCGCTAAAAGATTCAGTCTGCGCATCCGACGCATTTTTCCCCTTCCGTGACGGACTTGATCAAATCGCGCAAGCCGGAGCCACCGCGGTCGTGCAGCCCGGAGGCAGCGTGCGCGATGAAGAAGTCATCCAAGCTGCAAATGAACACAACATCGCCATGATCTTCACGGGTCGCAGGCATTTCAAACACTGAGCTGAATACATGAGCTGGCCAAGAAACCTGAAGAAACCCCTCTACGTGCGCCCCTCTTCGCGCGTGCGCTACATGGGTAAAAACTACATCGTCAAACGCGATATCTCCGGCGCGATCTACAGCATCATCGGTCGTATGACACGCAAACTTCCTTCCGAAGCTGAGGCGATCGCCGCCGCGCAAAACCAAAAATTGATTTGCACGTGGGGCGCGTACTACTCTGTCTACGTCGGCGTTGATGCTGAAGAACAGCCGCTGATTCTTACCTACCTTTGGGACGAAGAAAAAAAGCGCGGTATACAACCGCCCGATATGTCCGAAGGTATTATTTTGTCAGACGAGGACTAACGTCCTTTTCACATAAGTGACGGCCGCCTGCGTCGTCAAATGCATTTCTATCGAGGAGCCTATGTCCTTTTCCCTCTCGGGATTGTTTTCCAACGAAATCGCTATTGATCTCGGCACCCGCAACACTCTGGTCTTTGTCAAAGGCAAGGGTATTCTCGTGCGCGAACCCTCCATGGTTGCCATTCGCAAAAGCGACCGCAAAGTTATCGCAATCGGCAATGAAGCCCGCGAAATGCTCGGCAAGACTCACCGTGATCTCGAAGTCATCCGCCCCATGCGCGACGGCGTAATTGACGATGATGAAGTCGCCGAAATCATGATCCGCGCGCTGATTCGAAAAGCGCAAACCAGCAGACTCCTGCGACCGCGCGTGATTGTTTGCGTGCCGTCCGGCGTCACAAAATCCGAAAAGCGTATCATTCGCGATTCAGCCGAACATGCAGGTGCCCGTGAAGTTTATCTGATCGCCGAACCCATGGCCGCCGCCCTCGGTGTCGGACTTCCTGTCCTTGATCCCGTCGGCAATATGGTCATCGATATCGGCGGAGGTACGACCGAAATTGCCGTCATCGCTCTTTCCGGAATCATCACTGACACCTCAATCCGCGTTGGCGGCGATGAACTCGATGAATCCATCATTCAGTTCATGCGCCGCAACTACAACCTGTTGATCGGTGAACGTACCGCCGAGGAAATCAAAACTCGCATCGGCTCCGCGTCGAAACTCGAACAGGAACTTTCAATCGTTGCCAAAGGCCGCGACTTGGTGGAAGGCGTACCCAAGGCCGTCGAAATTAACTCCATCGAAATTCGCGATGCGATCGAAGAACCGATTTCGCAAATCGTCGATGCCGTCAAAAACGCGCTCGAAAAAACGCCGCCCGAACTCGCAGCCGATATTCGTGACCGCGGGATCATCATGACCGGCGGCGGTGCGTTGATTCGTGGCCTCGATGTGCGTTTGCGCGAAGAAACTTCGTTGCCCGTCTTCTTGGCCGAAGACCCGCTGACCTGCGTCGTGCGCGGCACGGGAAAAGTCCTCGATGACATGGAAACTTATCACAGAGTCCTGCTTCCCAATTAAGCCCAGATGCCTCCGCGTTACCGTCAGGCAAGCGGCACTCTCGAATGGACGGTCTTCCTCGCGTGCTCCGCGATTTCGCTTGTGTTGCTGCTTACCAGCCCCAAACCCGGTGTCCGCGAGTTAAAAGACTCTGCGGCTGATGTCGTCAGCTATGCCGTCTCGCCGCTGCATTTTGTCCGCCGGCTCTTTTCCATCTGGACTGACTACGACATCTTGCAGCAGCACGCTGTTGCCCTAAGCAAAGAAAACGCGAAGCTCCGTGATGCCCTTGTCGAAAATCTCCGGTTGCGTGCGATGCTGGACATGCGCGAACGCGAGAACCTGACGACCGTTTCGGCGTCTGTCGTCAGCGCGGTCGGTCCCGCTCTCGGCGGACAATTCCGTATTGATCAAGGAAGTTCCGCCGGAATCAAACTAAATGCGGCCGTCATCACACCACTCGGTCTCGTCGGCAAAACCGTCGAAGTCACGAACAACACAGCGTTGATCCAAACTCTTGTCGGCAACAGCTACGGCGTTGCCGTCATGCTTGAGCGCACGCGCATGCGCGGCATTCTCCGCTGGTCCGGCCCCGACCGATTCACGTTGACCGGGCTTCCCCAAGGTGTCGATGTCAAATCAGGTGACCTCGTACTAACTTCCGGAGCAGGCTCCGTTTTTCCCAAAGGACTCCGCGTTGGTGTCGTCAATGATGCTCCGTCGAATATCACTACTTACGGAGAGAGTTGGCAGGTCCAGCCCTTCGTCGATTTCCGAGCGGTCGAAGACGTTTTCGTAATAGTTGATGCCGGCTGGCCCGACTCGCTGGCCGGCAAAGATGATATTCCCGTCGAGGCTCAGCAATGACGGGAAAAATCCTCGTCACGGCGCTCAGCCTGCTGATTCTGCAGGCCGGTGTTGGTCCGCTTATTACGGTCGGAAATGCGCGCCCGTCATTTCTATTGCCGTTCGTCGTCTATGTCAGCTTGCAGTCCGGCTCGCTGTTGGGCACCATGGTCGGTTTCCTGCTCGGACTTGGTGTGGACGCCCTTGGCAATCTACCTTTGGGTATGTCGGCGCTTGCTTTCAGCATCACTGGTTTCTTTGCCGGAAAACTCGCCAAAGACGCGCCGTTCAGGCTTTGGTGGCCGTGGACGGCTTATGTTCTGCTCTTCGCGTTCGTGCTTGAGTTCTTGCGTATGCTTGTCCTCGCGCGCGCAAACCAACTTCCTTTCCTGAATCTCATGCTCTGGAGCGGAATTCCCTCCGCTCTGTGGACGACGGGATTGGCCGTACTATGGTTCCTGTCTCCGCTGCATAAGCGCGACGGCTCCGCGTAATGACCAAAAGAAATGAAATGCTGCGCGACGGACTCTTCCTCAGCGTCGGGTTTGTCGTCTTTGTCTTGCTCGTCTATCGCTTGGTTCAATTGCAAGTGATGGATGGGCCCGAGTACCGCGCCAAATCCGAAGACAACCGCATTCGTTTTGTCGAAATGCTCGCTCCTCGCGGCGTGATCCGGGATCGCCGGGGAGGTTTGCTCGTCAGCAACAGACCTTCCTACACTTGCTACGGCATTCCCCGCGATCTTTACCAAGACAGCGTCGCCGTCGGAAAAATCGGTTACGCGCTGGAAGAAAACCCAAGTGAAATCCGGGACAAACAGCTCAAGCCGTTTCGCTCGTCTTTCAGACCTCAGCGGTTGCGCCGCGATTTACCTTACACCTTGCTCGCAAGATTCGAAGAAACTCGCGACAAGATCCCCGGTGCCTATCTCGAAATCGAACCCAAACGCTTCTATCCCGGAGGGCATGCTCCGCATGCCATCGGATATGTCGCTGAAGTCTCCGACGACGAACTGGCAAAATTCCCCGGCCTCGTCTCCGGAGATCTCGTCGGCAAACGCGGCCTTGAACGTATTTACGACAAAGATCTCCGCGGCGAAAAAGGCAGCAGACTCTCTGTCGTCGATGTGCACGGACAAGAAGTCGAATCGGAAACCCCCTTGGGACGTATCGAGCCCATTCCCGGACTCGAACTCTGGACTACGATTGACCGCGACGCCCAACTTCTTGCCGAGTCGCTCATGGTCGGGAAAATCGGTGCCGTCGTCGCCATGGATGTTCGCACCGGCGGCATCGCCGTCATGGCCAGCTCGCCAACCTACAATCCGGATGTTTTTGCCGGATCGATTTCTTCGTCGGATTGGCGCGCGCTCCTGAACGATCCTGACAAGCCGATGCTCAACCGCGCAGTACAAACGATGTATCCGCCCGGTTCGACCATCAAACCCGCGATGCTGATTGAAGGCTTGGCCAGCGGAGTGATCACCCCGTCATGGAGTGTTAGCTGTCCCGGCAGTTTTACCTACGGCAACCGTACCTTCAAGTGCTGGAAAAAGGGGGGACACGGTCACGTCGACTGCGTTCAGTCCCTGGCCCAAAGCTGCGACGTGTTCTATTACAAACTTGGATTGTTGCTCGGAGTCGACGGAATTAACCGCGCGTTCACTCGCTTTCATCTTGGTTCCGCCACCGGTGTCGATCAAACCAGCGAAGCCGCGGGACTTGTCCCGTCCAAAGAGTACTACGATAAACGTTACGGCTCAAACGGTTGGTCCACCGGTTTCTTGGTCTCAGTCTCCATCGGTCAAGGCGAGATGCTCGCGACGCCGCTCCAGCTTTGTGCGTTCGCTGCGGCCATTGCGTCTGACGGAGTTTGGAAACAGCCCTTCTTTGTCGATGGCATTTATGATCCTTCGACCCACACTTTGAAAAAACGGCAGCCCGTTGATCCCAAACCCTGCGATGTTCCTGTGGACATTATCAGATATGCGCAGCAAGGTATGGAACAAGTTGTCTGGGGTGCGTCCGGCACGGCACGCAGGCAGCAGGACGATAGCTGCAAAATCGCGGGCAAAACCGGCACGGCGCAAAATGCGCATGGCGATGACCACGGTTGGTTTATTTGCTACGGTCCCATCGACGACCCGATGTATTCGTGCTGTGCTCTCATTGAATTCGGCAAAAGCGGTTCCGGTGCAGGTGCTCCCGTTGCTGGTGAAGTCTTGCGCTCTTTGATTCGCCACGAGCTCTATCCTGAACTCTACGAGGACAAAACCCCTGAAGATGAGCAGGAAGAGCCTGCGTCGCCAAAAGACAGCTCGATAGCTGGAGTCATGAACCCATGATCGGGCGCGGCAGATTTGCCGATCTTTGGCTCGTGCTGGCCATCTTGACCCTGTTAGGAATTGGATTGCTTTCCAATTTCTCGACGAGTCATGCCGATGGCTCCGGGCTCTATCACTTTCAAAGGCAGCTCTTTTGGATCGGTATAGGTTCCGCGATTACTATTGCCATCCTCTCGATTCCATTGCGTTTCTTCGAGATGGCAGCCTACATCTTTTACGGGTTGTCTGTCACAAGTCTCGTGCTCGTGCTCGCGGTCGGCGCAACCCACAAAGGCGCGACCAGTTGGTTTGATATTGGAGGGGTTCAATTACAACCTTCCGAGTTCGCCAAAGTTGCGGCTCTGATTGCGATGGCGAGGCTGCTCGCTGAAAATCAGCGGAATCTTGACAAACTGTGGCTCTTCATCGCCGCTTGCGCGGTGGCGATTCTGCCGATGGGCCTGATTCTGATTCAGCCTGATCTCGGAACGGCGTTGATTTTTCCGGTCATGCTCTTCGTCATGACCGCGTGGGCCGGAGTTGCCCCGCAGTATTTGCTCTTGATGATTATGCCGGTCGTTGCCGTGCTCACGGTCTGGAGCACTCCGCTGCACATTGGCCTGCTCTTAGTCTTCACACTCATTGCGTTCCTTTCGATTCGCAAATTGCCGTGGGTGGCGGCGCTTTCCGGCCTCTATCTCTTCTTCGGCATTCTGACTCCGAAACTCTGGGCCAAACTTGAGCCCCACCAACAAAGAAGAATCACAACCTTTCTCGATCCCGAGTCCGACCCGCTCGGTGCGGCCTACCAGTTGATTCAATCGAAAATCGCCGTCGGTTCCGGCGGCGTGACCGGTAAAGGGTTTCTAAACGGCACACAAACTCAATTGCAGTTTCTCCCCGAGGGACACAATGACTTCATCTTCTCGGCCTTCGCCGAAGAGTGGGGATTTATCGGTGCGCTGGCCGTCGTTTTAGCTTTCTTTATTTTCTACTATCGCGGTGTGAACATCGCTTCCAAGTGTCATTCACCCTTTCATTCGCTGATTGCCATCGGCGTCGTCGGAACGGTTATCTTTCAAGCCTTGACAAATCTCCTGATGACCGTCGGGTTCTTGCCCGTCACGGGATTACCCCTGCCGCTGGTTAGCTACGGCGGAAGCTCGATGCTGGTCACTCTTGCGATGATTGGTCTTCTCTTCAGCGCGGCTCTCCGGTGGCGCGAATACTGATCTTTCTCATGCTCGCGAATTTGGCAATGGCCTCAGGCTACCTGTGGCCCTTGCCTGACTCCCGCACGTTGACCGGAGGGTTCGCCGACAGCCGGTGGGATCATTTCCACGGCGGAGCCGATCTCCGCGCGCGAACTCCTTTGAAGGTCATTGCACCCACTGACGGTTGGGTCGAACGTGTCAATGTAAATCCCGGCGGCTACGGGAGAGCGCTCTATTTTCGCTTGGACGATGGAAACACCGCCGTCTTCGGACATCTGAGCCGCTACGAACCGGAACTTCAAGAGCTCGTTCGCGACAGCCAATTGGTCAGCGGCACCTATAGAGTCGATTTCTCTTTTAAGGACAGCACAAAAGCACTGCATTACAAAGCTGGCGACGTCCTTTGCTACACCGGATCGAGCGGCCGCGGACCCGCGCACCTGCATTTCGAAATTCGCAGCGGAGCCGTACAAATCGATCCTCTGAGTTTCTATGCTCCCAAGGATCACGATGACCCCGTCATCGTCGCCGTGAGTTATGTCCGTTTGTCGGAGGATATCCCGTCGTCGTCCGGAAATGCGCTGGCCCTGAGTGCGTCGCCGCGGATTCAATCCACCGAGCCCGTTGCCTTTTTGATCCGTACTTACGATCCCGGACCGTGGGGCCGCAATGCCGTGCCCAAAGCGATCCGAGTTTATGCGAATGAACACCTGATCTTTGAAGACCGCTCCGCGGAAATCGACTTGCTCGCCGATCAAAATATCTATGAGAAGCTCGTCTTCCGGGAATTCAAAGACAATGACCGCGATGTCCGCCGTCTGTTTAAATGGCCCACTGAGCAAGTGCGCATGAACGGCAAACTTCCGGCGGGCTGGCTCGAAAATTTTGTCGGCGTCGTCCGTATCGAAGTAGAAGACCGCAACGGCAACACGACGTCTGTCAGACTGCCTGTCGAATCCGGATCGGATAGACTCGCTGCCCGCACCGCGGATGACTGCGCGTCAATCGGCTATGAACTCGCAGGCAGCGAAACCGCCCTGAGTTGGTCGCGGTTGTGTTCAGTCGGAGGCGAATGTCAATTGAACAATGCCGAATTTGCCTTCCCCGGAAAACTCACGTTGACGGCGCGCGAACCGTTCGTTCCCGGCAAATACTGGTATCGCAAAAGCGGCGCGGCCAAACGCTCGGCAATGTGGCGAATCCCCTCTGAGGACTTGTCTGCAATGTCCTGCTATGTTCTGCGCGGCGGTACATACGGCATTGCCGAAGATGCGACGCCGCCCAAACTTCTTCTCTCCGGTCGTGGCGGCAAGTTGACGTTCACCCTAACCGATGACGAGTCATCCATCGATGACAGCAGTGTTCGTTGCAAAGTTGACGGCGAGGTCGCCATTCCTGAATACGAGTACGAAGAAGATGGCGGCTCAATTTGGACACGCTCAAAACTTCGGGCCGGTGAGCATCGCGTTGAGTTCGAAGCGGCCAATCGCGCGGGCCTCACAAAGTCTTGGGACGTCAAGGTAACGGTAAGATGATTCCGATTCGCGATGAAAATCCTACTTCCCGTACCCCGTATGTCACAATCGGGCTGATTGCGTTAAACGTCGTCGTCTACCTGATGCAAATGTTTCAGCCTCCCGAAGCCCAAGAAGCCTTCATCATGGCATGGGGCGCGATTCCCAGTGAAGTCTACGCGGGCTGGCATGAGCTCCCGTCTTTTCCCGCGGCGTGGTTGACGCTTTTCACGTCGATGTTTATGCACGGCGGACTGATGCACCTCGGCGGCAATATGCTCTACCTCTGGATCTTCGGAAATAATATCGAAGACAGACTCGGCCCCGTAAAATTCTTGTTCTTCTATTTGATCGGAGGTCTCGTCGCCGCGTTGAGTCATATCCTCTTTGATCCGGCGTCGAATATTCCTATGGTCGGTGCAAGCGGAGCAATCAGTGCCGTGCTTGGTGCCTACATGCTCGCTTACCCCAAAGCTCGCGTCGTTGTGCTGGTCTGGATCGTTATGATCGTCCGCTTCATTAGAGTTCCCGCGATTCTCATGCTCGGCATCTGGTTCTTCATGCAGCTCTCCAGCTTCGCCGGAGATATGGGCCGTGAAGGCGGCGGCGTCGCGTGGCTCGCTCATATCGGCGGTTTCGTCGCCGGAATCATCATGATATTTATCGCGGGCGTAAGACCGCAAAAACCTACGCTGTCACGCGCCTATTCCCGTTAGCAAATCGAAACTCTTCAGTCCGAACGTTATTCTCTCGATGCCTAAAATAGAACTCGACAAAGCATATTCTCCCACAAGCGTTGAAACACGCATCTACGAAACGTGGGATCAAAAAGGCTACTTCCGCGCGCAAATTCGCAAGGGACACAAGCCCTACGTCATCATGATGCCGCCGCCGAACGTGACGGGTATGCTGACTCTCGGCCACGTGCTGAATAACTCGCTGCAAGATGTGCTCGCTCGCTGGCGGCGAATGTCCGGCGACGACGTGCTCTGGCTCCCCGGCACCGATCACGCCGGCATCGCGACGCAAATCAAGGTCGAGAACGAACTCGCCACACAAGGCGTCACGCGTCATGATCTCGGTCGTGAAAAACTCGTCGAGAAAATTTGGGAGTGGCGCGAGAACTACGGCGGCATTATCCTGAAACAGCTTCGCAAGATCGGTGCAAGCTGCGATTGGAGCCGCACCCGCTTTACTCTCGACCCCGATCTTTCCCGTGCCGTTGCCGAAATTTTTGTTCGTCTATATGACAAAGGGCTGATCTACCGCGGCAAGCGTATCGTAAATTGGGATCCTGAAAAACACACGGCTCTCTCCGACGAACAGGTTGAATACCGCAACGTTTCTTCGAATCTCTGGCACATCAAATATCCCCTCTCCGACGGAAGCGGCTATCTGATTGTCGCCACCACGCGCCCCGAAACCATGCTCGGTGACACGGCTGTTGCCGTTCACCCTGAAGACGAGCGCTACAAACATCTTCATGGCAAAACCGTCGATCTTCCGCTCACCGGCCGCAAAATTAAGATCGTTCCGGACGAATATGTTGACCGCGAATTCGGCACGGGCTGCGTCAAAGTCACTCCTGCGCACGATCCCAATGACTTTGAAATCGGTATGCGTCACGGTCTCGATTTTCTGATTGTTATCGGTCCCGACGGTACGATGACGGATCTCACACCCGAAAAATTCCGCGGACTCGATCGTAAGGATGCTCGTAAACAGGTCGTCGCGGCCTTGGAAGAGCAAGGCTTCATGGAGAAGATCGAGCCCTACACTCACAGCGTCGGACACAACGAGCGTACTGGCACCGTCATCGAGCCTCTGCTCTCCGAACAGTGGTTCGTGCGTATGAAAGAACTCGCCGCGCCCGCGATCGCCGCTGTCCGCGAAGGCCGCGTCAGATTTCATCCTGAACATTGGGAGAAAACGTACTTCCATTGGCTCGAAAATGTTCGCGACTGGTGCATCTCCCGTCAAATTTGGTGGGGGCACCGCATTCCGCTCTGGACGGTCAAAGAAACCGGAGAAGTCATTTGCTCCGTTGAGGATCCTTCAAACAATCCGAAGTACGCGGGACTGACGCTCGAGCAAGACCCCGATGTGGTGGACACGTGGTTCTCGTCATGGCTCTGGCCGTTTTCCACGTTAGGTTGGCCGGATCAAACGGAGGACCTTGCGCACTTCTTCCCCAGCACGACTTTGGTTACGGCGCCCGATATCATCTTCCTCTGGGTCGCCCGCATGATTATCGCTTCCGAAGAAGTCTTCGGTGTGTCGCCCTATCAAGACGTTTACTTCACGGGTGTCGTGCGCGACTTGCAAGGCCGCAAGATGTCGAAATCGCTCGGCAATTCTCCGGATCCTATCGAAGTTATCGATACCTACGGAGCCGACGCGTTGCGCTTTACGATTATTTCGCAAACTCCTCGCGGCGGCGATATCCGGTTCGGCAGTGATATGTGTGAGCATGGTCGCAATTTCGCCAACAAACTCTGGAATGCGACGCGTTTTCTGTTGATGAACATTCCCGACGAAGGCGAGACCTTCCCCTTCGATCCCGTTGAAGTGCTCCCCAACGCTCCCGAGAATCTCATCGATCGTTGGATAACGTCGGCTTTCTTCACCTGCGTGCAGGACGTCGACCGTGCGCTCGCGGAGTTTCGGTTCGCCGATGCCGCCAAACGTGCCTACGCCTTTGTTTGGAATGATTTCTGTGACTGGTATCTCGAACTGATCAAAGTCCGCTTGCAGGGCGGGGCGGACGAACGTAATGATGCGCTCCGCCACGCATTCTCGATTCTGCACGGCATCGTTCGATTGTTGCATCCGTTCATGCCGTTTGTTACCGAAGAGTTGTATCATTCTCTTAGCAAACTATCCGCCTCGAGTTGGCCGGCCAACCGCCGCCATGCGAGCATTATGCAGGCCGAATTCCCGACCTTCCAAAAATCACTCGTCGACCGAAACGTAGAAGCACAGTTTTCGAAACTCGAGGACGTCGTCACGGCGATTCGCAATATTCGCGGCGAACTCCGCATACCCCCGTCGTCGCGAATTCCGGCCGGTATTCGCTCGGATCACGACAAGCTCTCCAAAGAGTGGGAATCGTTGGCGGATTTCGTGATTCGCCTCGCTGGGCTATCTGAGTTCGAAACGGATCGCCACCGCCCCAAAGGCAGCGCGTCCGCCATCGTCCAAGGCATCGAAGTCTACGTCCCCTTACACGGCTTGATTGACGTCGCCGCCGAGCGTGCGCGACTCGGAAAAGAAGATGAACGTCTGCTGAAACTCGTGTCCAGCACGAAAAGCAAACTCGCCAACGAGAACTTCGTTTCACGAGCCAAACCTGAAATCGTCGAGGCCGAACGTGAAAAACTCTCGGAACTCGAACACGCACATCAAAAAATCCGCCGCTTCTTAGAAGAACTCGAAGCCGCCGAGTAAGTCTTGCTCTGAGTTCGTAACCTCTCTGCGCGAATCTCTTTAGGAAGCTAGAAGTGTCGTCATCCTGAACGCAGTGAAGGACCTCTCTGCTTTATCACGCCTTCATATTTTATACGACATTGGCGCCGAGCGGGGATTTAGCGTAGCGGTTCCCCGCCGGAATCCCGTTTTCAATTTGCTCTATCCGCACACCCCTGCCATGAAAAGTATCACACTAATAACAGCGATTCTTCTCCTCGCCGCCGCCGCCTTCGCCAAGCCCGGCGTTTCAGTCACGGTCTACAACCAAAATCTGGCTTTGGTTCGTGACGTCCGCGCAATGGAGTTCAACAAAGGCAACAGCGAACTTCTCTTTCGCGATGTCGCCGCGCAGATCGATCAGTCGTCTGTGCACTTCAAGTCAAATGGCGTCACTCTCCTCGAACAAAACTTTGACTTCGATCTCGTTTCGCCGGATAAACTGCTGCAAAAATACGTCGATCAAGACATTCAAGTCATCGTAGAAAACGGCGATCTGGTCAGTGGAAAACTCTTGACATCCTCCGGCAGCAACATCGTCGTGCAGTCAAGCGACGGCACGCTGCGGTCGCTCTTGACTGAATCGATTCAAGAGATCCGCTATCCCAAACTTCCTGAGGGCTTGATCACTCGCCCAACCCTGCGCTGGCTTGTAAACGCGCCGTCAAGCGCAAAACAAGAGGCCGAAGTGTCCTACCTGACCGGCGGCATGAGTTGGAATGCTGACTACGTTTTGGTCATCGACGAGAGCAACAAAGCTGACCTGTCCGCGTGGGTGACTTTGAACAACACGTCCGGCGCTTCCTACAAAGATGCAAAACTGAAACTCATCGCTGGCGAAGTGCACCGCGCACAGCCGCCTGCGCCGTCTTATAACAAAATGGTGCGCATGGAAGCTATGGCGATGGACGGCGGGGCGCAATTTTCCGAAAAGTCCTTCTTCGAGTATCACCTCTATACGCTCGAGCGCCCGACCGACGTGCTCGACAATCAAACCAAGCAAGTCAGCCTGTTCCCCGATGCGAATTTGCAAACCAAGCGCATCTACGAGTACGACTATTCGAAAAACAGCGATAAGGTATCCGTCTCGCTCGAGTTCCAAAACTCGGAAGTGAACGATCTTGGTATGCCGCTGCCCGCTGGCCGCGTGCGAGTTTTTCAAAACGACACCGACGGTTCGCAAGAGTTTATCGGCGAAGATAATATCGACCATACTCCACGCGACGAAAAAGTTCGCGTCACCATCGGCAACGCTTTCGATATCGCCGTCGAGCGTGCGCAAATGGACTACCGCCGGATCACGGACCGCGTCAGCGAACAGGACATTCAAGTTAAACTTCGCAATCACAAAAAGGAAACGGTCACGGTCGTGGTTGTCGAACATTCTTGGGGTGATTGGGAAGTCACCAAGTCAAGTTTGCCAGTGCGCAAAGTCAATGCGCGCCAGTTTGAGTTCGATGCCCAGTGCAATCCTGATCAGGAAGTCGTTCTGACCTACACTATTCGCAACAAGTAGAATTTTGTGTCCGGACTGCTCTCTGAACCGGTTGCCACCCTTCGCCAAGTCGGCGAGTTTCGCACCAAGGCGCTCGAAAAGCTCGGCATAAAGAGCCTCGGCGAACTGATTCGCTACTATCCGCGCCGCTATCTCGACCGCTCACGCCAACAAAAGATATCTGAACTCGTTACGACGGAATACGAAGTCACAATCGTAGGAACAGTGACGACCGTCAACGAAAGACGCATACGCTCCGGCCGCGTGATGTTGACAGCCACGATAGCCGATGAAACCGGTGTCCTGCGTTGTATCTGGTTTGCTGGTGCACAATATTGGAAGAAGCAGTTGGTCGTTGGCGAGATGGTTGCGGTAAGCGGCAAGCTGAACGAGAGCGCCGAACATAGCGACCGCCGCACGCGCGAGTTCGCACATCCCGCCGTGGATCGTCTCGGTGAAGATGGCGACGAGAGCCGCATGTTCAATACAGGCAAAATCGTCGCGCTCTATCCCGTTTCACTCGATCTGCGAAAAGTCGGACTCGAGTCGCGCAATATGCGACGCATTCAACAGGAAGCGCTCGCGTTCGTCCGCGATGAGCTAATTGAGTACTTGCCCGAGACCGATCTCGCGACAGCCGATGCGCTGCCGCTTGGTGACGCGCTTCAACAAATCCATTTCCCCGATGCGTCCGACTTGCTCGCCAAAGCCTGGCGGCGCGTGCGCTACGAAGAGCTGCTCTTTCATCAATTACTTTTCGCGCTGCGCAAACACTACAACAAAGTTCTGCCCGGGGTCGGCCCGTTTGACAATATCGGTCCCATCACTCGCAAAGTGCTCGATGCGCTCCCGTTTCCACTGACGACCGGACAAAAAGAAGTCCTGACCGAAGTGCGGCAGGACCTGACAAGTCCGATTCCTATGCAGCGACTCTTGCATGGCGAAGTCGGCGCAGGAAAAACTACGGTCGCACTGCTCGCCGCCGCGATGTCAGCCGATGCAGGCTTTCAAACAGCCTTCATGGCGCCGACCGAAATTCTTGCGCAGCAGCACGCGCGCACTATCGCTCCGATCGCGCAAGCAGCCGGATTGTCGATTCGCATATTGCGCGGCAAACAAACCGTCGCGCAAAAGCGTGAAGTCTATTCCGCCATCGCCAGCGGCGCCGTCGATATCGTCGTCGGCACGCACGCTCTCTTAAATGAGAAATTGACGTTTCCACGGTTAGGATTGTTAGTCATCGACGAACAGCACCGCTTTGGCGTCGAGCAGCGTGCACAGCTATCCAGCAAAGGCAAACGTCCGAATCTGCTGGTCATGACGGCGACGCCAATCCCGCGCACGTTGCGTCTCTCCGAACTCGGAGATCTCGACGTCTCCACGCTAAAAGAACTTCCCGGCGGTCCGCGTGACGTCACCACGGCGATTCGCTACGCACCCGACCGCGAACGCGTCTACAAATACCTGATCGAGCAGGCGCAAAAAGGCGAGCGCGTCTTTATCATCTGTCCGCTCGTTGAAGAGTCCGACAAAGTCCAAGTCGAAGCCGCTGTAGATTATCACAAGAGAGTCTCAAACGGCGCTCTGAAATCCGTCAAGGTCGGCTTAGTCCATGGTCGCATGGAATCCGAAGAAAAAGAGAATGCCGTCAAAGCCTTCCGCGATGGCGTAACCCCGATTCTCGTCGCGACTCCCGTGGTCGAAGTCGGCGTCGATGTCCCAGATGCATCCGTCATGGTCATCGAAAATCCCGAGCGCTTGGGACTCGCGGCGCTGCATCAATTGCGCGGCCGCATCGGCCGCAAAGGTCAAAAGTCCGTTTTCATTTTGCTTCCCGGTCCCAAGTTGACTGAAGAAGCGAAAGCGCGACTCGATGCGATTCAATCCACGAACGACGGCTTCGAAATCGCCGAACTCGATTTCCAACTGCGCGGAGCCGGCGAACTCTTCGGCACCAAACAATCCGGCGACGCCGAACTTCGCCACTATATTCCCGAGCGCGACGAACCGCTCCTGAATTTTGCCCGTGAGCGCGCCTTCTCGATGGTCGAAAATGATCCCGAGCTGCGCGACTATCCCACGTTGCGCGAAAAATTCCGCGAGTCGCATCTACCGAAACTCGGCTTGCTCGCCGGAGGCTAAACAAGTTTTTTTACTCCAACCCAAACGGAGGAGTTGTCAGAAATATGCAAACCAAAACCATCGCCATCGCCAATCAAAAAGGCGGAGTGGGGAAGACCACGACGGCCGTTCACCTCGCCGCGGGCATGGCGCTTGAAGGATACCCCACACTCCTGATCGATCTCGATCCGCAAGGCAACGCGACCGCGGGCCTCGGAGTCACTCCCGCCGAAAACCAAAACGGCGTCTATGACGTCCTAATCAACGAGATGAAAGCCGCCGAAGCCATTCATTCCACGAATGTCTCCGGCCTAAGTCTTCTTCCCGCGGACTCAAGACTTCACGGCGCGGAGATCGAACTCGTGTCAAAGCTCGCCCGCGAACGTATCCTCGCCGAGGCGCTTGTTGACTTGGAAGACAAATTTCAGTTCGTTGTCCTTGACACTCCGCCGTCGCTTGGGCTGCTTACTCTCAATGCTATGGCCGCGGCGAACACTATTCTTGTCCCCATGCAGTGCGAGTACTACGCGCTCGAAGGGCTTGCGCAGTTAATGAAGTCCGTCAACTTGGTCAAGCGACATCTAAATACGACGCTCGAAATTGAAGGCATACTCTTGACGATGTACGACGGACGCCTTAACTTAACCAAGCAAGTGGCCGATGAAATCACCGGAGTCTTCGAAGAGCGCGTCTACAAAACCATGATCCTCCGCAATGTCCGCCTCTCCGAAGCCCCCAGCTTCGGTCAAACGGTCTATACGTACGACCCGCAAAGCCGCGGTGCGCAAAACTACCGCGAGTTCACGGTCGAGTTTCTAAGTCACCAAGAACTTCCGCCCCGCGAGGCTGTTGCATGAAATCTCACAAGGCTTTAGGTAAAGGATTGCGAGCGCTTATCTCCGACGAGGAAGTCACTTCTTCCGCGTCGGCGCAAGAGGTTACGCAAATTGCCGTCGACCTCATCGATCCCAACCCCTTTCAGCCGCGCCAGATTTTTAATGATGATGCGATCGACGAACTCAAGAATTCGATTCTGAAACAGGGGCTTCTGCAGCCCGTCGTCGTCAGGCCTTCCGGGACTCGCTATCAATTGATCTTAGGCGAGCGACGCTTGCGTGCCACTCGCGCCGCAGGTTTGAAGACGATTCCCGCGCAAGTTCGTGTCGTCGAGAGTTCCGAAGAAATGCTCGAACTCGCGATTCTGGAAAATGTTCATCGGGAAGATCTCACTCCCATCGAACTGGCCACCGCGATTGTCAAGCTGCAGCAGCAATATGCGCTGACGCAAGAAGCCGTTGCCGAAAAAATGGGCATGAGCCGCGCGCACGTCGCCAATCTTGTCAGACTGCTCAAACTTCCGCCGCGTATTCAGCACGCTCTCTCCGAAGGCAAGCTAACGATGGGCCACGCCCGCGCCCTGCTTTCAGTCGTCGATGAAGGCGAACAGCTCGAACTCTTCGAGCGCTTCTTGGTCGATGGAAACCTTACTGTGCGCAAAGCCGAAGCGCTGACCCGCAAACCTAAGACGTCGAAATCCAAAACGGCCTCGTCGGCAATTTCAGATTCGCGCGAAGCAAAAGCTCTCGCTCAAGTTGAGAATACTCTGAGCAGACAGCTCTCGACGCGTGTAAAAATTAAGCCAAAAGGGCGCGGTGGCGTGATCGAAATTACATATTACAGCGTGGATGACTTGAACCGCCTGCTCGAAATCGTAGACAAATAGCCCTTACAACTCTCTTCCCACTGTGCCCCGCCCACGCGCTCACAAATCCGGTCTCGACCGCAACCGCACCACACATGACGAACGCCCGCTGTCCGAGCGTACCTTGGTCATCTACGGACGTAATCCCGTTCTGGAAGCGCTCCGGCGAGGACTCGTCGATGATGTTACGATTTCATCTGGCTCTCACGGCGAAGTGATCACCCAAATCCACGACCTCGCCGAGCGCATGAATGTCCCGGTTGCTGCTGGGTATGTCGCCGAATCCGAAGCAGATGTCCCCACACAAGGAATCCGCGCGCATATCCGCCTGCCTGAAATTCACGGGGACTTTGAGGCGCTTGATGAAATCGTGGATGGGAAACCTTCGCCACTCGTCCTGTTGCTCGACGGCATCGAAGACCCCCGCAATTTCGGAGCGATTTTGCGCACGGCCTATGCCGCTGGAGTCGATGCCGTACTCTTTCGCAAACGCCGCCAATCTCCCCTGACCGAAGTTGTCTTCAAAGCCTCCGCTGGGTGTGCTGCACTGATCGATCTCTATCAGGTCACCAACCTCGATCAGACTGTCCGCACGCTAAAAGAAAACGGCTGGTGGATAGTTGCCGCAGCGGCCGACCCACATGCCAAGGTCTACTCCGAGTTCGACTGGGACCGTCCCACCGTCCTAATTCTCGGAGCCGAAGGCTCGGGAGTTTCACCCCTCTTACAAAAGCGCGCAGACCTCACCGTCAAAATCCCTCTATATAGAGACATTGATAGCCTGAACGTGTCCGCCGCCGCTGCTGTGCTCCTCTTTGAGGCCGCCAAATGTCGTGAACTTCTCCCTGAAGTCTAATAGAAACCTATGTTTTTTGAGCACATCGATATTTTTTTCACTTGACACTCCGAGTCTAATTCTGTATATTCCTGAATTCTTGACGGCCTGCGCCGCCTGATTTTCTATGTCTACCCCCGAAAAAGAATGGACCATCGTCGTCCTTTCCGAAAATCAGGCCCGCATGCGCCAGTTCCATCTCAAAAAGGTCTGGTTCTACCTTGCCGTCACGACCGGCATCGCCGCGCTGGCGTTGCTCTTGGTCTTTGGCTACATGACTTGGTCCATGTCTTCCAAAATTGAAGACAACTCAGCCCTCAAAGCCAAAGTCGAAGAGCTTGAAGCCACCAACGACCGCATCCGCGATATTGCCGAAAGATTGGCAGAGCTCAAGCAGTTTGAACAGCAGCTCCGCCGTGGTCTCCTAATGCCCGAAGAAGGCTTGCCTTCGGATGAAGCGCTCGCCGCCGATTCGAGCTTTGTAACCCAACCCACAAGTCTCGCTTCAGAAGAGTCCGATCTTCTAAATGTTTATGCTGAAAGGCAAGCGGACTACAGTGTGGAAGGAGTGTTGCCCTCTGACATTCCTACTTATCCTCCCGTCCGGGGATATGTCACTCGCTCCTTTGAAACCAAGCACGGACTGACTGATCCCGGCCACTACGGCCTCGATGTCGCCGCCAAAGTCGGAACCCCGATTCTCGCTGCGGCCAATGGTCTCGTGCTTTTCTCCGGATGGAGCTATCCCTACGGCAACCTCGTCGTGATCGCGCACAAATCCGGCTATGATACCTTCTACGGCCACAACCAAACGTTGCTGGTCAATTCCGGCGAGCGAGTCCTACAGGGACAACCCGTCGCTCTGCTCGGAAACTCCGGGCGCAGTTCCGCGCCGCACCTTCATTTCGAAATTTGGAAAGACGGCATTCGGGTTGATCCCGAATCTGTCTTGTCCCACGATGCTGGCTGATCGCTTGGCCGCGTCGCGATAAATCTCAGCCAATTCCCAAACAGGGAGGACGGGCTCATGGCTAAATGGACGAAACTGTCGGCTTCGGATTCGAATTCCGGAGAGATGTCCACGTTACTTGCGAAAGATGCTGAAATCAGCGGCACGCTCAAAACCCAAGGCTCTCTGCGTATTGATGGCCGCGTCAATGGAGACCTGATCTGTTCTAAACTGGTGACCATCGGTACCACGGGGTACGTCGAAGGAAACATTCAAGCCGAAAACATCATCGTTGCCGGTCGCGTGAAAGGTTCCTTGGTTGCCAAACAAAAAATTCATCTCGAAAGCACCGCCGAACTGCATGGGGATGTGACCGCCGGCAAACTCTCGATTCAAGAAGGTGCCAAGATTCGAGGTCATGCTGCTACGGATGAATCCCGCGTTCCCTCCGCTCGTCCGCAGGCTCAGGGTACACCCGAGTCACAGCCGGATAACATGGTGCCGCGTAACCGTCCCGTGACTGTTCCCCAGAATTGAAAGGCTTTCAGCCACCTCGTCAAGACCCCTTAGCCATCGGCCTGACCATCGTCGTATCCACTGCGGTCTTCGGTCTTATCGGGTGGTGGATTGACAAGCAGATTGGCACGTTTCCCCTGCTCATGACTCTGGGTGCCGTTGTAGGCTTTGCCACTTCGTTATACCGTACGATTCTCCTTCTTCGCAATCTGGACAACGACGGCAAACAAGAATGAACTCGTTCTTGATCGGCATGGCCATCGGCGCAGTCGCTTCTATACCCTCGCTCATTCTCGCGTGGTTCAAAGCCCGCCGCAAAATGGGCGACTTCATCAAACTATGGGGCATCGGAGTCTTTCTAAGATTCGCCCTCATCGGGATCGGTCTCTTCTGGCAAATGAAAAACCCCGGATTGAGCAAAATCCCCCTGGTCCTCGGTATTGTTCTCGCTTTTTATCTCAGTCTCGCAATTGAACTCCTGATTTCCCGCTCCTCGAAATGAAATATTCCCGCCTACTGATTATCCTTGCCCTCGCAGTCGTCGTCGGTCTGACGTTCGCCCGCGAAAACAAGCATGTCGCCGCGCAAGATCAGCATGGCCACGCTGCCGCTGCGGAATCCGAGCACGGAGAAAAGCACGACTTGGGAACGACGCTCGTGCATATTCTCGAGCATCACTTGGTGGACAGCGATCATTTCGAACTCTTTGGATGGGAAGCGCATCTGCCAACCATAAAAATCGGCGGCTTTGAATATGCCATTACCAAGCATCGTGTTTGGTGGATCATCGCGCTGGGGTTGATGGGCCTCGTCGTTTGGTTGGGTGCAAGACAAAGAACTGCCGTTCCCTCCGGTTTGCGCAACGCTCTCGAAGGATTGGTCGTCTTCATTCGTGATGAAGTCGTCAAACCCAAT
Source organism: Calditrichota bacterium (assembly GCA_020637445.1). Classification (NCBI taxonomy): domain Bacteria; kingdom Pseudomonadati; phylum Calditrichota; species Calditrichota bacterium. Next base: position 1,474,042 of record JACJVZ010000001.1, on the reverse strand, counting down.
CTGCATGAGAAAACTGATGCCTTCATGCCCTACTTCCTGACTCTCTTCACGGGCATCTTGTTTTCAAACTTGCTCGGCTTGCTTCCGTGGGGCACAACGTCAACAGGAAACGTCAACGTCACCTGCGGTCTGTCGCTGCTTACTTTGGGCCTGATGGTCGGCATGGGTGTGAAAGAAAACGGTCTCGGCGGTTTTCTGCACAGTTTCGCTCCTCCGGGAGTTCCCATGTGGCTGATGCCGTTGATGATTATCATCGAAATCGTCAGCTTCCTGATCCGTCCCTTCGCCTTGACGATTCGTCTCTTCGCCAACATGTTAGCCGGACACGCGGTCTTCTTCGTGTTGCTCGGTTTGATCTTAAGTCTTGCCTTCGCAGTCCCGGCTCTCGCCGTTGCCACGGGTGTCTTCTTGCTGGAGATCATCGTAGCCCTGATCCAGAGCTACATCTTCATCATGCTAACGGCCACCTTCATGGGCCTGACCATGCACCCCGCGCACTAAGCGTTCTGAAATTGTAGCGCCCAGCTTGCTGGGCAAAATCCCCGGACACAGTCGACGACATAAGCACAGTCGTCATCCTGAACGCAGTGAAGGATCTCTCAGATGCTCACCGAGCGGGGATTAAGCGCGTCAGCGCGGTTCCCCGCCGGAATCTGAAAAACGCACTCGCCGAGTCGGGTTAAGCATCGCGCAACCCGACCGGAATCTGAAATCGAATTTTTTCACAAATCATAAACATCGTAATCTTTTCGGAGAAACTCGAAAATGGAACTCGGAAACGGTCTTGCTCTGCTCGGCGCTGGTTTGGGTGCCGGTCTGTTCGCTCTTGGCGCTGGTATTGGTATCGGTTCAATCGGTAAAGGCGCGATGGATGGTATCGCCCGTCAACCTGAATCCGCCGGTAAGATCCAAGGTGCCGCCCTCGTTATGGCTGGTCTCGTCGAAGGTGCCGCACTCTTCGCATTCCTCATCTGTATCCTCATCTGGACCAAGTAAGTTAGAAAGTCTCCCCCAAAAATCTTCGTAGAAGTTTTGGGGGGATTATAAGGGGGGCTTCTGAAGCTTCCGCCGAGCGGGGATTAAGCGCGCCAGCGCGGTTCCCCGCCGGAATCTGAATTCAGTGTCGTCATCCTGAACGCAGTGATTACCGTTTTGAAGATCACGCCGCGTCAGAACAACCAGTCCAGCGGCACGCTGGCAATTTTCGATTTTGACATTTCCCCATGGGCCTGCAAAACATCCTCAACATTGAACCCGGCTCCATCATCTGGACGATTGTCACATTCCTGATCGTCGTCTGGCTGGTCGGTAAGTTCGGCTGGAAGCCAATCATCAAAGGTCTCACGGATCGAGAAAACTCCATCCGCACTGACCTCGAGACCGCCAAGGCCGAGCGCGAAAAAGCCGGTGCGCTGCTTGCCGATTACAAGCAGGCTATGGCGAATGCCAAAAAAGAAGCCGCGGACATCATTCAAAAAGCGCAAGACTCCGCCGACAAACACCGTGCTGAAGCCGAGGCCGAAGCCAAACAGCAGGGTCAGAAGCTCATCGAAAAAGCCCGCGTCGATATCGAGCGCGAATCCGATGCCGCGAAAGCCGAACTCTCGCGTCACGTCGCTGAACTCACGGCCAAGGCCACTTCGCGTCTGCTGGGCCGCGTGATCGACGACAAAGAGCACGAGCGTCTCATCATGGAAGCCTTGAAGGAGGACCGTTGAAAGGATTCGAAGGAGCGCTGCCGCTTCGCTACGCGCGTTCTCTCTTTCAAGCGTCCCTCAAAGCAAAATGCTCGGCGGAAGTCGAGCACGACTTGCAAGCGCTGGTGGCCATCTACGAAGAGAACCGCGAACTGCCTGTTCTGCTCGCCAGCCCCAGCCTGAGCAATGCAAAACGGCGCGCGATTCTGATGAGCATCGGTGACAAGGTCGGCTTCTGTGAGATGACCCGCCGCTTCATCGATCTCTTGCTCGAAAAATCCCGTCTCGAAATCTTGCCCGCGATTCCGGAAAAGTTCCACAAACTCTTCCGCGAATTCGAAGGTGAAGTCGAAGTCGTCGTGCAAACTGCGGTTCCGCTGTCCGACACGATGAAACAAAATGTCGCTCAAAGCATCGCTTCCCGCAGCGGCAAGAAACCCGTGATCACCTACAAGGTCAATCCCGCTCTTATCGGCGGTATAGTAGTTCAATACCCCGACAGAATCTTAGACGGCTCGCTCGCCCGCAAAGTCCAAGACTTAGGCAAGCGCCTGTCCGCTTCCGTTTAATTAGTATCATCGCCCGGATGCGCAACACACAACCGGGCCGGAAAAAGGATCGCTGTTTCCTCTTTCCTCTTTCTTCTTTCCTCTTTCACAAATCCCATGTCCACGAAACTCAAACCCGAAGAAATAACTTCCATACTCAAAGAGCAGATCGCTGACTACAAAGCGCTGTCTGCCGTTGATGAAGTCGGCCGCGTCGTTTACGTCGGTGACGGTATCGCCCGCGTCTATGGCCTCGACAAAGTTATGTATGGTGAACTCGTCGAATTCCCCGGCGAAATTCAAGGTATGGCCTTGAACCTCGAAGAGGACAACGTCGGTTGCGTGCTCTTCGGATCTGACGCGACGGTGAAAGAAGGCGATATCGTCAAGCGCACCGGAAAAGTCGTGCAGGTTCCCGTCGGCCCCGAACTCGTAGGCCGCGTCGTCAACCCGCTCGGTCAGCCGCTCGACGGCAAAGGCCCCATCAATGCCAAGCTCTCCAATCCGGTCGAACGTATTGCCACGGGCGTCGTCACACGTCAGCCCGTGAAAGAGCCGCTGCAAACAGGTATCAAGTCCATCGACGCGATGATTCCCATCGGTCGCGGACAGCGCGAGCTGATCATCGGCGACCGTCAGACCGGCAAGACCGCCATCGCGATTGATACGATTATCAATCAAAAAGGCACCGGCGTAATTTGTATCTATGTCGCTATCGGTCAAAAGGGCTCGACGATCGCTCAGGTCGTCAAGACTCTTGAAGACAACGGCGCGATGGAGCATACGATTGTCGTCGCATCGACCGCTGTGGACTCCGCACCGTTGCAGTTCTTGGCTCCCTATGCCGGAGCCGCGATGGGCGAATACTTCCGCGACAACGGCAAACACGCCGTGTGTATCTATGACGACTTGACCAAGCACGCGTGGGCCTATCGCCAAATGTCGCTGCTCTTGCGTCGTCCTCCGGGTCGTGAAGCATACCCCGGTGACGTGTTCTATTTGCACTCGCGTTTGCTCGAGCGCGCGGCCAAGCTCAACGATTCTTTGGGCGGCGGTTCGCTGACGGCTCTTCCGATTATTGAAACACAGGCCGGTGACGTGTCCGCGTACATTCCCACCAACGTGATCTCGATCACCGACGGTCAGATCTTCTTGGAATCGGAATTGTTCTATTCCGGTATTCGTCCCGCCATCAACGTCGGTATCTCCGTCTCTCGTGTCGGTGGTAATGCGCAGATCAAGGCGATGCGTCAGGTAGCAGGTAAGTTGCGTCTCGACCTCGCACAGTATCGCGCGCTCGCGGCCTTCGCGCAGTTCGCGTCCGACCTCGACAAGGCCACCAAGGCTCAGTTGACTCGCGGTGCCAAGCTCGTCGAAGTCCTGAAGCAAGGTCAATATTCCCCGTGGCCCGTCGAAGATCAAGTTGTGATTCTCTGGACTGCTGGTCAAGGCTATCTCGATGACGTCGAAGACAACGACATCGCGAAGTTCCAGGTTGAATACATGAAGTACGTTCACTCCGTCGGCGCACCTGTTCTCGAAGGCATTCGCACCAAGAAAGCCCTCGACGACGATCTCACCGGCAAGATGAAAACTCTGATCACCGACTTCAAAACCACCTGGGCGCAGTAAATAGTCTTGTAGGGGCGGATGGCAATCCGCCCGCTTCCGCAAAGTGTAGTGAACAAGTTCGCGCGAAGATTTTCCCGAAGAGTGCTGCTCTTGTCAATCGCGTCGTCATCCTCAACGAGTGATGGATCAAGTTTCGCCGAGCGGGGATTAAGCGCATCAGCGCGGTTCCCCGCCGGAATCTGAGAAATGCACTCGCCGAGTGGGGATCAAGCGCATCAGCGCGGTTCCCCGCCGGAATCAGAGAAATGCACTCGCCGAGTGGGGATTAAGCGCATCAGCGCGGTTCCCCGCCGGAATCAGAGGAACACACTCGCCGAGTGGGGATTAAGCGCATCAGCGCGGTTCCCCACCGGAATCAGAGAAATGCACTCGCCGAGTGGGGATTAAGCGCATCAGCGCGGTTCCCCACCGGAATCAGAGAAATGCACTCGCCGAGTGGGGATTAAGCGCATCAGCGCGGTTCCCCACCGGAATCTGAATTCACTGTCGTCATCCTGCCTGTCCCTGTAGGGAAACGTAGTGAAGGATCTCTCTTCTTTTCGCTTTGGGATTTTCTCACCCCAAGCTCCCTGCCTCCGGCAGGGGCAGTCCACGAGGACTCAAGGCTCTCGCACTAGTGCAATCAGTCCAGCGGCACGCTGGACGAAATCTGAGAGGATAAGATGAAACATCCGCGTGACTTTCTCCTATTCCTCGCACTCGCCGTCGGTGCCTTCCTGTGGCAGCGCAGCACGTTTGATCTCTGGCATATCGATCTCTTCCACATCCAGCTTGCGTCTTATGCTTGGCACACTGACCAGCCGGACAAGATGTATACGGATTATGACCACTACGATCAATGGATCAAAGAGTGGTATCGTCCGCAAGCCGACCGGCTCGGGGCGTGGGGAGATGAAAATGCGTACTTCTATCCGCCGTTCATCGCGGGAATGTTCGCTCCGGTATCTGACGTGCATGTCTATGTCTGGCGCAACATCCTCCTGACGATCAACATTCTTCTGCTCTTTGGTTTCACGTGGCAAATCACAAGGCTCGTTGCTGACAAGTTGACGTGGCGTGGTTTTCTCTGGGCGTTCGCGCTGATTCTGATGACCTATCCCATGGCCCGTGCCAGCAAGCTCGCGCAAATCGTTCCCTTGCTTGCCTTCTTGTTCTGGGAAGGCGTGCTAAGACTGAAGCGGTCCGGATTTGCGTCGAGTGCTTTGCTCGGCTCGGTCATCGCGGTCAAAATCTTCCCGGCAGGGTGGATGCTTGTCCCGCTGATTCACAAAAGATGGAAAACCATCTTCGGCATCGGCGCAGTAATCATCACCATCTACGGAATTTCAGTCCTGTCAATGGGCCTCGAAATTCATTTGCTGTGGTGGGATGCCGTCAAGGAATTCGGCAGCGTCGTCTACACTTACTTCGGCAATCAGTCACCCGCTGGTTGGTTCACGCGAGCTGTGCTCGGCCACAGCTTGCTCGGACCCAACTTCACTCCGACCCTTTTGATCAAAACGGTTCGCCTGACTTTCTTGGCGATCTTCTTGGGTGGCACCGCTTGGATCCTTTGGCAAAACCGCGACCGTGAATTGCCCCTCGCGCTTGAAAACGGCTTAATGATGTCCGGACTGATGTTGTCGTTGCCGGTAACGTGGGAACACTATTACATGTTTGCCTTTCCGGCTCTCGGTGCGCTGATCTACAATGAATGGAAGCGGGGCCGGATAGATTCGCGAGCTCTCTTGCTCGCCGCCGCGACCTTCTTCTTCACCATGAAGTTAACCCGCTTCTACACCGAAGACCCCGTCGGCAAAGTCATCAGCGGCAGCCAATGCTTCGGCCTGATCCTCTTCTGGATCTACTGCATCCAAGAAGTGATTCGCACCAAAAAAGTCGAATCCGTAGCAGTCTGACTTTTCCATTTTCTGTTTGCTATTTTCTCTGAAGGTTCATCCTTCATCCTTTATCCTTCATCCTTTCTGATTCGTGGCTGGACTAAAAACTATCAAGCGGCGCATCGCAAGCGTCAAATCCACGCAGCAAGTCACGCGCGTCATGAAAATGGTCGCCGCGGCCAAGCTCCGTCGTGCGCAGGAATCCATGATGAATGCGCGACCCTATTCGCTGACCTTGCGCGATGCCATTCGTGATCTTTCCGCGCGCGTCGAGCGCTCGTCGCATCCACTGCTCGAAATCCGCGAAGTCGATCACGTCGGCATCGTTGTTGTCACAGGCGACCGTGGCTTGGCGGGCAGTTTCAATGTCAATATCATGAAGCGCGCGCAGCAATTGATGCGCGAAAATGCGCAGCACAAAGTCCACCTCATTACTGTCGGCAAAAAAGGCACCGAATTCTTCACCCGGCGCGGCGCTGATGTCACTGGCCGCATGTCCGGTTTCTTCAACCATCTCGACTTCAATCACGCCGTTGAACTCGGCGAGATCGTCACCGCTGAATATCAGAACAGCACGATGGACCGTGTCTACGTCGTCTACAACGAGTTCAAGTCCGTCATTCAGCAAGAAGTCATTGTCGAGCAGTTGCTCCCCATCGTTCCCGACTCGAATGCTAAAGTCTCCGGCGCCGAAATTATCTTCGAGCCGAATGAAATGGCTATCTTGAACGCGATTCTGCCGAAATTTGTCAATGTACAAATGTGGCGCATTCTGCTCGAGTCTTTCGCCGCCGAAATGGCCGCGCGCATGACTGCCATGGAAAATGCCACTCAAAACGCCGGCGAACTCATCGACAATCTTACTCTGACCTACAACAAGGCTCGTCAAGCAGCTATCACCGGCGAAATCTTAGAAATCGTCGCCGGAGCCGAAGGCCTGAAGTAGTTTTATGTCCGCGTTCCATTTTTTCGACTAGCTCCCTGCCTCCGGCAGGGGTAGCTTACGAAAACTAAATACACCCGCGTCAGCGCAATCAGTCCAGCGGCACGCTGGTTGGGATTTGGGATTTTCGATTTGGGATTTTTCCTTGCTCCTCCCGTTCTTTGATCTAACTTCCAGCGCACAATACGTCGCCGATCTGCTAAGGGAAGCCGAACCCAAGTTCGCGTCTTTGAGTATTACTGGTTCGTATGCCGACAAACTCGCTTCGCAAGTCCAACAGCACTTACCCGACCTCGAGATCAAGCAAGGCGAACAACAAGCGGACGTCGTATTCTCTTTCGATATCGTGCACACCTTGCCTGCTGCCGAACGCGCGCAGTATGTCAAAAGAATTGCCGCGCTTGCTAAGCGCGAAGCCGTCATAGCGGCGCCGCTCGGTACAGAATTGCAAACGACGATCTATCGCAGTCTCGAAAAACTCGCGCTGGAACTGAAACTTTCTTCTCCCGAAGAACTTGCTCTTGCATTAAGACACGGTATTCCTACACCGCAAGATGCTGCATCGTGGGCACACGGATTTACTGATCTTGATTTATTCTATGCCGGAGACGTCGCCTACTTTCAGGAAATGGCTACTCAATTCCTGTACAAGTCTGCACAGTCTCCGTTGCGTCGAGCCCTGATGACTCTGACTTCGACGCACGCTACTTCCCCCGCGGAAATGCCGCTTCCACCCGAAACGGTTCCTATGCGGCGGCACAGACGCTTATTCTTGATTTTACGCAAAAGGTAATTCCGCCCGTGCAGCATCCAAGTCAACGCAAGCGCGTTTCCATTTTTGTGGACGGTGCCAATATGTTCTACACGCAGAAAAAAGGTCTCGGCTGGTTCTTTGATCCGGCGAAACTCTTGAAAGTTCTGCGCGGTGACGATGAATTGACCGACGCGTATTGGTATATGGGCCTTAAACAGCCGCCCGATCCGCGAGACGAAAACTTCGTGCGCTTCCTGTCCTATGCGGGTTACGTCGTGCGTACCAAAGGCTTGAAAACGATCTATGACAGTGAAACCGGCGAGACCACGCAAAAAGCGAATCTCGACGTCGAGATTGTCATGGACATGTTCAATACCATAGAAAACTTCGACAAAGCTATTTTGCTTTCCGGTGACGGAGATTTCGAACGTGCGCTTGAACTTCTTCGCTCGCGCGGACGCCAAATATGTGTTGTCTCTACGCAAAACTGGATTGCCGCCGAGTTGCGTCAAGCTATCGGTTCGCACTTCATCGACTTGCAGGACCTGCGTTCGCAAATCGAGCGCGCCGCGCCTGAACCCCGCGACCATCCCAAGCATCTCGAGCATCCCGCTGACTCATACGGCAGTCACGGGCACAGCTAAGGCGTCGCGTGACCGATAGCTTGGACAATCGCGATGCACTGACCGCCGCCATCCTGACCTCTATCAATCGGTGGCGCGACCGGCCTGACCAGGCTGACCTGCATGCAGCCGATTGCGAACAACTGCTCTCTGAATACTCCGCCGAAGAATCCTACCGAATATTGGATCTCGGCAATCAAGCGGCCGACCAAATCGAGCGCTCGCCCGAACCCGCGGTGGACATCACGCTAAAATTGTCGACGTCCACATGTGACGCCGCCCGCGCCTTGGGTTGTGTTTTGATTGCCCGTGTCGGCAAATTCAACCCGCGCACATGGCTTTCGTTGATCAAGCATCTGGCCGAAGACGAAAATCCCGGCGTCCGCGATATGGCTCCGATGATCTTCGATCTGCGTCCGCAGTTGGACGGTTGGGTGGAGATGCACGGTGACTACGTCTTCTCGATTCTCGAAGAGTGGCGCACGGACAACAGCTATCGTGTGCGCAGGTTAGTCACCCGGGCTTTGGTGGGATTCGCCGGGCAATCTGTCGAAAATGCCGAGCGCGTTCTAAAACTCGTCTCACCGCTTTATGAAGACTCTGCCGAATATGTCCGCCGCAACGTCGTTTCAGCTTTGCGTGAAATCGGCAGAAAACAACCCGACGTCGTTTTCTCCTTCTTGGAATCCCGCGCTGAAGTCAATTCAGCCTATGACAGCGAATTGATTCCCATGGTTCTCGAAGCGTCCTTCGCCAGAAAGAACCCCGACTGGCGCGACGACATTCTTTCAAAATTGTAGTTTTGATCTCCCCCAAAAATCTTCGCAGAAGTTTTTGGGGGATTAAGGGGAACTTTTACCGCCCGCCGAGCGGGGATTAAGCGCAGCGGTTCCCCGCCGGAATCTGAGCAAACTAATCTTGTCCTTTTCGCCGAGCGGGGATTCAGCGCAGCGGTTCCCCTCCGGAACTTCTACCGCCCGCCGAGCTGGATTAAGCGTAGCGCAACCCGGCCGGAACTTTTCGATTTTCTATTTCCATAACACATACATTCGATGAAAAACGGTACCATCAAGCAGATCATCGGCGTCGTCATCGACGTCGAATTCTCCGACGGCGAATTGCCGCCGCTGTACTCCGCGCTCCACGTCACGAGTGACGGTGTGCAAAAAACCCTCGAAGTCCAACAGCACCTCGGTGACAACACCGTCCGTGCCGTCTCCATGGACCCGACCGAAGGACTTACGCGCGGCATGGAAGTCACCAACACCGGTCAACCCATCAGCGTCCCCGTCGGCGGCGCGGTGCTCGGTCGAATTTTGAATGTCACCGGTGCGCCCGTCGATGAACTCGGCGAGGTAAAATCCGAAAAGCGTTACCCGATTCACCGTCCCGCTCCCAAAATGACGGAACTCAACACGCGCGCCGAGATGCTCGAAACCGGTATCAAAGTCATCGACTTGATTCAACCCTTCTCCAAGGGCGGTAAGATCGGACTCTTCGGCGGCGCCGGTGTCGGCAAAACCGTTATCGTCCAAGAGCTGATTAACAACATCGCGAAAGAACACTCCGGCCTGTCCGTCTTCGCCGGTGTCGGTGAACGTACTCGTGAAGGTAATGACCTCTTGCGTGAGTTCGTCGAGTCCGGCGTTGTGTCCTACGGCAAAAATTTCGATGCGCACACGTTCGACACCAAGAATGTCGACAAAGGCGCGCTGAAAGATTCCAAAGTCGCGATGGTCTTCGGTCAGATGAATGAGCCGCCCGGTTCGCGTTCGCGCGTCGCCTTGACAGGCTTGACCATGGCCGAGTATTTCCGCGATGAAGAAGGCCGTGACGTGCTGCTCTTCATCGACAACATCTTCCGCTTTACGCAGGCAGGTTCCGAAGTCTCCGCGTTGCTCGGTCGTATGCCGTCCGCCGTGGGATATCAGCCGACGCTCGCCACCGAAATGGGCGGCTTGCAAGAGCGCATCACTTCGACGAACAAAGGCTCGATCACGTCCGTGCAGGCCGTCTACGTGCCCGCTGACGACTTGACCGACCCCGCTCCCGCAACGACGTTCTTGCACCTCGATGCAACCACCGTGTTGTCGCGTCAGATCGCTGAGCTCGGTATCTATCCCGCCGTCGATCCGCTCGACTCCACGTCGCGTATTCTCGACCCCATGGTCGTCGGTCAAGAGCACTACGATGTCGCCCGCGGCGTGCAATCGACTCTGCAGCGTTACAAAGACTTGCAGGACATCATCGCTATTTTGGGTATGGACGAACTCTCCGACGATGACAAGCGTGTCGTCGAGCGCGCCCGCAAAATGCAGCGCTTCCTCTCGCAGCCGTTCCACGTCGCCGAAGCCTTCACGGGCCGTCCCGGTGTTTATGTCAAAGTCGCCGACACCATCAAGGCCTTCAAGGGCATTCTGAACGGCGATTACGACCACATAGGCGAGCAGAGCTTCTACATGTGCGGCGGCATTGAAGACGTGATCAAAAACCACGAAGCCGCGCAAAAGTAAATCATGGCCAACACCTTTCACGTTGAACTGATCACTCCCGAAAAACACCTGCTCGCGGCCGAAATCGTGCACTTGCGCGCCCCCGGTTCCGCCGGTGAATTCGGAATCTTGGCTAACCACTCGCCCATGGTCGCAGGACTCGATGCAGGCCGCTTGCAAATCGATTTCCCCGGCCATCGCGAAGAGTTCGCCATCGGCGGCGGCTATTTCACCGTCGAAAACAACAAGGCCATCATTCTTGCCGAAACGTGTTACCGCAAGAACGAAATTGATCTCGACGAAGCAAAAAAAAACAAACTTGAGGCCCTGAAACGCATAGAATCGGCAGCAACAGCCGCCGATCGTGAAGAAGCACAGTGGGCTTTCAAGCGCTACGCCGCTCAAGTCCACGTCGCCGAATACAAAAGCGAGTAAAGCGAATGTAGGGGCGGATGGCAATCCGCCGCCTTCAAATTTTCACCGAGCCGGGTTAAGCGCTGCGCAACCCGGCCGGAACTTCAAGATCATTAAAAAAGGTCGAGCAAACGCTCGACCTTTTTTCTTATCTCCCCCCAAATCCGTCTGCGGATTTGGGGGGACTAAGGGGGGCTTCTGGAAACTAAATTCGCAGTCTCGCCGAGCAGGGATTAAGCGCATCAGCGCGGCCTGTCCCGTAGGGATTCCCTGCCGGTATCTGTTTTTCTATTTCTTCTTCCGCTTAAACCCCGCCGGCACTTCAAATTTCGCCGTATCCACGGCTTCCACCGCAGCATTCAAAAGTTCGTAGTCGAAACTGTAAACAGTCTTAAGCACATATTCCGGTTTCTCTTCCTGCTTCTTCTTCTTTCCCAAGCCGAATGGTACTTTCTTGGTCAATTCTTCCGCCGCGCCTTCCTTGGCTGCCTGCTTCAGACTCTTGCCTTTCAGTCTGTTGTGCTCGATCTTGATCAAGCTCGTCACCGCTTCGCCCGGAGCTTTCTTCGCAGCTTCGATAAGCTCCGTGAGTTTGCCTTGGTACATCCACGCCGAAGCTAACAACCCTTCCTGCAGTGCCAGTTCATCCAGCCCCAATGCTTTCAGATAATTCTGATTGAAGGCCAATATCTCTTCTGTACCCGGCACGTTTTCGCAGTTCCACATGTCAAAGTTGATGATAACTTTGTCATTCGCATCCTGCTTGTTGATACCCGTCGTGCGAATGTGCGCGTTGCGGCACGTAAATCCGTGAATCTCTTTCGCGTCGGCTTCCGACACGTCTTCCGTCGTCCACTCATAGAGATCTTCCGTCGACGTCGAATCCACTTCGTCTTCTTCTTCCGGCTGCGCACCCTCCATGTCCGTCATGCCTTTCTGAATCTGCTCGCGCAGTTCGGCCAATGACATCACCGCGTAAGTTTCCTTTCGCTTGTCGACCGTATAGACCGAATCCTTGTCTAGTCTGACGATGTTCGCTCCGTCCAGCGCTTTGCCGCCCGTAAGCGTCTTCATGATTCCCCGCGTCCACTTAACGACCGATTCGCTCGTGTGTTTGTCCGCCGTGTAGTAGTCGGTAGCTGTGGCTTCGTTGACGCCCATGCGCGCTATCGTGCCCGAAGTCTTGGTTTCGCGCTTAACGTCCGCGAGCACGTGTCCGGCAAACACCAGACAAAGTGAAAAGAGGAGGAGGGACCGCATAATTAGCTTCTCAAAGTTTGAGTGAATCAAGCATATGAATGAGCCGAATTATACGCTATTTCCGATTCACTAACAAGAGACCAAGTCCCGTAGGCATTGTGGATAACCTTATCCCAAAACTTGACTTTCCCCAACCCCAGAGCTACCTTATCCACATGCGCTCCCTAATCCTCTTGCTTATGCTTTCATGCCCCCAATTCGTAGGGGCGGATGGCAATCCTCCAGCTTCCAATGCGTCGCGGCAGCAGGTGTCTTCACCTGCCCCGACCACCGAGAGCTCCCACATTCCCCCTCGCTTTAGCGGGGGGGCAAGGGGGGGTGAAAAACTCCCCCACTATTCATTCGCGGCGGCACCCGCTGCGGGTGCCCCGTCGTCTGCCGTAGCGCCCAGCTCGCTGGGCAAAAACCCCCAAGACAACTTCACAGCTTTCGCCGAGCGGGGATTAAGCAAAGCGGTTCCCCGCCGGAATCTGAAAACCCGCGGCTACGTAATCCAAATCCACTCCCCGCCGGAATCTGAAAACCCGCGGCCACGTAATCCAAATCCACTACGTCAATGCGTCGCGGCGGCAGGTGTCTTCACCTGCCCCGACCACCGAGAGCTCCCACATTCCCCCTCGCTTTAGCGGGGGGGGCAAGGGGGGGTGAAAAACTCCCCCACTATTCCAACTACTTCTTCGGTAGAGATTCCACCAACTGGCGCAGCCGAGTCTCCCACTACCAAACGGTCATCGCTGAAGAAGTCTGGCCCCGCTTAAACGTTGAGTACCGCGCAGACAAACAAGGCGTAGAAACCATCTATCACGTAGCTCCTGGAGCCGACCCCACGCAAATACAAATGGACTACATCGGACTCGATGCTCCCCTGAGAGTTGACTTCCAAGGCAATCTTGTTTTAACCACATCTCTCGGCGAAGTCAAAGAGCAAGCTCCCTACGCCTATCAGGTGGATGGGAGAGTGCAAAAGCGCGTCGAATCAATCTATCGCATCATAGACGGCAATCGCGTTGCGTTTGAGTTTGAGGGGTTTGATGCGAGCAAGGAACTGGTGATTGATCCGCTGATTTACAGCACATACTTCGGCGGGCTTGATGGTGTGGAATATATCAATCGCGTTTGTGTTCTTGCTGGTGACGAGGGACTCTTGTTGTGCGGCTCTTCATCATCGTCCGATTTTCTTACCACTCCAGGTAGTTATCAGGAGCACCTGCTTGGGCGACAGGACGGATTCATTACGAAGCTCTCGTCAGACGCCAGGGAAATTGAGTTCAGTACACTTTTTGGCGATAGCGACTATGTCGCCTGCGAGGACATCAAGACGATGCCGAATGGAGACATCGTAGTCGTAGGGAGGGTATCTCAACTCGGCCAAATCCCATTAACTCCATCGGCTCTAGACTCAATTCATGAAGGGTACGAGGGATTTGTTGCATTATTCTCCAATGACGCAAGCAGCCTCACATAGTAGCTATGTTGGCGGAAGTGGCGATGAACGTGTCCAATATTTGGTCGTCACGGCCGCCGGAGACGTTGTTATGACCGGATACACGTCTTCAGAACAGTTTCCCGTAACTCCCGACGCCACCTTCTCTTCGCTTATCGGGGGGGGGCAACGTTTTTGTCATGGAGCTAAACGTCTATGAACCATCCGTGATATACTCGACTTTTTGGGGAGCTACGACCTGCGATCCGACAGGAATTGTACTGGCAGATGATGGATCTTTGTGGATTTCCGGCCGAGTCTTCTTAAGTGGACTTGCAGTCACGCCAGACGCTTTTCAAAGCGAGTTTTCCGAAGGTGCTGCGGGCGTGGATGCATTTTTATCCCACATCGGTCTTCATCCTCCCGCGAGCCTCTATACGACCTATATGGGCGGAGAGTCCCGGGACGAGATATCCGCATTTCAACTGGTAGAAGATGGCAGACTCGCGCTTTACGGATCAACAGGTTCAAGTGAATGGCCTACGACGTTTGGCGCGTACGACACAATTTTTGTTTGTAACAATCTTTGAGCCTCCTGCAACCATCGTGGCCTCTACGTTTCTAGGCGGCCAGTTGTATGATGTGCTGGAAGCGGGCGCCAGATCGCCAGACGGTTCATTCGTTGTTGCCGGGTACACCAATGATGAGAGTTTTCCTGTTACGGACAGCGCGCTTGACCCTACGTACGGACCCAATATTGATACTTCAGCAAGCGACCTCTTCATCGCCAAACTATCCTCTGACTTGCGCACTCTCGAATATAGCACGTATTTTGGAGGTGAGGATGTCGAACATGTCTACCAAGTCTGGGTGCCCGAGCCTTCAACCATTTGGATAGCGGGCGGTACACAATCTGACGAGTTCCCCACGACGCCGGACGCCCTGAGACAGCGGATTAACTGGTATGGCTGGGATGGATTTATTTCAAGTATCGGAATTGATCCGTCAAACTCCCCTCCGCCTTTTATTCTAGACAACTTTTCCCTATCAGCTTTCCCAAATCCCTTCAATTCTTCAACAACCCTAAGCTTCACATTGCCCCGAGCCACCCAAACCGAGCTAACCATCCACAACATCCTCGGCCAACAAATCGAACACATTGATTTCGGCACATTGGAAGCAGGCCACCACACCCAACAAATCGCCCACCCAACTTGGAGCACCGGCCTATACTTCGCCACACTAAAAGCCCCAAGCTATTCAAAAACCACAAAACTACTTCTGCTTCGCTAAGTTCCGCATTCTCGCGGCGGCACCCGCTGCGGGTGCCCCTTCCGCCGAGCCGGGTTAAGGTCTTCTGCAACCCGGCCGGAATCCGAATTCTGCCTTCATATTTCAAATTTCCCCCCTCCGCCTTTTCTATTTTCCATTTGCTATTTTCAATACTCCACTTCCATCCCCCATCCCCCATCCCTCATCCTCGCACGTCTGGCCCGTCTCTTGCCCCGTACATCTGCGCCTAAACAGGAGTTCTTCCCGTGCGCTACCAAAAATTGATGTACATCGCTTGCCTTTGCATGATATTCGCCGCGTCGGCCACGCGCGCCGCTTCAGATTTGCAACAACACTTGCAATCTGCAAGACTCCTACTCGATCAACCCGTCCCCGATGTCGGTCAACTTAAAGTACTGGAGCAACAGCTAAAGGACGCCGTGTTGTATAGCGGCGACACGCGCTGGCAAGATTCAACTTGCCAAACTATCACCTTGATCGAACAGGCAATTTCTGCAAACCCCAAAGGTCACAAATGGGCTCTGAATCTTTGTACGTCTGACCCGTCCGCTCCGTGGATGAAGTATGCGCTGCCCTACGTCTGGCCCGTCGGCGGGTCTCCCAATGAACAACTCGAAGTCGCGGATATTCTGCTTGATCAAAGCGGCACGCATCCCGACCAACCTTGGGCAAATGAGTTCAAAGCTGAGCTCTTTCGCGCATATATCTCTGAACAACTCTGGATCCCCGCGTCGTTCCTTGGTGTCGATCTGATCCGTTCAAATTACAACCTTCCCGCGACCGATCAACTGCTGCTCGCGAACTCGCTGCTTCGTTCCGACAGAACCGACGATGCGCAGCACGTTCTGTTCAGGCTGAGCAACAATTCCGCTCCCAATACTCCCGAAGCCTTGCGCGCAAGTGTCGAACTTGGTTTGATCGAACAATTCCTGAAACATGATCTGCAAGCGAAAACCGAATTCGATCAAGCGTGGGACGTCTGGGAAAAACAGAAGAAACGGCCCGGCTTCGATTCTCCGTTAGTCGCGAATGCGGCCGCGAGAGCAAGATGGGAACTTCTGCAATTCGAATTCGCGGCGCTCGAAAAGAAACTCCAAGTCTCGCTCGAATGGAACGCCAAAGAGGCCGCGCGGTGGTGCAGCGACCTTGAGAAAAATACGAACGAATTATTAACCGTTGCGCCGTCCTATGAATCCGCAGTCGCGGTTCTAACCGGAAAACTTCACAGACTTCACGGCGACGCTTTGCTGCGCCTCGGGATGTTTTCCAGCCGGCCGGAAGATCTTGCGATTCGCGACCGCCTCCGTGATCAAGCCTTGGACGAATATGACGAAGCTGCCGACATGTTTTTGGAAACCGCCGCGCACAAAGATCAAGTTCTTCCGCCGCTTG
This sequence comes from Calditrichota bacterium, assembly GCA_020637445.1. NCBI lineage: Bacteria > Pseudomonadati > Calditrichota > Calditrichota bacterium. The sequence goes on along the minus strand of JACJVZ010000001.1, from coordinate 1,457,691 downwards.
CTGCCGGACATTGGTCCGCACAAACCGCCGATTTCCAGTCGGAAGCGAAACAACTGACCTACGATCTTTATGTTCACGCGGCCAATCAGTTGGAAAACTGGTCGGAATCGCTGTGGCAAAAGACTCCGCTCAGGAGTTTCGGACAAAACGGCTTTACTCCGAGATTCGACGCGATCGTTCACGAAGCTCTGCCCGTACTCGAAAAATGCGCCGACTACCGCAAGCTCGCGCTGCGTTACGCCCGGCAAAATCCCGATATCAAGAATGCGAATCTCGCGATTTCGACTCTCTATAACGACTTAATGACTCCGGTGACCGAACTTCGCAAACTCTGCGGAAGTCAGTGGCAAACGACGTCGTCGAACGCCACGCAAATTTCGCGGACGCTCGGAGTGACCGGAAATCCCGATGCGGTCGAATCAATGACTGAAGCCTTCGAAGAGCAGATCGTGGAAGCGAAAAAACTCGCCACGGAGTCTTCCGACGCGCTCGAAAAAGTCATCACCAAACTCTTCGCGGCCGTCACTGATCATGATTCGCTTTCGATTTTGGCCGAGCACAAACTGGCAATGGACCGCGACTACGCTGCGATGAACAGAACCGTTCACGAATCTCTCGACCTCGCCACGAACACGCTCGACCGCCGCGATCCGCAAGCCGCGTCGCTGCGCTCGAAACTCTACAAGTTCAGTGTCCGTGCGGCAGATCAAGAGCTTGCGACTCTCGAAGAAGGTCACGAGTGGGCCGTGGCGAACGGTTATGATTCCAAGGGCGGTCAAGAGCTCTATGCGCGACTGGCCGAACGCGATCCGACCAAGTATCCGCTCAGAGGTGGGATTTGGCAGGCGGGCAGAAAATAGAAAATGGCAAATAGAAAATTGAAAAGCGCGGAGACCGAAGTGGTTTTCGCGTCTTTTTTTCTTGATTATTCGGAGGGTTATAAGTAGCTTTTCAGAATGAACAACATGCTGCTTATTTTTGTCGGAGGCGGGCTGGGTGCACTGCTTCGCTATTGGGGATCGGGGATTGTGTACCGGCTGACGTCGCTGGGATTTCCTTACGGAACGGCTGTCGTGAATATCACGGGCTGCTTCGTGATCGGGCTGGTGATGTCGGGACTCGCCGCGCGGTTCGACGACGCGCCGGGGCTAAAGCTGTTTTTGACGATCGGATTGCTGGGAGGATTCACGACCTATTCATCGTTCAGCTACGAGACGATCGCGCTGATTCAAGAGGCGAAAGTCGCGGCCGCGATGACGAACATCGGCGTCACGCTGGTAGGCTGTTTGGCGGGGACGTGGATTGGGCTGGGAGTGGGGAGGGTGCTGGGGTAGCTTGGAAGGATGAAGGATGGCGGAGAAGGATAAAGGATAAGGGATAAAGGATAGCGGAAAAGAGGAAAGAGGAAACACTTCTCATTCGCCGAGCAGGGATTTAGCGCGTCAGCGCGGTTCCCTGCCGGAATCTGGAGAAAATCCCAAATCCCAAATCGAAAATAGCAAATAGCAAATAGCAAAGAGGAAAGAGGAAAGAGGAAAGAGGAAACACTTCTCATTCGCCGAGCTGGGTTAAGCGTAGCGCAACCCGGCCGGAATCTGAGTGTAGGGCGGAAGGCGTTCCGCCCGCGTGAGTGGGAGTTCAATACGTAGTGGCAGGCCTTGGCCTGCTTTTTCATTTTCGAGAACCGCTACTACCGTCGGCCTCTGGCCGTCGCTCTGGGAGTGATGCCCGTCCGCCCCTGCCGGAGGCAGGGAGGTAGTAGGGGAGGGGTGCCGTTTGATGGGCGGTATCGTCTGTTGCAGGGGATCGTCTTCGCCCGGTCAGGGGCTACTAGAACTTACCAGCACGACAAGCTGCTTGCTGACCCTCTGCCCCTCCGATCCTCGTCGAGCCGGAGGCTCGACCTATGGTTAAGGATTCACACTTCAGGCCGGACACGGTTGATCAGTCCTTTGACGCGCGTGTATGTTTAAATACAGCGGCTCGGGATTATCGAAAAACTCAAGATGCTCGCCCACTCTGAATAGATCCTTCACTACGTTCAGGATGACAAAACCGTTTTACATTCTCGATGAACGGGGCGGGTGGGTGCTTGTCAAGCACACGAACCCGCCGCCGCGACTGACAGTCTCGATTTTGCTTAACCGTTTGACCCCCCTTTATCCCCCCGGAGTGCTTGTGAAGCACATGACCGGGGGGAAATTCAGAGCCTTGTTTTTCGGTTTTGAATCTGCGATATTTTAAACGCCGTCCTTTGGGGCGGCGTTTGATTCTTCTCTTAGCGAAATCGTTCCGGCCGGGTTGCGCTTTGCTTGACCCGGCTCGGCGGAGGTTCAGATTCCGGCGGGGAACCGCTACGCTAAATCCCCGCTCGGCGAAACGGGCGGATTGCCATCCGCCCCTACATCATTTCATTTTCTTCATTTGACTTCCCTTCCGCATCTTGGTGAAACATTGGCGCTGCTGACGGCTTTGCTGTGGGCGGTGGCCGTGATCTTGTATAAGAAGTCGGGCGAGACGGTGCATCCGGTGGCGCTGAATCTTTTCAAAAGTACCGTGAGCGGGGTGCTGGTGCTGCTGACGATTCTTGCGATTGAGGGATCGCTCGCCTTTGATATGCCGCGCGGGGATATGCTGTGGCTTTTGGTGAGCGGCGCGATTGGTATTGGGTTGGCCGATACGCTGTTCTTTATGATGCTCAACCGGCTGGGCGCGGCGCTGACCTCAATCATCGACTGTCTCTATAGCCCGACGGTGATTTTGGCCTCCGTGATCTGGTTGGGCGAATCGCTCTCGCTGCTGCAAATTTTTGGCGTGCTCCTGATTGTCTCGGCGGTGCTCGAGGCGGTTTGGGGCGGCGGGAAAGTTCCAAATTCCAAATCCCAAATCGCAACGGAGACGGATTCGCTTGGCAATTCTACCCCCCCTAGCCCCCCCGGAGGACCGGAGGGGAATGCAGAGACCCCCCCTGGCCCCCCCGCTGAAGCGAGGGGGAATGCAATCGGAGTCTTGTGGGGTGTTACGGCGATGGTTTGTATGGCGGTGTCGATTGTGATTATGAAACCGCTGCTCAACAAGCACTCGCTGTTGTGGGTGATCGAGATGCGGCAGATCGGCGGGGTCGCGGCGATTCTGATTACGCTGATGTTTCTGCGAGGTCGACGGGAGATTTTGAAATCGCTGCTCGTGCGAAAAGGGTGGGGGTGGACGCTCAGTGGAACGCTGATGGGGCAATATATCGCGTTGATGGCATGGGTCGCGGGTATCAAATTCACTCAAGCGTCGCAGGCCGCCGCGCTCAATCAGACGAGTAACCTGTTCGTATTTATTCTGGCGGGAGTTTTCTTAAAAGAGAGATTGACCAAGAAGCGGGTGATCGGGATTGTGCTGGCCGTGATCGGGGTGTATTTGGTGACGTTTGGGTAGGTGCGTCGGGCCGGAGGCCCGACCTAGTGGGGGACGCATGCGATCTCGGTTTGCGGGGCAGGTGAAGACACCTGCCGCCGCGACTTGATATGGGTTGATTTTTCGCTTAATTTCCTCCATATTACCCTGTGAACGCACGACCTGCGCCGCCTTCGGGCGGCGCTGTTATTTCCAGCGCAAACAATGATTTATACGCCGTTGCGGGTCTCGAGACCCACAACGGCGAGAAAACAACTTATGACTACTCGGACGCATACTTGCGGGGAACTCCGCAAAATCGATAACGAAAAGACTGTGGTTCTGCAGGGCTGGGTGGCGCGCGCGCGCGACCTTGGCGGGCTGGTGTTTATTGACCTGCGTGACCGCTATGGTAAAACGCAAGTGGTGGTCGAGCCGGAGCAAGGGGACGTGATCAAAATTGCTCATGAGCTGAAGAGCGAGTGGGTGGTTGAGATTCACGGCAAGGTGCGCACGCGTCCCGAGGGGATGATCAACGCCGATCTGCCGACAGGCGAAGTCGAAGTCGTGGCGACCGCGATTGAAGTTTTGAACCGCTGTCCCGAACTGCCGTTCCAAATCGAAACGCAGGACAAGGCGTCCGACGAACTGCGCCTGAAATACCGCTATCTCGATTTGCGGCGCAACGAATTGCAAGAAGTGCTGATGATGCGGCACCGAGTTGCGAATATTGCTCGGCTGCATTTTTCGGAGCAGGGTTTTATTGAAGTGGAAACGCCGTGCTTGGTGAAGAGCACTCCCGAAGGCGCGCGCGACTATCTTGTGCCGTCTCGTGTTTTTCCTCATCAGTTCTACGCGCTGCCGCAATCGCCGCAGATTTACAAACAGATTTTGATGGTCGCGGGTTTCGACAAGTATTTTCAGATCTGCAAATGTTTTCGCGACGAGGATTTGAGAAGCGATCGTCAGCCCGAGTTCACGCAGATCGACGTCGAGATGTCGTTTGCGAACCGCGATATGGTGTTCGAAGTCGTGGAAGGATTGTGGGTAAAGATTCTGCGCGACATCTGGGGCGTGGATCTGCCGATGCCGCTGAAGCGACTGTCGTACAATGAATGTGTTGAAAGCTACGGCTCAGACAAGCCTGATCTTCGCTATGATTTGAAGTTTGAGAACGTCTCGGAGCTTGTAAAGGACACGGAGTTTCGTGTAATTCGCGGAGCGATTGACAACGGCGGAGTTGTGATTGGTCTGCGAGTTCCGGGGCAAGCTGATTTGTCGCGCAAGCAATTTGGTGAAGTGGAAGAGCTTGCCAAGGCTTCGGGGCTGGGCGGAATTTTGCCGATCAAAATTACGGCGGAAGGACTGTCGGGTGTGTTGGTGGGGAAAGTCGATGATGCGGCGCTGGCAAAAATAGTCACGCAACTCAAGGGCGAAACGGGCGACCTGCTCTTGCTTGCAGTCGGCAAGAAGAGCGACGTGCTGAAATCGCTGGGCGTTTTGCGCATCAAACTTGCGGAGCACTTCAAGCTGTTTGATCCCGCCGATCATCGCAAAGTTTCGATGTTCTGGGTCGTGGATTTTCCGCTGTTCGAGCGCGACGAAGAAACGGGTGAAGTGTGGCCCGCGCACCATCCGTTCACCGGATTTCATCCCGACGACGCGCACATGCTCGACACGGAGCCGTGGAACGTCCGCAGCACGTCCTACGACCTCGTGATGAACGGCAATGAACTTTTGTCCGGTTCAATTCGTATTCACGATCCGGTTCAGCAGGCGAAAATCTTCAAGATGTTGGGGATTTCCGACGAAGAGGCAAAGTTGCGGTTCGGCTTCCTCGTGGATGCTCTGAAGTACGGCGCGCCTCCGATGGGTGGATTTGCGTTGGGCTTCGACCGGATGATCATGGTGTTGACAAACCGCCCCATTCGTGACGTTATCGCGTTTCCCAAGACAACCTTGGCCCAGTCACTGATGGACGGTAGCCCCTCGCCAGTCGATCCTAAGCTCTTGACAGATTTGCAGATCGCTCTGCTGCCGGGGAAGTAGACTGCAAAGACGATTGCGCAGTGTTGTGGACAAGCACGGGAAATCCTTAATTCACAACTCCCTAACTAAACTCTCATGCTATGACAAGTTTTACTTTGTGCCCAAGTTCCGTTGACAAGAGGCCTGTTTTTTGTTACATTTAACTGGTGGTCCGAATCGCAAAAGGAATATTAGGGTTAGCGATACCCAAATCGAGTGGATAAGTATCTCGGAAACAGACAGAATGCGTATGTTTTAGGTACCTCCGCCGGGCAATTTCGTCCGACGCGAGGTATTTTTTGTGGATTGAACTACAGGAGGACTTCCGCTGAGTCAACGCTCTATGGCTGCTGAACAGGCCCCGCAGGACTTCATCGAAATAGTCGAACTACCCATTGAAGAAGGAGTCCTGAGGCCACTCTTGGGCCCCAACGACGAGAATCTTCGCTACCTGCAAAGACACATTCCGTCGAAGGTGACGGCGCGCCGCGAAAAAATATTGATCCGCGGCACGCAAGCAGAAAATTTGGAAGCCGTCGAACTGATCATGGAACTCGTCGGCATCACCCGCAAATTGGGACAACTTTCACGCGGCGACATCGACCGCGTGCTGCGCGTGGGAGTTTCCGCGCGCGATATGCAGTCGGATACGGACACTCCGTTTGCGGCGATGTTCCGCAGCGGCGACCGGAGCTTCAATCCGCGCACCGCAGGACAAAACGAATACTGGGAAGCGATCCAGCGCAGCGATTTGACGTTCGCGTTCGGTCCCGCGGGAACGGGCAAGACGTTTATCGCAGTAGTGTGTGCCGTACAGATGTTCCAGCAGGGGAAATTCGACCGGATTATTTTGGTGCGTCCCGTGGTGGAAGCGGGAGAGAGCTTGGGATTTTTGCCGGGCGATGTGCGTGAAAAAGTCGATCCGTATTTCCGGCCGCTGTATGACGCGCTGATGAAGATGATTCCCGGAGACCGTCTGCGTAAACTGCTCGACCGTCAAATTATCGAAATCGCTCCGCTGGCTTATATGCGCGGCCGTACGCTCGACAACGCGTTTCTGATTATGGACGAAGCGCAGAACACGACGGCCGGTCAGATGAAGATGTTTTTGACCCGTATGGGCGAAAATTCGAAGGCTGTCATCACCGGCGACTTAACGCAAATCGACTTGCCGCGCCGCAGTGACAGCGGCTTGCTCGGCATCCAGTATATTCTCGACGGCATTGCCGGCATTGAATTCGTAAAATTGAATAAATCCGACGTCGTCCGCCACCCGCTCGTGGCCCGTATCGTCGGAGCGTATGACCGTTTCCTTCAAGACTCTGCGAGCGCGAGCGGCGACGCAGCCAACGAAACAGGTGAAGATCTCGGCAAGCTGCCCGAACACCGCAGCAAGCCGTCCTCCGCTAATGACTGATCACCCTCCCTCGCGCAGGCGCGTGCGAGGCAAACTCGAGTTTTACTCTGAGATTCCCCGCGCGCGCGTGCGCAAAGACTACGCGATGGCCTGCGCAAGCGTGGCCATGCGCAAAGTTCTACGACCCGTCGGCACAATTCGATTTGTTCTCGTGAACGACCGCAAAATGGCGAAACTCCACCGTGAGTTTCTGAATTTGCGCGGTACGACGGACGTCATTACTTTCAACCTCACCGACCCCGACGCGGCGCTCGAAGGCGAAATCTATATTTGTCTCGATCAAGCACGCAGGCAGGCGAAAGAATACCGTGTGCCGCTCTATGAAGAGATCGCTCGATTGGCGGCCCACGGCGTGCTGCATTTGGCGGGGCTCGACGACCACACGGAACACGGACGCAAGCAGATGCGGCGCGCGGAAGACCACGCATTGAGAGCAGGAGGCACACTGTGATAGACGGCTATCTCTTGTGGAGCTTTGTCGCGTTTTGCGGACTGCTCTTGTTCTCGGCGTTCTTCTCTTCGTCGGAGACGGCGCTGTTTTCTTTGACGCGCTCGCAGATTAGCGAAATACTGAACGGCTCGTCGGAAGACAGCCGCGCACGCGTGTTGGCCAAACTCCTGAAAGACCCGCGCAAGCTCTTGATCTCGCTCTTGACGGGCAATACGATTGTCAATATTTTGGCGGCGACGGTGGCGGCTCTGGCGACGTCGAGACTCGTGGCACATTTTGCGATCAGCGAGTGGGCGGTGTACGTTATTCAGGGCGTCGTCGTCACTCTGGTGATTTTGATCGGCGCGGAGATTCTGCCGAAGTTCGCGGCCGTACGCAATCCGCTGAGTTTCTCATTGGCGATTGCCGCGCCGCTGAATCTGTTGACCATGCTGATGTATCCGATTACGGCTTTGATCACTCCGATCGCGGACGGAATCGCGCGCGGGTTAGGAGTCGAGAAAAAGAAGTTGTGGATTTCGGAAGAAGAGATCAAAACCCTTTTGGAAGTCGGCGAAGAACACGGCGCGCTCGAGAAATCCGAACGCGACATGATTCATTCGATTTTCGAGTTGGGTGAAATCACAGTCCGTGAAATCATGGTGCCGCGCACGGACATGATCGCGATCGAAGTCAAGACTCCGATTTCAAAAGTGCTGGACACCTTGCGCAAGTGCGGACATTCGCGTATTCCTGTGTTTGATGAGCGGGTCGACAACATCATCGGCATTTTGCACGCGAAAGACTTGATGACATTCTATCCGTTCAAGGATGAAGTCGATTTAAGACGTATTATTCGCGCGGCGCATTTCGTGCCCGAAGCGAAAACCGCCGATGAACTTCTGAAACAGTTTCAAGAGCAGCGCGTACACATGTCGATTGCGGTCGATGAATACGGCGGCACGGCGGGACTGGTCACTCTGGAAGACGTGATTGAAGAGATCGTCGGAGAGATTCAAGACGAGCACGACGCGGAACGGGATTTATGGACACGCATCGACGAAAATACGGTGTTGATTGACGCGAAGCTCGACGTGGAAACGGTGAATGAAGTTTTGGACGACGACGTAATTCCGATCGACGACGACTTCGATACGCTGGGCGGATTCTTGCTTTCGGAGATCGGCGATTTTCCGGAAGCGCATACGATTGTGGAATACCACAATTACGAATTTATCATCGAAGAAGTGCGTAAGCACAGATTGGGCCGCGTACGCGTCGTGCGCCGCGAAGCGATATCGGACAACAACGAATGACGATCAAAGAGAGAATCGGTTGGATGCTCTTGTCGTGGCGCAAAAGTGAAGCCGCGAACAGCCGCGTGTCGCTGCCGCGCGTGACTGAAAACGCGCGCAAAGTTTGTGTCGTGCTGCCGGCGAACTTTGACGACTTCGATATTGTGCGCACGATATTGCCGGACATTCTTGCGCGGTTGATGCACGCGCAGACGACGATTTTCGTGCGTGAAAATTTTCGAAGCTGGCTCGTAATTAACGAGTTTTGCGTCGTGAAGAGTTTTGATCCTGTTCACGCAACGCGGTTCGGAATGCCGGATGAACAGACTTTGAAATCCGTAAAATCCGCTGAGTTCGACTTGCTGATTGATCTTTCGGTCAGTCCAGAGCTGTATGTCGCGGGACTCGTGAAGGAAGCGCGGGCGCAAACGAAGATCGCGTTGGCGCATCCGGCGACGTCAAACCTTTATAATCTTTTGGTAGAAAGCACGTCCAACGATAACGGACGGCGCATCATGGCTTTGTTGAATTATTTGTAGAGATCGCGTGAAGCGGAATTTCGAACATACCCCCGAATCTTCACAAGCCGCCGCAGAGTTCGAGCGGCTTGTGCACATTATGGCGGCGCTGCGCGCGCCCGACGGCTGTCCGTGGGACCGCGAGCAGACGCATGAATCGCTGCGGCCTTACCTGATCGAAGAAACGTATGAAGTCCTGGATTCGATAGACCGCAAGGCTTACGGAGAGTTGAAGAAAGAGCTTGGCGACTTGCTGTTGCATATCGTGTTTCATGCGCAGCTTGCTCACGAAGAGAAACTATTCGACATTGCGGGAGTGCTGCATGAGATTAACGAGAAGTTGATTCGCAGGCATCCGCATGTGTTTGGCGACGCGGTTGTTAATTCGACCGACGACGTGAACAAGCAGTGGGAAAAGATTAAGCTCAATGAGACGCACAAGCCGCAGCTTTTGTCGGGTGTGCCAAAGAACCAGCCTGCTTTGAACCGCGCTTACCGTGTGCAGGAGAAAGCCGCGGCGGTGGGATTCGATTGGCCGTCGGATGAACCGGTGTGGAAAAAGATGACCGAAGAGATCGAAGAGTTGAAGCAGGAACTTGCTGAAGGGGACCGCGAGAAGATAGAAGCGGAATTCGGTGATTTGTTGTTTACGATGGTGAATCTCGGAAGAAAGTTGAATATTCATCCTGAAGAAGCTCTGCGCGGCTCGATTCAAAAGTTTACGAACCGGTTCGGACAGATTGAATTGCAACTGAATGAAGAGGGAGTGCCGCTGCATGAAGCGGGGCTGGAAAAGATGGATAAGTTGTGGGACTTGGCGAAAGAGCGCGAGAAAGAGAACGCATGAGTAAGGCCAGAAACAGTATCGGAGATGACCGGTCGCGGTCTTTGGGGTTTGACCGGTTGCGGATTGAAGACGCCTCCAAGGGAGACGCCGAGAACGCGCTCGTCCCGAAAAAAGAGCGTGCGTTTTTGATCGGCATTTGCAAACCGGGGGATAGCTTGACCACGGCGCAGGAGCATTTGGAAGAGCTTGAGATGCTGGCTGAAACTGCGGGCGCGGAGATTGTCGACAAGGAACTGGTCAAACTTAGAAGTATCGATCCCGCTCTCTATATGGGCAAGGGAAAGGCCGCCGAAATTGCGGGGTTGGTGGCAGAGGTGAACGCGGACCTTGTGGTTTTCGACGAAGACCCCGCTCCGGCGCAGGCGAGAAATCTCGAACGCGAATTCAAGACCCGGCTGGTGGACAGGTCGGGACTTATTTTGGATATTTTTGCCAAGCGCGCGCAAACTCGCGAAGCAAAAACGCAGGTGGAGCTTGCGCAACTGAAGTATATGCTGCCGCGCTTGACGGGAGCGTGGACGCACCTTGAACGGCAACGGGGGGGTATCGGCATGCGCGGTCCGGGTGAAACGCAGATCGAAACCGACCGCCGGATTATTCGCTCGCGGATTCGCAAATTGGAAGACGATCTCTCTCATATAGAGAAGCAGCACCGAACGCAGCGCGCGAAACGGCAGGAGGTGTTCAGGTTTTCGCTCGCAGGTTACACCAACGTCGGAAAATCAACACTCATGAATGTTCTGACGTCAGCGGGAGTTTTTGAAGAGAACCTCTTGTTCGCGACGTTAGATTCTACTACGAGAAATCTTCCTCTGGGGCAGGGGATCAAAGCCGTGCTTTCAGATACCGTGGGCTTCATTCGCAAGCTGCCGCCGGGACTTGTGGCGAGTTTTCGCTCGACGTTGGCTGAGATTTCCGAGGCGGACTGCATTGTCCACGTGGTCGACGCGGCCTCGCCGACCTACCGCGAGCAAATGGAAGCAGTGGAGCTAATCTTGGGCGAGATGGGTGTGAGCGACATTCCGGCCATCGAAGTTTTCAACAAGGTTGATGCCTTGGACGATCCGTCGGTCCTGAAGTGGGTGAAAGAGACCAAGCCTGAAGCTGAGCTTATTTCGGCACGGGAAGGAACTGGGCTCGATCTCCTTAGAGAACGGATGCGTCATATCATGGAGCAGGAGAAGGTCCAGCTCGAAATCGAACTTGATCCAGCGAATGGGAAATTATGGCAGGAATTGTACCGGGTGGGGGAAGTTCAAAGTACTGAACCTAAAGGGGATACGGTATTGGTACGGGTGCAGATGGACCGCGTGGAAGCGGGACGGTTGGGGCTGATTGAACGGCCCAAGTCTGATCCGTGGAGACGTGGGATTGTTCCGGGGTCGGATGAGGACGTTGAAAACTCGGAAAAAGAGGCGTAAGTCTCGAAAAAAACGTGTGGGTCGGCAGGGTTTTCTCTCCAATTGTTAGCTTTTGGGGTCCCTTGCGGTTCAGGTTAAGTGCGCTAAGGGGCGTAATATATTAAACTTTCGTTTCTCCGGATTTTTGGCTTAGGAGCTGGAAACCCAGTAGGTTAGGAGAAGTGTATCCCAAAGGGGGTCTTGACAAGACCCCCTTTTCTCATTATATTGCCGCTTCAATTTATTGAACAGAAAGTTTAATATACTTGGAATACAGACCGGTGGAAATCGGAGCACGAATAAGAAACCTCCGACTGGCCCGGAACCTGACCCAAGAAGAGCTGGCCGAGCGCGCTGACTTGACCAAGGGATTTATCTCCCAACTCGAGCGCGACCAGACCAGCATATCGGTAGACAGCTTGATCGGGATTCTAAAAGTTCTCGATATCAAGGTCTCCGACTTCTTCAAAGAGACGCAGCCGGATCAGGTTGTGTTCAACAAGATTGAACGGATCTCGATTGCGGAAACTGGAGCCGAGAGCTTCGAATTGCTGATACCGGGCGGGGCGGACCGGGAAATGGAAGCGGCCTTGGTTACACTGGAGGCCGATCAGCAAACCTACCCGACGCGACCGTATCAAGGAGAAGCGTTCGGGTTCGTGATGTCAGGAACGATTCAGTTGGTATTTGGCAACGACATTTTTTCGGCTTCTTCCGGAGCGAGTTTTTACTTTTCCGGAGAGAAAGAACATTTTATCCGCAATGCCGGAAAACGCACCGCGGAATTTCTCTGGGTTACAACGCCGCCCACTTTTTAAGTAGCGTTGGGTTTTTCACCTTTTCACCTTTTCAGGTAGGAGAACCTGCATTGAAATCTTTGGGACAACAAATTGTGGTCGATTACCACAAGTGTAATCCTGAACTCTTGAACGACGTCGCCGCGGTTAAGCGCGCCATGCGTGAAGCCGCTCTAAAGGCGGGCGCAACGATCGTGACTGAGGCATTTCACTTGTTCAATCCGTACGGTGTGTCCGGCGCAATTATCATCGCCGAGTCGCACCTTGCTATTCACACGTGGCCGGAATTCGGTTACGCGGCCGTGGACCTGTTCACGTGCGGCGACGAAGTCGATCCGGCGGTTGCTTTCGAACATTTGAAGCAAGCGTTGGAAGCCGAAGAATTCACCGCGATGGAGATGAAGCGCGGCATCATGAATTCACACGGTCTCCGTTTCGATTCGCACAAGCCGACCGCGATGATGACGGCGGCGGTAGCGTAAATGATCATAAAGACTCCCGACAAATATTTTCTGGTCAAGGGATTTTCCGAAGGCGATACGGAACTGAACGCGTTCGACAATTCACTGCTTGCCGCAGGAGTTGGGAATGTTAACCTCGTGCGCATGAGTTCGATTCTGCCTCCGGCTGCAAAAGAGATTGCACCGATTCAGCTTCCGTACGGCGCACTTGTTCCGATTGCTTATGCCGACGAAGTAAGTTCGATTCCCGGCGAAACGGTCAGTGCCGGAGTGGCTTTGGGTGTTACGGACGATCCGACTCTGCCGGGTGTAATTATGGAACACCACATGCACGGATCGGAAGAAGAATGCAAGAACATCGTGATCGCCAAAGTCGAGTCGGCTTTTCGCCAAAGAGGGTGGAAGCTGGCTGATTTGAAGTTTGCGGTGGTGTCCGGAAAGGTCGAAAAAAAGGGTGCGGCATTCGCAGGCGTCGTCCTCTGGACCTAACAAGTCAAATTGTATAGAGTATCGGCCTCCTAACAAGGAGGCCGATTTCTTTTTGTTTGGACTCTAAGTTCATAATTTATGTAAATCGAGAATCTTGATAGAGTTGAGATTCTATTGGCCGTTCACTATCTTCTGTCTTCCCCAAGGAGAGACATGGAACTCTGGCTAACTGAAACATACGGACCCATTCGCGGCGGCTGGAAAGCTGGCGGTGTGCTGTACTCGAAGCAGTCGAAGTACCAGCTCGTGGAGATCGTCGAAACAGAGCGTTGGGGCAAGACTTTGGTCCTCGATGGCTGCATGATGACCACGGAAAAAGATGAGTTCGTTTACCACGAGATGCTGACTCACCCGGCGATGGTTTCGCATCCCGCTCCGAAGAGCGTTTGCGTCGTCGGCGGAGGAGACGGAGGGACCGTACGTGAGGTGCTTCGTCATCCGGGAGTGGAGCGCGTGGTGTTGGCGGAAATTGACGGCGACGTGATAGACGTTTGCCGCAAGTACTTTCCGAATCATACGTCCAAACTCGATGATCCGCGAGTGGATATTCAAGTCGGCGACGGCTTCGAATATCTGAAGAACCACGAAGGTGAATTCGATGTGATTTTGTCGGATTCGACGGATCCGATCGGTCCCGGCGAAGTGCTGTTTACGCAAGAATATTTTGGCTTGACGAAGCGCGCACTCAAGGCGGGAGGAGTCCTCGTCACTCAATCGCACAGCCCGTGGGATCCTGACTCAAAACTGCGGACTATTCGAGACGTTTTGCTGCAAAATTATTCGCAAGCTCATTGGTACGGAGCGGTGATTCCGACTTATCCTTACGGGTGGTGGAGTTTCTTTTTTGCGTCGGACAGCGTGCATCCTATCGAGGCCGCAAGCCTCGAACGGATGCAAGAGATCACGCAGTCGTCCAAGTATTATACACCGGCGGTGCATGAAGCGGCGTTTGCCGTTCCCGCCTTTCTCGCGCGTGAATTGGGAGTCGCTTAGTTATCTCCCGTTCAAAACATAAAACCGTTCGTTCCTCCCTTCAAAACTCCGACAACCAGAACTCAAGTTTATATGGGCGCCCAGCAATCGCTGGATGGCGCCCGTTTGGCGTTGTTCGGACTTCCCTATGACGGAACGTGTTCGTTCCGTCCGGGGACGCGCTTTGGTCCGGCGGCCATCCGGAATGTCTCAGACGGGTTAGAAACGTACTGTCCGGTTGCAAATGCTGACTTGGAAGACGTGCAGTTTGCCGATCTGGGTGACTTGATTTTGCCTCCCGGCGATAAAGACGAAACCCTGCAGCTCATTGAACAAGCCGCTGGCGAACTCTATAGCGCCGGGGTAATTCCGGGAGCTCTCGGCGGAGAGCATTTGGTGACGCTGCCGCTCGCAAAAGCGGCGTTTTCGCGGTTTCCGGACATGGTCTTGGTGCAGTTTGACGCACACTTAGACCTACGGGATGACTATCTGGGTACCCGGTTGTCGCATGCGACAGTTCTGCGCAGGATCATGGAGTTTGTGAGTCCGTCACGAATCTTGCAGATTGGTCCGAGGTCGGGACCACGGGAGGAGTTCGAAATAGCAAAAAAATTTGGAACTTACCGTCCAGATACGTGTTCTCCGGCAGATTTGAGTGCATGGGTAGGGAATAGGCCAGTATACGTCACATTAGACTTGGATGTTCTTGATCCTTCAATACTTCCGGGAACCGGTACCCCAGAGCCTGGGGGGGTCACTTTTTCCACGTTGCAAAGCTGGATTATTGCACTTTCTGGCTCACAATGGGTGGGTTGGGATGTAGTTGAGCTATCGCCAGACTACGATCCAACACAAGTATCCTCAGTGGTTTCCTCCAAGATCGTTCGCTCAATGATTCTTGCTTCAACCGCAACTCTTTACTGATTGGCTTGCAATTTGCCACGGCTTTGGCCATAGGCTCGCTCTTGCAATTGCTATAAGCTCTAAAAGAAATAGTGAGATAGACAGTTAAAGCCCAGCGAGGGTCTCTGTCGATTGCGAACTCCCTAAGGAATAAGGACTTTCGTTTTGCCGGGGTTTGAGAATGTTAAAAATAGGCAAAACATTTTCCTTGACAAGTTGATTCCGATTGACTATATTTGGGGAACTTTGACCAGTATAGAACTTTTTTGAACTTAGGTCAGACCCCATTTTTTAAGTACTTGATTTCCAGCATAACTCAAAGAACCCAAACTTCCGTAAGCAGTTGCGATGAGCTACTGTGAAAAAGGGAGCTTGTGTTTTTTTCCTCAAGCTGGGTTGATTAAATACGGATGCGTTCATGCCAGATCCTAGTAGCACTAAAGACGAATTGAACAACCAGTTCATGCCTACGCAAGTTATTCACAATGTCCACGGAGCAATGTGCTCTGGCGGACATTCGGCGTGCGTATCCGACGCAGCCCATTCCATTCGGACTAATAAGATTTCCCATATTCAGGAGAATCACAGAATGAGGTCCAAGACTCTTTTTGTGTGGCTGATGTCCGCAGTAAGCGCACTGTTTGTGCTTCTGCTTCCTCAGCAGGCCAGCGCTCAGATCAATACTGAAGGCGCGATTGTGGCCGTGTGTATTGAAGACTCCGTCGGTACTGTGCCGAACGGTATCATCGACGAGCTCGGTGACGTTCTGCAGATCACCGCGCGAGCCGCGTATGTCGACAATTTCTGCGACTCAATCGACGTCGGCCTCGATCCGACACCCGATCTCGGTGTGTTGATCCCGGCGCTTTATCCGTCGATCATCATCAACTGCCCCTCGGGTTTGACGACGAGTCTGTACGAGATGACGACGAATATTACAGCCGGACAGGGATTGGCTGGGCCCAATCCTGACAGCTGCTTGGTTGTTGCCACACTAACCTTCCACCCGGAAGGTGTGTCCGTTACTGCCGGCACGCCGCTGTCCTTCGGTATCACATGGTTCGGCTTCGCGAATTCGCCGCCGCCGGGATTTCAGCCGCCTGTTTGTGCTGACGCCGGGTACATCATCAATGCGCCTTGCGATATCCAGTCTGGCTGCGCGTTCATCCAGTTCAACGAATATGGCGGTATTGCCTTTGACGGTATTGCCGCTATCGGTGACTCGCTGTGGCTCGACGCCGCCTTAGCTTTGACGATGGACTCGCTTCCCGCCGGTGATACGCTCGTATGGGACGCTTCCGGTGTTCTTTGTGACAATGGAGCAAACTGGCGTGGATCGAGCGACACGATTGAAGTCGCTCCCTGTACCATGGAAAACGAGTGGAATGGTTGCCGTGCCGACACGATCTTCTTGATTCGTTTCGTGTGGGACGATGCAGGTGGTGAGACGTGGGCTGGAGACGTTGTCGGCAACGAAGCGGCCTTTGCGGTCGATACGTTCTACTGCGTCCGTCCGATTGACAACCTGCCGCCGGTCATCGACATCTATTGTGTTGACTCGTGCATGATTGTCAACAACAACTACATGGATAACGATACCATCGTCGGTTGCGGTGACGCGCTTCGTATCTATTTGAGCACGACGCAAGCTGCGCAGGGTAAATTCCCGGCCAATTGCGACGGAGACTCGGTTGACATGACTTACAGCTTTTTGCCGGATCGTGTCGATTGCGGCCAAGTTTCGCCGAATCACGACGTCGAGTGGTTGGGAGTCAATCTGGGTCAGCTTGTTCAGATCGGCGATACTTTCCCGCAGAACTACGATGATATCAACCTTCTTTCCGATGATAGCCTATGGGTGTCGGCTCGGTTTGGAACGGGACCGAATCCCGGAACGGCTAATGATTTGATTTGGGTTGATATTCCAATCGACTCGCTGCATTGGGATTCTCTTGAGCTTTGTTTGTTCACCGCCTTCGCGGCCGGTGACTCTATTATAGTTGTCTCGATCGACGACGCCGGTAACGTGTCCAATGCGATTACCGCCGGCTATGAGGTTCCGAATATCGACCCGGTTGTCGCGATCGAAGGTTGGGACATCTGTCTTGACAACCAAGCCCCGCAACTGCCGGGCTCGGATATTTACTGGTCCTACGACGGTGTTGACAATTACTGCAACCAGCGCTTCTCTCCTTATGATGATGCGCTGGCTACGTACTTTACCAATCTTTCGCCTGACTCGATTCGTTGGTATTTGGACGCAGTGGATTCCGCGTACGATCCGGCCGTTGAAGCCGATGTCTTGACCAAGGTTTACTTGATCGGATTTGACGTTCGTACGATTCCGGACGACGACCCCGATACGGGTACCGGCGACATTATTACGTCGCTTGACTACTACCATCCGTTGGCAGCTCCGGATTCGGACAACTGGGAATGGCGCAACCCGTTCATTCCGGGTCTCGATTCCAGCGCTTGCTTCACATGGTATGGTAAGGATGGTCCGGACAGCTTGGACGACGACTTTGGCTTCCTGTATCATGACTACTGCCCGTGGGGTATGCTGGTCGGTATCACCGAAGCCCGCTATATGGACGCCGGTGGCTGTAATGCCGTACGCGGTTCCGACCATGACGGTATCACCAGTATCCTCGACGGCTACACGCAGTTGAACGCTCTGTATGCCGTGGTTGACTCTTGTGCTCCGACGACCACGATTCCGCTTGATCTTGACACCTTGAATGGTCCGGCACTGCCGAACGGTCCCGACTTCGGTTCGGTGACTAATCCCTATTTGTGGGTGGACGGTGACGATCTGCCGTGGCTGCAGTTCAAGGCGCGCCGCTGGTTCACGCAAGGTCTTTTGGACACTTGTTTGGCCGAAGACCTTTGCTACACGATTCGTCTCGACTCCGTGTACACGCAAGGTCCGTGGCCGTTTGTGGCTGATTCCATCTATTATGATGCGAGCGACAACGTAACCGGTGACCATGCGCGTTCTTGCATGCCTCTTCCGTTCTTCTTTAATGACATTAATACGGATACCATTGCCTTTGAATGGGGTATGGAAGGTCCGACGGGCGATCCGCTGCCGGACGGTCTGTATTGCTTGCGCCTCGAGCTCCAAGACAATGCAGGCAACGTCAACATCAGCGACTCGCTGTGCATCTGGATTAACGGTTTGGGTCCGGAAATCGACTCGATCAGCTTTGTCAACGAGATTCTCGACTGCAACATGAATTTCTTCGCCGGTGAATCCCTCTGTGTTTGGATGCAGACGGATACCAGTGCACAGTTCTGTTTGTTCGATTTCTCTTGTATCCTTAATATTGATAGCGTTGCCGCCGACTACGACTCGATCTGGGTGAACGCACCCTACAGCACGGACGGAGCAACCTATAAGCGTTGGTACGCCTGCATCCGAGTTGACTTGGCGATGATTGACACCGCTGACGTCACTAACAATGATTATCAGTTCAGCGAATATGACGCGAGCTGCCTCAATGCCGGTAACTACGGTATTATCAGTGTGCTGGCATTTGACTCCGACAGCAACAGCACGGCGGCGAACGAGCTGACACCGAATTGCACAAACATCGCGCTGCTTGGCGAAAGCCGTTGCCCGCGCATCGTTGGACCGATCGAATTCTGGTTCTACGATCCGGATACGGTGTTCCCGCAAGGTGTGATGGTCGAAGACAGCATCAATTCGCTGTTTGCCGGCTATGACAATTTCGGCCCGATGCCTGATTGGAATGCAATGTCTCCGGGTTCGGTTGACTCCTCCGGTGCGTATGATGCTATCACGAATCCGGCTCATGACCAACGTCACGACTCGATTTTCGTGCGATTGCTGATTGACACCCTGTCGATCACAGATTGGAACCCGCCTGCGGATTCGGCGACGCACGATACGCTCGTTTTGGAATTCCGCAATCCGAACACGGTCGAAAATCGTCGCCGTCAGGTTCGTAAACCATTGTTTATTCCGAACTGTACGAACCTCGATGGTATTCCGCCGTGCGAAGATCCTGACAATAACACGATCTACGACGGACGTATCGAACTTGACGAGCACAATAATGGATTGGTTGAGTTCCGCTATATGTGGAACGGTACGTGGTTCATCAATGCCGGTACTGACAGCCAGATGCTGGTCCCGATCACCGGTCAGGATACGATCATCGTGTCGGCCTGGACCGTGGACGGTGACTCGATTGTTGACTCGGTCTCTGTAGACACTATTTACTTCCTGATTTGTGACACGACGTTCGCGGAGCTGGATGTCGACAACGACAATCCGGGCTTTGTTGATGACGGTTGGACTGGCATCAACAACGACTCTCGCGACCCAGTTACGCACTCTACCAAGACGGTTTTGAACAATGGCTGGGACGGTGACTGCGGTTACCGCTACGCCGAAGGCGACACGTTCTCGATTACGGTGCGTGCCGATGAGCAGGTTCACTATGACCCGGCGGCCTACCCGAATGAAGACGGTAGCCGATATACAGCGGCCGGTGATTGGAAGATTACAGGTAATTGGCAGATTTCGTTGGTGGACAGCACCTCGGGTCAGTTGATTACTTGGAACGGCGGTGCAGACACAATCACGATTAAGCTCGTGTCCGTCACGCCGGAAAGTCTGGCTGTCGACGAATGGCAATATACCCTTCTCGGTACAATCCATACGTTGCCGCCTGATACATTCATCTATAATAGCTGCTTCGTCATCCGCGGCGCTTGGGACCAAGGTTCTAACCCGGGTCGCTACAACCAGCCGCCGTTTAGCGATGCGTTTGAAGAAGACAGCTTTGAAGACACGACGTTCTGTGTCAACCTGATTCCGTGCGACCACTTTGTCGGTTGCCCCGATGTGTACGGTCCAGACCTCGTCAATGGTTGGATCGCGCCGGAAGACACGAACATTACCGTTTGCGCGACGATTATCGAAACTTGCGAAATTCACGATTGCGTGGCCGGTACGCATGCCGACTCGCTCCGCGTGGTCGAAGGTGACTTCCAGCGCATTACGGATGATCCGAATCCATGGGTGATTCCGGATAGTGTCGGTGACTGGTTTATCCAAGTTGACGACATGACCGGCGACAGTTTGGGTTGGGCCCGTATGTACTACTGGTGGCTGCGCGCCGACTCGTCGGATCTGGCGACCATTTACTGCGACGGCGAATACCTCGACTTTGATATCCGCTTCGTAAGCTGGCAGGGCGTGGCTGATTCGATGAACTTCGATAGCTGCGTTCAAGTTGACGTGAACGAGCCGCGTTGGACGTATTGGGAAGTCATGGACTCTGCCCAGACGACAACTCTGGACGCCATCGGTGGTGGTTTCGCGTGTTTTGATCCTGATCAACCAGTGATACTGTTTGGCCGGTTGACGGATGACGACATCGACTGTAACCCTGCGGACGGTATCGGTATTGACACGTCCATGATTTGGGCTGACTTGTCGGTCCTGTTGGGAGACGTGTCCGCAGATAGCGTTGTGCCGGATTCAGTGTGGTATGACGCATTGACCAGTACAGCTACGGCATTCTGGAACTTTACTCTGGATTCGACATTCTTCTGCATCAACTCGGTTGAGCCGTTCTTCCGCTTCCACGCGGGTCACGACTCGATTGGTCACCACGACCGCGAGCTGTTCCTGCAGGATACGTTGAATGTTTGCAGCGACTGCGTGCCGCCGGCGATCTTCGTATCCGACGCTTGGTGCGAGTGCGATACCGCAGCACTGGCGATCATGAATGATACGCTGAATCCTGTTATCGCTTTGCCGACGGCTCTGCCGTACCTCAGCTACGGTTCAGAAGTTACCTTTAAGATTGGTGTGTTCGACGCAGACCATGACTCCAGTTTGGGTATTCCGCAGGAAGCCTGGGCCGATCTTTCGACGATTGACCCGGCACTGAGCTGGACGCAGAACGATCTGTACTATGACACCAACGTTGACGGCGCCATCGACACGATGTGCTACGTCTGGGGTCTGCCGTGCTTCATTGGCGGATCGCTTCTGAATCTGGATACGATGTATCACAATGGCGATACGATCTTCGTTAACTTCGCGTTGATGGACAGTGTCGGTAATGCTGACACCGTGATGTATCCGATCGCTATCTTCGACTCGCTGCCGCCGATTGTCGACTTTATCTACACGATTGGCGACGACTCGATTCGCGCATACATTTCTCCGGGTGACGATCACATTCACGTGTACGCCGACATAAACGGCTACGCAGCGGACCTCGTTAGCGCGCCGGAACATGTCTGGGCTGACTTCTCGGAGTTCCAGTGCGACTCCGCGATGAAGGCTGCTTACGACACCGTTTATGCCAACTACATCGAACACGTCGGTGGTGATAACTACCGCGCTTGGTGGGGCTGGTATCCGGGTTCGTGGGTTGGCAATCCGTTTGACGTCAACTATACGATTCCGGGCGACACGACCTCCCTTCCGTGGGATACGCTGTCGGCTTGCGATTCCTGCTCGTCGTGGCAACAAGGCGCCGAAGGTTGGTTCGATTCAATCTTCGTGTACGTGACCGACGAAGCCTGCAACATGGGACAACATTATAACTTGTTTGAAGTCTCCGGTTGCGATTCGACGACTCCTGGTCTGGACAGTGTCTGGGTCTGGGGTAACCACTGCAAGACTCCGGGTTGGATTTCGTCCACTCCGTTGGACAGCGGTCACATTGAAGTGTGGGCTTGGATGGATACCACATTCAATGCGCTTGAAGACACGATTACGATTGACTCGCTGCAGGCGAACCTCGTTGAACTGTCCTCCTCGCGTTGGGGTTGGACTGATTGGACGACGCCTCAGTTCTATGGCGGTTGGCCGGTCTACGGCGTGAATCCGACTCCGGATTCGACCGCTTGGGATACAATGACTGTCGACGGCCGCGTCCGCTTGATTGGCAAGTGGTTCTGGCTGACGGCTGATGATCTGGGTGACTGCGAAGAAGTGACCGTGGCTGTGAAGTCCATCCGTCAAACCGGATTGGGCGGCTCGCACGGCTACTATATGGATGTCGAATACGGTACGGCGCGTGTTGATACAACCCGTCCGGTGATCTATGACATGCGTGTCCATAGCTCGACGACCTCTATTGCCGAGACCACCTGGGTTACCCCGAACTATCCGTTGTATGTTGAATACTGGGCTTACGACACCGTTTGCGACAGTCTGGATCAAAGCCACATCGGCTTCGACCTGACGCACGGCGTGGGTGGCCCCGGTCCGTGGATCACGTTTGAATGCGGCGGTATTCTTGACTCGCTGTGGACGTGGGACACGACGGCATTTGAAGTGACTTGGTACTCCGGCTGGAACGAAGTCGATCCGATCGTGGATTCGATCGCGGCAATGGCTGACAGTATCTGTATCCGCTTCACCGGTATGCCGATTTACGACGACTCCTGCAACTTCATCGACCTCGATAACCTGCAAGGTTGCGTCGAAGCACACATTGAAGACTGTCTGTCCAACCCGGCAATCCCGGTGCAGAAGACCGTCACGACGGACGACCGTCCGCCGCAATATGTCAACAGCGTTCCGTGGGGTGACTTCACATTCGTAACCGGCTTCCCGGGTGACCCGGATTCGGTCGGTATCGACTCGGTGCTTGTCCTGCAGAACTCGCTGTACAACCTCGACTGGGATAGCACCCTGTATGTCTACGTGATCGTAAACAACTGGCCGGGCGACACCCTGATGTCGTGGGAGAAGACGTACATCGACTTCACGGGCTTCTTGGACACTCCGCTCCAGTACCCGGATTCGATCTATTACAATATCGATGGAATGCACCGCGACTCGTTGTTGTGGGTGATTCCGCTGTATGATGACGGTGGCGCTGGCGACCTGTTCAACGAGAACATTCTGTCTGACCGCTACTGGTGGCCGCTGTACCTGAGCGACTCGCTGTGCAACCGTTCGACGTTCTACTGCGTCGATCTCGACAGCGCGGTTTCGTTCACGATCCAGAATTGGAACTCGCCGAATCCCGGCATGATCCTGCTCTGCGATTCAGAGACGGTTGCCTGCTCCGACACTGACTACGTCGACCTGTACAACATGCAGTTGTGGAACGACGAGAAGGTTTCGCCAGATACTGACAAGGAAAACCTGTACAAGATCTGGTTGGACGGTTCCGAGTGGGGTTGGTACTCGCACGAGGAAGAAAATCAGACTCGCTTCTACATCTTCGTTCAGGACAGTGTCCTGCAATGCGACGGTATCGACAACGACGCCGATGGCGAAGTTGACGAAATCGGTGAAGGTGTGGACTTCTACACTGCCGACCTGCGTATCAATGACTTGCCGCAAGTCGCGCACGTTGACTCGATGAATGTTGACGGTGTCCGCATTGACTATCTGTGGTACGCCGATAACTTCAGCGAACACGAATACCAAGTTGACCTGTTCATCAGCGACATCTATGGTCACCGTGACACGCTGGCTTGCGAAGGCAGCCATGCGTTGAGATTCTGGGAAGACGAGACCTGCCCGGTTGGTGCTGAGTTGAACTTCTGGAACAACGGCGAAGCGGTTCAGATTCGCAAGAACCTGAGCTTCTTGAGCAGCCTTGATCTTGAAGACTTGACCGCCGACGATAGCTTGTATGTCTTCACGAACTTTGACTCGGTTCAGATTTCGGTCTACGATCCGGACATCATCAATGAGCCGCAGCCTGGTTCGGGTCTTGACTTGAGCCCAGACAACTCGGTGGACAGCACGACGTGGAACGGTACCGCCTCCTCGACGATCGAAATCGTTGATCCGACGAACACCGTTGTGGCTTCGTTCTTCCAGACGTTCTATGATGACACGTTGATCTTCAACGAAGGTTACTTGACCCTGAGTGACACGACTGAGACGTTGGCCGGATTGTCCGACGGTCTGTACACCTTGCGTGTGACGACCCTTGACCGTGTCGGCAACTCCTGTGACTTCGAGTGGTCGTTTATCCTTGATCGCGAATGCCCGGAAATCTACGAAGCCTACGCTTCGCAGCCGGGTCTGAATACGCCGGTCGATTCGCTGCTGGCTTCGTGGGATTACGTCGAACTGTACGCGCACATCCAAGACTCGCTTGACGGTGTGGACAGCGTCGTGTTCGAATACGCCTTCGACGCAAACCGCGACGGCAACGTTGACGCCTACAGCTTCTGGCAGAACGTCAACCTGCTGACCGACGAAGGTCAGGCTTGGGATACGGAATATCCGTTTAACGCTTACTGGAATATCCGCAACCTGCCGTGGTCGTCCGAGGATACGCTCGGCTTGCCGCCGGTGAATCCGGATGGTTCCTGCACCAATACGTACTTCGTCCGTGTCCGCGCGTTCGATATCTACGGCCATGAGTGCCGCGACACGTTTGCTGTCCGGATCACGGACGATATCGCGCCGTTGGCTTACATCTCAAGCTTCAGTGACTATCCGGTCATTGACGGCCCGGATGGCCCGCAGAGCTCGCTGGTCTTGTGCTTCAACCCGAACACGATGACTGACTCGCTGCTGCATGTCTGTGCCGAAGACTGGATTGATCCGAGCCTGTTGTGGGATCCGCTGCCGGGCGACACGAACTCCGACCTTTGGGAAGACCGCTGGTTCGACCTCTATGAAGGTGTGTTCCAGTACAAGTTCTTCAATGCGCCGGGTGACGTGATTCCGGGTAACATGGATCCGACCGCCGGCTGGGTGAACCTCCCGAGCGGTGAACACGGCGACGGCCAAGATACGATCGTGGCGCGTGACGATTGGGGTCAGGACTTCTGCATCAATTGGAACGTCTCTGATCTGGTCAGCGGCCAGTATAACCTGCGTATGGTTGCCTTCGACGTCTGCGGCAACTACGACTACCTGAATACTCCGGTGGTTACGTTCCGCGTCGAATGCGATACGACAGAACCTCTGGCTCTGATCTGCTTCCCTGAAGAAGACATGTGCGTGACGAACCTGCGCTGCGACGAGCCGGAATTTGTTCCGGTGCAGTCTTCGGCTCCGCTGTTCGCCGACATCGACTCGATCGCGTTCTTCTTCGTTGACTCGCTGTCGATTCCGGGTCTGGGTATCCATACCTTTATCGGCGGTTCGACCGATCCTGACTCAATCAGCGCTGGTTTGGCTTACTTCAGCTCGACCGGTTGGAATACCAACAACCTGCTGTCCGGCTACTACTGGCTGTACGCGGTTGCCTATGACACCAATGCCTTGTTTGACACTGACCCGATTTGGACGCGCGTCTTCGTGGACAACACGATGCCGCAGGTCACCGAATGCTGGGTGGGTGAAGCCTATGGCAATGACTTTACTATCCTCCAGACCACGAACGAGGGCAACACCTTCGCGCTGCGTGCGAATGCACAGGACAATATTGGCTTGGCGCAAGACTGCGGCATTACCGGTGTTCAGTTCCAGATTCTGGACCGCTTCGGCAACTGGCGCGATCTTGATATCTCGCTGGACGGAACGAGTGAAATCTGGGGTTCTTACCTTTATCTTAGCGATAACGATGGTTTCGTGACGACGCCTGATGTTGCAGGCTTCTACGAGATCAACTTGTCCTTCAGTGATTTCGGTAACAGCCCGTTGGATTCGGTCCGCTTCCGTGCCTACGCCGTCGACAACGTGGATTGGGGTGATAACAACATGCAGGGCGACTACAACCGCGACTGCAACCTCGACCGCGACCTCGAATGTGGAACTGAAATCTGCTGTATGGCGATTGAGATCCGCGACCAGATCCCGTATGGTACCAGCCTGTGGTGCTACAACCATGGTTGGTATGCATGGGGTGTCCCGCAGTTCACGGCACCGTCCACGCAAATCTTTGATGGCGACAAGTTCTCTACTTGCAACTATCAGAATCCGCTGGATACGCTGATGCTGATCGCCAACGTTGCGGACTACGTCCAAGACGAATGGCTGATGTACTTCAAGTACTGGCGTGCCGACGGCTCGACCGATACTTTCGACGTTCCGAACGACTACTCGCTGAACCCGGCCTTGCCGCGCAACGCGGACAGCGCTATCGTTCTGCAGAGCACGTATGATACCGTCAGTGTGGTTTGGACCGGCGCCCGCGCATGGCTTGACAGCGCGGATGCGGCTGACGGATTGGTTTACGCTCGTTGGCAGTTCGCTGCTTACGTTGAAGACTTGACCGGCAACGTCGAAGGTTGGAACAACCAGAATACCTGCTACATTTACACCTTCTGCCCGCCGAACACGCCGATTACGGATGTTAGCTACGTCACCAACGACGTGAATAATCCGGAAAACCGTGTCCGTGTGACTGAAGAAGTCGCGTGGCAGGATGCACTGACCGATACGATCGAAGTCCTTTACAACCGTACCACCGATCCGGGTTCAAATGATCCGGAAGCCTTGGTCGAGTTCTATGTGGATGCCGACGCAATCGTCAACTGTCACGATGACAATGTGAACGTGTTCAACATCGAACTTTGGATGATGAGCGACGACACGACCCTGCAGTCGATCTGTGACGGTGGACCTGTTCAAGTCTTTGACTTCTTCGATGACTTCCAGGCTTGGGATCAGTATCCGCCTGACAACGGATCTGGCCAGTATCACTTCGGAGTTTACTTCGATAACAGCTACCCGCCGGGCACGTATAACTTCTCAGCCATCGTGAACTACGTCGTGTACGCGGCCGGTTATGACACCTTGACTGAAGGTGACGCGGATTGCGACCGAGTTCTCGAAGAGTCCGATTCCACGAAGCTTGACCTTGTGGTCCGCGTCGTGAACGTAAACGAGCCGCAGGTTGTGTACTGCTACCCGCCGTACGGCGACGTCTGCGGTGCGCACAACACCGTGCCGCTGTCGGCCAAGGACGTCAGTGATCCGGATTACTTCACCGGCGTAATTGACACCGTTTGGTTCCAACGCTATAACGGCAGCTCGTGGGTGCCGGTGGTTGACGCCTATACTGGTCTCAGCTACGACGCTTCGCCGGGCAACGGTTACCTCCGCTTCCAGTTCGACGAACGCGAACTGCCCGGTATGGCTGGTTGGTACTACGAAATGAGCCAGTCCAACGAGACGCCGCCCAACATCTACAATTGGTATGCGTCGCGCGACTTGTTCCCGGATGTGGCGATCTACTTCTGGGCTACGGACACGTTCTATCCGATGTCTGAAGTCTCTGACGGCTTCTGGCAGACGAACGTGTATGTCTCGGGTATTGACAGCAGCGCTTGCTACGATTACTCAATCGTGATCGACGCGAACGACAACAATATCTGGGAAGGTCCGAATACTGACCGCTGGATCGACGATCCGCGTAACATAGATTGGGAAAATCAAGACCCGATCGCCTATGACCGTTGCGCTGATGACCAGTACCATGAATATGATGTTGAAGAACTGGCTGCCTACTCTACGATCTGTGTCTGTGAATACTGGGTGAACTTCAACAGCCTTGAGGTTGGCGACGGACACCACGAATTCCGCACGGTCGTCGGCTGGCACGATCCGCTTGCTTACCACGTGATTGAAAACCCGGCACCGGGCGACTCGCTGCACATCTTCTTCGTTGATAACGACGAGCCGGTGGCGACGCACGATATCGAAGGTGAAGACTTCTGGCTGAACGGTGGTCGTTGCGACGATCCGTGGGGCACGAATTTCGTGACCGATATCCAGCCGGTGGACGGCGACTACAACCTCGTGGTCGAAGACATCTGCGCGGTGATCTACCAAGTCTCGCTGACCAACAATCCGTTCGCGGATTCGAGCTGGGTCAACGTGGACACGGTTTACTCTAATGATGACATGGGTTGGACCGAAGCGTGGCCGGGTATCTGGACCGCTTACAACCCGCTGACTGACAATATCGACAACGACGGTGACGGATTGGTCGACGAGACCTACGACGTTCAGGCCGGCGACGGTATCGGCGAAGAGAACACGACGTTCTGGAGCCGTACGGTTGTGACCGACCACTGTGGTAACACCTATATGACGAACGCCGAAAGCCTGTATGTGGACGTTAGCGAACCGCGCGCCTGCATCGAGCTGGTTGGTGGAATCGAACCGGGTGTTGACGGCAATGACGTCGTCGTGATTCCGGATGACCGCGACCTCGAAATCGTGGCCGTCAATCAGGACTACGCGGGCTTTGACCCGAGCATCCTGGCCGTCTTCCAGTATCGTACGCTGAACCCGATTGGCGATTGGACCAACATCCAAGCCGATACGCTCAGCAACGATACGGTGCGCCACGTTGGTGACACCTTGACCGCGACGTGGGATCTGCTCAGCTACTTCCAAGACACCGGAAACGATCCGGAAGGTTGGTTCCAGCTGCGTGCGATCGCCATTGACACGGTGAACAACACCGACATGTGCGACAACGATGTATGCTACATTACAATCCGCCTGAATGACATTCAGCCGGCGGCCCGCATCGACATCTACCAAGTGGTTAGCTCGAACGATGAAATCGGCGCGTCCTGCACCGTGGATTCGGCCTGCTACATCCACGCTGGTGATCCGTACTGCATCACGGCCATCTTCGCCCCGACCAACATTGATACCGGTCTGGCGTCCTTGACCTTCCAGTATGCTGAAGTCAGCGGTGGCGTCCCGTCCAACTGGCGGAACATTGAAACGATTTGGGATCCGATTGACAACGGTTTGAACGGTGATACCACCGAATGCGTGTGGTTCCAGCCGCAACCTGAAGACGTCGGTGATCAAGAAATCTTCTGGCTGCGTGTGGTCGTCGAAGACTACAACGGCAATGACACGTCGGACGTCAAGGTTCTGTACGTTGACGGCACCGCCCCGAACGGTTTGGGCGAAGCCGAGAATACGTTGGCCGTTGCAACCGCATGCGGCGACCGTTGCCGCTTCGACAATGCGCCGGGACAAGCCGTCATTCATATGACGTTTGATCCGGATGAACTGTCCGGCGAGTTCAACGAAGACGAAGTCTGGCTGACCGGTGCGCGTGACGACGGTGCCTACGAATACAACTTCGGTTCGCTGACGCGTGGCGATGACGACGAATGGTACTTTGACTTCGGTGGTGACCTGTGTGACTACTGGGCGGAGAACCGCGTTGTTGATGACGAAGGCGAAGTTGTTGTCCTCGATTACGGCTGCTGGAACTTCTACGTGAACTTCACCGATTGCCAGGGCAACACCGGCATGGTTGAAGTTACCACGAACTGCGACGGCGTCGACACCAACCTCGTATGTATCGATTGCTTCCCGGATGTTCCGGAGCATACCGATATCGTAGGCTTGGATTACATCGGTTACGACTGTGTCTCGGGTGATCTGGCCGAACTGAATGACGAAGTGCTTGACGGCACGACGGAAATCGGTGGTGACCAAAGCGTCCGCATCTACGGAACGATTCCGGAATACGAGCAAGACATTTGGTACATGGTGCTGTATGTCGAAAGCGCGGATGCCGGTGTGGCCGAAACCGCAGTCGACACCTTCTGGTGGAATCCGACGTGGCAATCGCACGAAAACCCGAACTGGTCTACCTATTGGTGGTTGGCTGACACGACTGACTTGGGTGACGCAAAGTACCCGAGCGGCTACTACCGTGTCTGGGCCCGTGCGCATGACGCCATTTGCCAGATCGAACCGACCGAAATGCTTGACGAATTCTGGGTGCACGTTGACAACAGTGAGCCTGTTGCTGACATCACGCAGGTTAATGGTGAGCCTGTCACCGGCGAAGACAACTTCGTCTACGAAATCCACGCGGGCGACGATGATCCGGCGACCTTGTGGGTAGAGTGGACGGACGGCCTGACGCCGAACGACTCGACTCAAACGAACAATGCCGTTCAGGTTTGGTGCAAGAATATCTGGCACCCGAACCAGGCTGATGCGTGGACGCAATGTGGTATCATTCCGAGCCGCTGCAACCCGCACTATGTCGAAATCGATCTGACCGGTATTCATTGCGGCGACTCGCTGCATATCGTGCCGATCGTTGGAGACCGTTGGGGTAATGGCGAGCTCAACGTTGAGCGTGCCATGGAAGCCTTCGAAGGCGGCCACTTCGTTAACGTATATATCTACGACACCACCCCGCCGTCCTCCATGCTGTGGTCGGTTGGTACCAGTGAAGAGCCGTGGTGCGATATCCAAGATCGTCAGCAAGGCGTTGACGGTCTGTGGATCATCGATCAGCAGACGCACAGCGTCAGTGTCGGTGCCCTTGGCGAACTTCATGACATCTGGCTGCAGGCCTTCACCACGATTGGTGATGAATGGCCGGTCCAGAGCGGCGACGTCCAGCGCGTGTACTTCGAGTACAGCCTTGACGGCACGACCTGGTACGAAATCGGTGTCGACGAAACTGATGAAACTCCGTGCGAGTGGAGTGGTGATGCTCCGACCCCGTGGTGGAGTGGAATTGATCATGACGTCTTCTGGTCCGTGGTCTGGGATGTTTCCGGTCTTGCCGGCGACGTCATGGTCCGCAGCTGGGCTGAAGATGAATGCGGCAACGTCGAAGAAATGGAAACCTACACCGTCTCCTTCGACGTAATGGCCCCGATGGCGCAAGTCTATGTGTGGGATAACGACACACACATCGACAATCTCGAATCGTGCGCGGATTGGACGGAACAACAGATTTCGGACAGCCTCGAACGCTTCAGCTACGTGACCTTGGGTGCTTGCGCCGATGAAAACGAAGGCGATGCCTACGGCGCGATCTGGTACATCAAGCGTGCTGACGACCACCCGCTCGAAATGTGGAGCTGGTGCTACCTCGGCGACGACTCGACCGGACCGTTCTCCGTCGACAACGTGAACTTCTGGAATAACGAATGTCCGGCTCCCGAGCCCGGTGTCTGGTACGACGTCGCAGTGCTGACGACTGACCAAGCCGGCAACGAACTTACTTGGACGCAGTTCCTGAACTACGGTCAGGGTACTACGGTCGAAGAAAAGTGGAGCTGGTTGATTGCTAACGGTTATGTGAAGCGCTTTAAGGCGGTTGACCATACCGCGCCGCTGTCTGACAACCTCGTCACAGATGTGGACTGCACGCCGGATTCGTCGGTGATCTTCCTCCACGGTAACGTTGAGCTGAGCTCCTACATCTATGATCCGGACGTCATCGCCGTGACCTACGCCTTCCTCGAAGTCGGGTCGAACGGCCCGTGGACGGTGATTGAACGTGTCGAAGGTGAAGACGGTCAGCCGCTTCCGATCAATAGCGAGAGCGAAGACGGTACGCAGTACTCCTTGACTGAAGGACATTGGAATACGGAACTTCTGAACGGTACGTACTACGTGGCCGCCTTTGCCGAAGACAACTACGGCAACATGGACGGTGACTTGACGGGTGGCGCGGCTGGTGCTCCGGCGCACGCCACGCTGATGGTCAATGTGGACAACGAACCCGCGAACGCCCTGATCGTTCACGTCTGGCGCACGGATGATCCGACGCACACCGACGTGACGCAGCTTGAACGCGGTGCCGAGTACACGTTCGAAGTCGAAGCGACTGACAACTTCATGCTGACGCCGTTGGTTCAGTTCTACTACCGCCATACCGGCGACCTCGACGGATGGATGGAAATTGGCGAACAATACAACTGGCCGTACAGTGTCAATTGGATCGTCCCGACCAGCACGGTTGTCGGATGGACCTATGACTTCGCAGCGGTTGCGTATGACTACTGTGAACAGAACGACCGTTATGACAACCAAGGCAATCCGATTATTGACTGGTCCGCGCCGGTGGTTGACGAAGAAGCCAACATCGCGATCTACGGTATCAACGGTTACTACGATATCGAAGGTACGCCGCACGTCAACGGAACCGACCTGTGCTTGCAGGCCGAATCCGAGCCGAACCTTGACCACGTCCGCTTCATCTACATCGACGCTGAAGGCGACACGACGGTCATCGGTACGCTGATTGACGAAATCGGTACGTTGGATTGGCAGTTGTGCAACTGGGATGTGACCGCACTGCCGGAAGGCCCGGCTCAGATCTGCGCAATCGGATCGGCCGACCTGGGTGGTGACTTGGTGACGATGGCTACGGATTGCCGCAACATCATCATCGACCACAGCCTGCCGTACGATTTGGATGATCAGCTTCCGATGTCGCACGGTCTGTTGGGCGGTTACTGTGGAATCAGCAACTACGACTTCGACGAACACAACGACTCCGACGATATCTGGGTTCACTTCAACAATGAACTTACGGACGCCGGTCTCGATACGGTGTGGTTCGAATACAAGTGGGCTGAGTCTCCGGATGACGATGAATACTGGCACAGCTTCGGTTATGCCTACCAAGACAACGGTGTGACCGGTAACTGGGTCTATCCGTGGGATGTCTACAACTACTTCGAAGGCGAGTGCGGAACGATTAGCCTCCGCGCCGTCCTGAGCGATAACGCGATTCCGGAATCGAACATGGCTTACGTCATCTTCGCTGATACGGTTCGCGTCGATAACTGCCCGCCGGATGTTCAGTTCACCAATGTAAACGGTGACTTGACGCCGGAAGGTACGGTCATTCCGTGGGGCGAAATCGTCAACATGGTCGTAACGGCTGAAGATGTCTTCGGCGAAGGCGGCAACAGTGGAGTCGACAGCGTTTGCTTCTTTGGAACGAATGATTCCGAAGAATATGGCGATGCGATTTCCTG
Source organism: Calditrichota bacterium (assembly GCA_020637445.1). Classification (NCBI taxonomy): domain Bacteria; kingdom Pseudomonadati; phylum Calditrichota; species Calditrichota bacterium. The sequence continues at coordinate 1,425,056 of JACJVZ010000001.1, read as the reverse complement.
TGACTCGCAAGGCCCGCTGTGGTCGGCACAATTGGCCACCACGGCACTGACGCCGAACAGCAATTACTACCTGCGTGCGATCGCTTGGGATCATGCCGGTAACTGCAGCGAAACGACGATCACGATCTACGTTGAAGACTCGCAGTACCAGCGTGCCACGATCGTCGGTTATGACGACGACAACGAATTCGGCTGCAACGACTACTTGTATGCCGTGTCCGACGACTGTGATTCCAACTGGACGGCCCAAGTTCAGTTCCAAATCTCGACCGACCAAGGTCAGACCTGGCTGCCGCTGGCCGACGCCGAAAGCAACAGTGTCAGCGAATGCAACGAGTGGCTTGGATGGCACTTGTGGCAGGTGACGCTCGAGTTCGACGTCTACCCGGCTAACGCTTGGTTCCGTGCAGTGGCATGGGATGAAAACGCGAACGTCGATCCGAACCCGCCGGTGTGGCGCCGTCAAGACGTGACCAACACGGATGAAACCCAAATCTGGGTTGACAACTGGGTGCGCGTCCCGAGTGACGGTGAACAACAGCCGTGGGTGTTGGCAACCCTCGAAGACTACACGGAAGCCTGCTTGATTGAGGCGGGTGTGGTCTGCGTCGAGCCGGAAGCCGGATCCTCGTACTTCGCCGGTCAGTTGCCGTCGAACACGCAACCGTGCGACCTTGACAACGACGATGGACGCATCACCGTCTTCACGTCCAATGTGACGCCTGAAGGTGACAACACGTTCATCCATATGACGACCTACTTCATGGACCTCCATCATGCTGACAACCACGGTGGCTCGAACGGCACCTTGGCTAGCGAAGACGGCGTCCTTGAAATTACGATCCCGGCATGGGGCAGCGGCACCGGCGGTAACCTGTGGTTCCAGCCGTACCTGCCGTCGCAGTCCTACAGTTTGGTGCCGGCTTATCAGTACTACTACACGTTGATCTCCGGTGTTGAAGAAATTCAATCGCAGGACCTCGACCAGTACAACCTGGTGTCGCCGATGTCTTCGTTCCGTATGCACTTCGACAACAGTCTGCTTCCGGAAAACGCGGAAGAATGGCAAGTGGTCGTGGCCTACTGGAACTGGGATACGACGGATGCTTCAGGTCAATATGAAGGTATGTGGCAAGAGTGGGGTATCACCTACAACGACCGCGACCTTGAAAACGGAATCGTGGACTTCCAGTGGACGCCGGTTTGGGATATCTCAGACATCGGCAGCCTCTGCCCGGATCGCATCCGCTTCGGTGTGTTCCTGACCGCGATTCGTCCGATTAGCGAATTCGTACAGTTGAACAGCGGTTCCGACTGCGAACCCGACTTCCCGAACCCGACTTACAATGGCATGCCGGTTACCGACTGCACGCCGTCGTGGTGGGTCGTTCTGGGCGCGGGCGACATTCCGCAGACCCCGGATCGCGTGGATGTTTGGCTGGATGGTATCCGCATCGTCAACGACGGACAGCCGGTTGAGCTGGAAGGTAACTTCGATGAAGGTTGCCGTCCGGACAGCATCTTCCATCTGTCGTACGACGATGTCAGCGGTATCTTCAACGTCGAATTCGACTCTGACTTCTATGATTGCCCGCCGTGGTACGGTTGCCTGACGCAGGGTATCCACACGATTCAGTTCTACGTGGATGACCGCCCGACCAATGTCACTCCGTTCTACGTCGACAACACGATGCCGACCGCCTACGCTGAGCCCACCTACATTGGTGACGTCAGTGTGACGATTTGGGCCGACCTGGTCGACCGCGAATCCGGTATCGATACCAACTACGTCTATCTGGATCTGGCCAACTGTGACTATCCGGATGACTACGTACACGAAATCACGGCGGAAGCCATCCGCTTCGAACCCATCTTTGAGAACGAAGTGCAGATTGGTTACCGTGCGTCGGTGACGGTACAGTGGGACGGCCTGATCGACAACCTGTTCTCGTACTGGTACGACGAACAGAGCGGTGGATACATCTACGATTCGTGTCCGCTGACGATGTGCGCCCACTGGCACGTTTACAATAACGTCTGTCTGTACAACGACGAAACGCAGGATTACCGTTACACGGTCGATATCATCCCGCCGGTCATTACGCCTGTGTCGCCTGTGGGCGCAGCGATTGACGACGACGGTGACGGCGTGGCCAACGAAGATCCGGTGGACTGCCTCAACAACGACGGTGACTTCTACTGGACGCACGATTGGGGTTGGAGTGACCGTTACGACGAAGACCCGATCAACTTCGAAGAAGCTGAGTTCAATTGCGGCGAGCGCCCGACCATTCAGGCCTCGATCAGTGACTGGGCGCGGTGCTGCTTCGGTGCCTCGGGCGTCGACCTGAGTGCGGTTCAGTTCGTCATCGACGGACATGAGTTCACAGTCGCTGACACGGCGATGGAAGGTTTGAACTTCTTCATCAACTCGCCGGGACAGAATGACTTCGTGTTCAACATCGGTGGTGATCCCTCCGGCGAAGCCGCTGACTTTATGTACGATCCGGGTGACCACCAGATTACCATGTTCGTTCCGGACGCCGCTGGCAACATCGGTACCACGGACAACCAGGGTATCACTTGGACGTGGCACGTCAACTGCGCCGGCCCGGCCGTTGACTTCGATGACGTTGCTTGTGGATCGTTCATCAATCCGGAAGCCACCGGAGCCAACCCGACGGAACTGTCGTTCACAGTGACCACGGTTGAGTCTGCACCGATCGCACCGGGTAATGGTATTGAGTACCGCCTCGTGACCCTGCCCGACAGCACGCCGGTCAGTGGCCCGACGCTGGTCGATCCGATGGGTCGCACCGAAGTACCGGTTACGTTCAACGCTACGTACAGCTTGGCTGACGGCCAGACTGGATTGGCCTTGATCGTAAAGACCATGAACATCTATCATGACCTCGTCACGGGCGACGGTATCAGCATCAGCAGCCGTACTTACACTGCTGACAACTGCACCCCGACCGAACTGGCGCACTTCCCGGCTTCCGGTGACAGTGTTTCCAACGACGGCGGCGTGGTGGTCGAAATGCACTACACCGACGATTGCGGCGGCTTGATGGCCGGAATCGGCGGCGGTAATATGACGAAGGGTGCCAGCACCATGTCGCGCACCAGCAGCAGCAAGTTCGCAGCCGCGGACAGCAAGCTGGCGACGACGAGCAAGGCGGACGGCCGCGATGGCCGTGGCGACAACAGCGCACTGGACGACAACGGTTCGGGTATCAATATCGAACGTGTCTGGTTCGTTGTGGTAGATCCGCGCGGTGAATGGACCCGCTACGAAAATGAAGAAGACTTCGTTGAGCGTACTTCTTCGAGCGCCAAGATCGTACTGGTTGATCCGATTGCGGGTCCGTGGACGGTCAACGGCTACGCCGAAGACTGCGTGGGCAACCTGTTGACGTCGACATGGACCTTCTACTCGCTGAGTTCGGGTCCGGTGGTCAGCATCCTGCCGTACAACGAAGGCTGCCAGCATAACGGCTTCTGGAATCCGGATTATCCGTTGAGCTTCTCGGCGACGGTGGCTGAAAATGACGCCGCCAATGTCCGCAACGGTGGTATCAATGTGCACTTCATCGGTCTCTATGACTGCGATGGAAGCATCTGCGAATACGACCTGACGACCTCTTCGTTGACCCTGAACGTGAACCCGGGTTATGATCCGGCGAACCGTGCGCAGGTGTTCAGCGTGACGGGTGAAGCGACCTTCGGTGACTTCGGTGGCCACGGCATTCCGTCTGATATCCGCATCCGCGTAACGGCTACGGATCAGTACGGCGCGTCGAGTGAGGTTGTCCAGACGTGGGCTGTTGACGACGTTGATCCGGTGGTCGAGCCGCTGTCACCGCTGCCGAATACGGTGGTGGATGCTGAAAACTCGATTACCATCAGCGCTCGCTTCTATGATGACGAAGACGCCGGTGCCGCGAGCTTCCCGGGCAGCGATCATTCCATGCTGATGGATAAGAACGTGACCCCGACGACGACCGCGATTATCGGTGGTACCAATGTGAAGGGCATGAAGACGACCAGCAAGTCGTCCACGGAAGCCAACACCTCGCGTATCGACCTTGGTGCATGGCGTAACGCGCTGACGCGTGGTGTCTCCAGCCTTGACGGCAATAGCGGTATCGATCCTGAATGTATCGAGTTCCGCCTCCTGAACGAGGATAACGGCCAGTGGCGTGATCTGCTTGAAGAAGGTGCCAACATTAGTGGCGGCATCCTGACTTGGGTGGGCAACCTGCCTGAAGGCCGCTACCGCGCGATGGTGACGGTGTGTGACAACGTATGCAACACGACGACGGAACTGTGGCGCTTCCAGGCTGTCGGCTTCGGCCCGTGCCTGAACGAGATCTACTTCCTCGAACCGTTCTACGTGTCCGCAATGCCGCATTGCTTCGACGTCAACGTCGGTTGCGATCAGGTTGACCGCAGCTCGCTGACCATGACGCTTGAAGGCGCGATGCTTGTCGATGGTAATCTGGTGTTCGCCCCGATCGTGGTGGATGCGCCGGTGAACTTCGAAGGCGACGTCGCTTCGTACTGCGCCAACTTCGATCTGACGGATATTGTCAGCATCCGCGCCACGCTGAACGGTGAGTTCACGGGTGGCACGCCGATGGCGCCGATCTCGCAACTGTACACAGTTGACGTGGCGGCCCCGGTCTTCACGAACTTCCAGCCGGAATCCGACGACAACAACCCGCTACAGGTTGGCGCGCCGATTACGTTCCGTGCGGACTTCGAGGAAGTTGGTACGGTCGGTCTGGATGCCGAAAGTGTCAGCATGTGGCTGACGGCTGAAGACGGCACCAATGCCGGTGGTACGATGAACGTCAGCATCGCCGGTAATGGCTTGACCGGTTACGTGACCCTGGCCTTTGAAGGTCTGGAAGGTGGCAACTACACGGCGCACGCCGAAGTCAGCGACATTGCTGGCAACCGTGCGACGATGCAGTGGCCGGTGCGCGTCGGCTTCAAGAGCATCAATCTTGACGGCGAAACGTACAACTATCCGAACCCGTTCACCAAGGAAGACGGTTACACGACCTTCGTCCTGCCGATCGGTCCTGACGCAGGTCCGGGTGCGCACGTGACGATCAAGATCTACGACTTCTCGGGTCGCTTCGTGGCCACGGTGTATGACGGTGTGCTGGCCAATTATGGTACGCCGATCACGTGGGCAGGAACGAACGAGAAGGGCGAAGAAGTCGCGGCTGGTGTTTACCTTGCGAACGTGACCGTGTCCGGCAGCGGCAAGACGGTCAACAACATCGTCAAGGTCGCCTACAAGCAGACGAAGAACTAAGTGACAATTCGATGGGTGGGGAAGGGCAACCTTCCCCACCCGGAGATTTCTAAATCCTGAAATGATTTACTTGAGAATAGCCGATAGGACAGGAGGAAGGGATATGACATCCCGAATTCGCAACACGGCGCTGGGTCTGTGCATAATGATGCTCTTCGGTATCACTGCCGCCAACGCGCAAAACCATGCCGCTCCGTTCTTGCGGATGGGTGTGGGTGCGCGTGGTATGGCAATGGGTACCGCCCAAACCGCCGTAGCCAACGATGCGACCGCGGCCTACTGGAACCCCGCTGCGTTACAATGGCTGCACAAATTCGAAGTGTCGCTCATGTATACCGGTGGGCTGGAAGCCGATCGCAATTACAACTACATCGGAGCGTCGCTGTGTGCCGAGAAGCTTGGGACCTTCGGTCTGTCCTGGCTCAATTCCGGTACGACTGGTTTGATTCAGTCGGACAATACCGGAAACAAGACGGGCACATTTGACGCCGCCGACAATGCGTTCCAGTTGAACTACGCGCGAGGTTTGGGTGGCGGTTTCGCCCTCGGACTCGGTGCAAAGTTCATCCAGAGCGATCTCATCACTGATGACGGCTGGGGCGTCGATGCAGGCTTGCTCTTCCGCCCGTATGATGAAGTCACTGTTGGCTTCATGATGCGTGACCTTGCGGGTGAGTACGGTCAGGATCAGACACCTTATGAAGCCCGACTCGGTTTCGGTGTCAAGCCGTGGAAAAACGTCACGCTGACGACCGACCTGAACAAGGTGAAGGATGAAGAAACGACGTTGGACGTCGGTGGTGCCTACGACCTGCCGATCAGCGACAACGTGAGCTTCTACCTCGCCGCGGGTATGAACGATCTGGTTGAAACGGAAGAAGCCAACCGTGGTATGACCGCCGGTTTTGGTTTCGGTTTCAAGAGCTTCGCCCTGCAGTATGCTTACGTCGAAGAGCCGCAAGCATTCTTGGGCGAGAATCACCGCATCTCGTTGAACTTCTACTTCAAGGAGTGCAACAGCCTGCGGAGCGCCATGGGCAGCCTGAAGCGTGAGCGCAAGGAAGCTGCCATGATGGAAAAATCGGATGGCCCGAAGGAATTCATCCATCGTTACATCTTCGAAGGTAACCCCTCCCTCAAGCTCAGCCTCGAATTGCTGCGTCCCGAGCAGAAAGATTCCATCGAAGCCGTGTGGATGGAGACCGGCGGCGTCGTCAGCTTCCCGGGTATCAACTTCGCCACGGGCAGCGCAGAGATTACCGATGAATTCGCGCGCGTGTTGGACGGCGCGGCCAAGCTGATCAACGAGCATCCGGAAATCCAGTTGCTTGAAGTTCAAGGCCACACCGATAACACCGGTTCGGATGCGATTAACAACCCGCTGTCGCAGGCTCGTGCGGACGCCGTTCGCAACTACCTGATCTCGCGCGGTGTTGATCCCAGCCGCTTGGTCGCCAAGGGTTATGGTTCGACGAAGCCCGTTGCCAGCAATGCCAACGAGCAAGGCCGCTACCAGAACCGCCGCATCGACCTCGTTCGCATTCGGTAACTAAATACTGTAGTACTTTGCGTCGAGGAGTGGTGCGGTCAACCGCCGCCACTCCTCGACTCACTCCATGAGCTTTCGCTCACAAACCGGAAGAATGCCATGAAGAGAATTGGTTATATTTTGGTGTCGTCGGTGTTGATTCTGGCTGTGTACGCGCTATCGCTGGCCCAGCTTGAATCCAAGAACACCTCGGCAAAATACCTGTTGCGCGTCATGGACGGTCCTGAGGCCCGGGCCTATTATGGTTCTGCGATTGACGGAGCGCACGCTTGGACGGGGGACAAGCCGCTGTATGCGGTTTCGTATACCGGAGAAAATGCCGGGCCTGTCGCACGCGGCGCAGTCTTGTTCTACGACGGACTGCTTGCCGAAACGCCGACCATGAAGATTCAGGGCCAAGAAGACGGTGAATTGTTTGGAAGCTCGATGTCCACTGGCGACTTTAACGGCGACGGCACTCCCGACTTAGCGATTGCCGCGGAAGGCGGACAGGGCACAGGTGCCAAGCCTGCCGGCAAAGTCTACCTGTACATGGGCGGCTCGGGATTCGGCGGCACGAGTGTCAAGATCACGGCAGGCGAAAGCAAAGACTCGTTCGGCCATTCGATTGACATGTCACACGACGTGAACGGTGACAATTATGCCGACCTCGTCGTCGGAGCACCGCACTCGGCCAAGAACGGCGCCACTTCCGGCCGCGTATATGTCTATTTCGGCAACGCGAACGGTGTGGCCAACAAGCCGGACCTCGAGTACAAATTGGGTACGTTGAATGACTTGTTCGGCACTGCGGTTTCGACCGGAGACGTGACGGGTGACGGCCAAGCTGACTTGATCATCGGCGCGCCTCATTATGGCGCTGAGGCCACGTATAACGGCGCTGTGTACGTTTTTGCGGGCGGTAAGGAAATCAGCACAACCAAGACGGTTATGCTGTACAAGGGCGAATTGACGAGCTTTCAGGACGAGTTTGGCTGGTCCACAGCGATTGTGCCTGACATGAACGGCGACGGAGTCGCTGAAATTCTGGTTGGCGCCCCGCAATTCACTTCGGGTGGGAAACAACTGGGCAAGGTTTATCTGTACCACGGCGGCACTACATTACCAAACGGACCCTCCGCGACCTTTACGGGTTCAGCAGAGGCGGGTCGGTTTGGTGAAAAGGTCTTTGCCTTGGGTGACCTAAACGGCGATGGCAAAGGCGACTGGGCAGCTCAGGCAGCCAACGCCAACCAGAGCCGCGGGGTTGTCTCCTTCTTCTACGGCGGCTGGGAGACTGATTTCTACCAGTTTTCGGGCGAGAATATTGCTGACGCAGCAGGAAATAGTGTGGCGTCGTTTGGTGACTTAGACGGCAACGGTTCGACCGATTTGGCGGTTGGCGCCCGCTGGTGGGACAACGGTGATTTCGAAAATGTCGGCCGAGTCTACTTGCTCAGCCTGCAATAGAGGAACTCCCGCAGGATAGCCCAATGGCTACCGAGTATGATTTTCAGGATGGGCGGTCTATCAAGGCCGCCCATTTTTACTTGTCCAGACTTCTTTATTTGAAAGTCGTAAATAAAGGTATAACAATTGCAAAGCATCTTGTATTGGGTCCTTGACTGACCCTGATTTCATTGCATTTCAACCCACTTGTTTGTATATTTAGAGTCACCGATTTTCGGGAAGGATAAAAAGAACTTTATGATTCTGAATGAGTTAAAGAAGAAGGCCCAAGAAGGTACCCTGCGAGTCGGCGTTGTCGGCCTCGGGTACGTAGGTCTTCCGCTAGCTGTTCAATTCGCCGTCAAAGGTATTAGCGTTACGGGTATCGACATCACGCAAGGGAAAGTCGACCTCATCAACCGCGGCGAAAACTACATTCTCGACGTGAACGACAAAGAGCTTGCGGACTCGGTCAAGTCCGGAAAGCTAAAAGCGACGACAGACTACTCCGTGATAAAGGACTTGGACGCGATTTCGATTTGCGTTCCGACTCCGTTGCGCAAAACTGGTGATCCGGATATTTCTTATATCATCGCGGCGCGGGACGAAATTTTGAAGTATGCTCATCCGGGTCTTTTGATCGTACTCGAGAGTACGACGTATCCTGGCACGACGGACGAGCTCATGGTGCCGGCCTTCGAAGAAAAGGGCTTGAAAGTTGGTGAAGACGTCTTCATCGCGTTTTCGCCGGAGCGTGTCGATCCCGGCAACGAAAAATACGGCACGTTCAATACCCCGAAAGTCATGGGCGGATCGACACCTGCCTGTTTGGACGCGGCGCAGGCAGTGTACGGTTTGGTCATCGAAAAACTCGTGCCGGTTTCTAGTACGCAGGCCGCGGAACTCGTAAAACTGCTTGAGAACACGTTCCGCTCCATCAACATCGGATTGGTGAACGAACTTGCGATCATGTGCGAGATTCTCGGCGTCGACGTGTGGGAAGTGATTCGCGCCGCTTCGACAAAGCCGTTCGGTTTCATGCCGTTCTATCCGGGGCCGGGTTTGGGTGGCCATTGTATTCCCATCGATCCGATCTACCTGTCGTGGAAACTCAAGACTCTGAAATACCGCGCACGGTTTATCGAACTGGCCGACGATATTAACACCAAGATGCCCGATTACGTTACTCAGCGAGTCGCCGACGCTTTGAATGAACGCGGAAAAGCCGTCAAGGGCTGCAAAGCGCTGGTGATGGGCGTGGCCTACAAGCGGGATATCGACGATTCGCGGGAATCTCCGTCGCTGGATATCATTGAACTCTTGATGAAGCGCGGCGCTCAGGTGGACTATCACGATCCGTTCATCCCTGAAGTAGACACGGCCAATCATCGCATGAAATCCGTGCCGTTCAACAAAGAAGCCGCGAAGAAATACGACGTCGCGGTGATTTGCACGGATCACAGATCGATCGACTACGCGATGCTCGCCGAGAACTGCGCGTTGGTCTTCGACGCACGCAACGCGACGGCCGGGCTTGGGAAACGAGACAACGTGGTGAAGCTGTAGGTTTGAATTCACTCACAGCGATACTCGAACTGCTGCGGCCCGCGCAGTGGTCGAAGAACATGATTCTCTTCGCGGCGGTGTTGTTTTCACCGGCGCGCGTCGTCATTGAATCGCCGCACGTGATCGTGCAGGCGCTGCAAGGCTTTGCGGCGTTCTGTATGCTATCGTCTGCGGTGTACGCATTGAACGACTTGCTCGACTTGAAGGCGGACCGCGAACATCCGAAAAAGAAATCGCGTCCGCTGCCTTCGGGCCGGGTATCGACCAACATGGCCGCGACGCTGGCATTTCTGCTCGGCGGGATCGGAGTAGGTTGGGCATTCGTAATCGACTGGTACTTCGGTATCGTCGCCGTGATTTATTTGGTCGTGAACTTGGCCTATTCGTTGGGGCTTAAGCAGGCGGTCATCCTCGACGTACTTTTGTTGTCGATGGGATTCGTGCTGCGTGCCGTCGGCGGAGTGGCGGTGATCCGCACCATGCTGCCCGACGTGTATTTGTCGTACTGGCTGATTCTGTGCGCGTTCTTGTTGTCGTTGTTCTTGGCATTGGCCAAGCGCCGGCACGAGATCGCGTTGTTGGGAGAAGCGGCCGCGAGTCACCGCGCAAGTTTGGCCAACTACAGTTTGACCTTCATTGACCAAATGTTGTCTGCGCTGGCTGCGGCGACGTTGGTGGCCTACAGTCTTTACACGATTTCAGATGATACCGTCCACCGTTACGGCACGCGAGCGTTGTTTTGGACGCTGCCGTTTGTCGTATACGGCCTGTTTCGGTATTTGTACCTGATCTACAACCGGGGTGAAGGCGGCGATCCGTCGAAGCTCCTGGTGAAAGATCGCGCAACCTTAATCAATGTCGCGCTGTGGGCTTTGACTACGGCAGGCATCGTCTATTTGACCTGACATGAGGGTTGTGATGACGTCTCGGATTGCCACATTTCTCCTGCTTTCACTTGCGCTCGTTTTCGTTTCCTGTAAAAAGAGCGAAGACTCCAAGAGCGGCGTTTTCGGCCGCATCGTGACGACTGACGGCTCGGTCGACGGAGTGGTCGTAAAGATCTACAACATCCCCGACCAAGCAAATCCTTCGTCGGACGCGTCGGTCTGGTCGGTCACGGACGCGGAAGATCAAGTTGGTTTTCCGTTCAAGGCAAGCTACGGGTTCGACCACAGGTTGTACAATTCGATCATGCAGGACACCGTAAACGGAGACGGCGAATTTCAATTCAAAAACGTCGTCGCCGGCGACTATTTTGTCGTCGCGGAGATTCAGGGTTTGGTTTGGTCTGTTCCGCAAGATCTGCACACCTCCGGCGGAGACGTCGATATGCACGAGATCGAATTGCCGCAAGTTGTGGATTACGGCGAACAATTCTACAATTTTGACGAAGACGTAACTTTCGAGTCGGGAACACACTATCTCCTTCACAACAACACACAAGTTTTAGCTGGTGTGACGCTGACGATTCAGCCGGGCGCCGTCGTCAGACTTGCGGGCGCGAAGTCGCTGCAAATCCGCGGGACGATGATTTGCCGGGGTACGCCGGACAACTACATCCAATTTCTGCCGCTCGAAGTTGTCAGCCGCGATCCGGACGAATGGCAGCAAGTTAAATTCAGGCCCAGCGCAACTCCGCCCGACATCGCATATACGGTTTTCCGTCACGGCTCGACGGCACTTGATCTTGAGACCAACGGCGGCGTGGTCGAATACTGCCACTTCTACAAGTTCTCCGGCGAGGGTGTGTTGGCGCGCTACGAACCGCCGAGGATCAGCCACTGCATTTTCGAGCGCAACGGATACGGAATCTACAACACGGCGACGAGCGGGCTCGACTGCGAACACAATCTTTTCCAAACGTGCGATCCTTTTGCAATCACGCTGTACAACAAGAGTGACTGCGATTTATTTTGTAATTGGTTTCGCAACTGCGGAGGTTCGGACACGAGCGGCAGCGGAGCGCGCGGCGTGATTAAGCTCGACCTCGTGAACAACTCTGAAATTCACAATAACCATTTCGAGACGTCGTGGTTCGCGTTTCAGGTTGGTTCGTGGGTGGACTCGACGACCTACATTCATCACAACAACTTCACCCGCATGAACACCGTGATGAACATCAACGTCACGGAAGATCAACGCGGTCCGTCCAATCCGCTATTCAAGTACAATTGCTTCTCGACCGTTGACCGGTTCATCATTTACTACAACTGCAACCAGCACAACTACCGCGACATGGATGCGACCAGCAACTCGTGGGGAACGACGAGTCTAAGTTTCATCGCCGATCATTATATCCATGACCGTCAAGACGACGGGACCTGTCCTATTGTCAATTACTCTCCAGTCTTGAATTCTTGTTCGGAGATTCTCACGCAAACCGGCACGGCAGCGGGCATCTGCCAATAACTCTTGCAATACGTCGGTAAAGATATCGTCACTCGCGGCGCGCTTCTGCATCTGAACCGCGACGTCGCGTGGAGAGAATTGCGTTCGCGAGCGAAACAAGGAATTCGCAAAGCGCAGAACGCAGGCATTCGCGTGGTCGAAAGCCGCGATCTGTCGCTGATGGCAAAGCTCTGGTATGATCCGGAGACGCTGACGCCTGCGCTTGAACCGGAACAAAAGCTGTACTTGGCCTACGTCGGTGAAGAACTGGTCGGCGGAATTATCGTCACGCCCGTGACTCCGAACACCCTTTTTTACCATTATGGCGGAACGAACGAACGCGGACGCGAGATTGAAGCCAATTCGTATTTGTTTTGGCACGTAGTAGGTGAGTTTGAAAACAGCGACTACGAGTATCTCGACGTCGGAGTGAGTTTTCGCAACGAATTGCAGCACTATTTTCAAAAGTACTGCACGCGGCCCTATCCGATTTTGTTCAGGTCTCCGCCTGAAGAGTCTCGCCCGCGGATTCGCATAGAGCCGTTCAGCGGTGATGATTTGGATGCGCCCGAAGAGCAGGTGATCGCGATCAACACTGCGCTGTCGGAGTTTTTTGAGGCGGAATTCACGTATATGCCCTCTTGGGCGTTTGCGCTGCAATCGGCGATCCGCGCTGCGAATGTCGAACGCGGAAAAACAATAGGCGTGTGGGCGTCGAAAGGGGAGACGTCCTACGTCGATGATCTGACTGCGCTGTTCGGTGACCAATGGACATTCTCCGCGCGTCCGGAACGATGTGACGCGCGCGTGGTGTGTCACCGGTGGGGTTATGTATGTCATGAGGCGGAGTCCCTTAGTTTGTTAAGCGAACCGTTGATTGAAGATTGCCGTGACGTGCTCCTGAGCAAAGATGGCGTCGTGCGTTGCGGAAGTTTCGGAAAATACTCCGTGTTTGATTTTGCGCGCTGGCTGCCGCTGCCGTTCGGCGCGGTGCTCGTCGGCGAACACTTCGCGGACAAAACCGTTTGGGACAGGTTCCATTGTCTGGATGTGACAAAACGAAACCGCGTGCGCGAAGGTCTGCAGATCCATTGGCGCAGACGCGACGAAGAACGGACACGGCGGATGGAAAACTTGGATGAACTGTCCAAACTGTTTGGGTTGACGGGCATGCACGCTCAAATTTCCGAACAATCCGCTCCGGTTTGCTACCTCCTGACGTCAACGGAACCGTACGGCGTAAAAGATATTCACGAGCGGCTGAGTTCGTTCGGCGTTTACAGCGAATTTGACGCGAAAGAAGAGTTGCTCGCGCTGCCATGTCATGGAAAGCTCGGCAAAGGCCAACTCGAATATGTTTTTGCCGCGATTCGCGGTATGATCAATCCTTGTTACACATACGTCCGGCCCGATCCGGCGAAGAAATTGTAGAATGGCATCTCGTTACTTGGTAACCGGCGGCGCCGGATTTATTGGTTCGAACATCGTTGAAGAGCTTTTGAAACGCGGACAACAGGTGCGCGTGTTTGACAATTTGGCGACGGGCAAGAAGGAAAATCTTGCGGCGTTCTCAAAAGATATTGAGTTTATCGAAGCGGACTTGCGCGACGAAGAGGCAATCCGCAACGCGACGAAGGGCTGCGACTATGTGCTGCATCAAGGCGCGTTGGGAAGCGTGCCGCGCTCGATCAACGACCCTGTGACGACCAACGAAGTGAACATTCGAGGGACGCTAAACGCTCTGATGGCGGCGCGGGACGCCGGAGTGAAGCGGTTCGTCGCGGCATCGAGTTCGTCGGTTTACGGCAATACACCGACGCTGCCAAAGATTGAGTCGATGACGATGCTGCCGCGATCACCGTACGCCGTGAGCAAGTTGGCGACCGAAAAATATTGCCAAGCGTTTCACGCGTGTTATGGATTGGAAACAATTGCACTGCGCTATTTCAATATTTTCGGACCGCGGCAAGACCCCAATTCACAGTATGCGGCCGTTATCCCGCTGTTTATTACGTGGGCCATGGCGGACAAAAAGCCGATTGTTCACGGTGACGGATTACAGTCCCGAGACTTTACGTTTGTCGAGAATGCGGTCAGTGCAAACTTGCTGGCCTGCGAAGCTCCGGCTGAAAAAGTCGCGGGAGAGTTTTTCAACGTCGCCTGCGGCGCGCGCTATTCGCTGATGGATATCTTAAAAGGGATCGGCGAATCGCTCGGCAAGAAAATCGAACCGAATCACGAGCCGACGCGCGCGGGAGACGTGCGCGACTCGCTTGCGGACATTAGCAAAATTCAAGATGCTATGGGTTACAAGGTGCTGGTGCCCATGGAAGAAGGGCTGCGTCGCACCGTGGAATATTTTACTCGAGTGGCACAATGAAAGTCAATATGCTGAACTTGCAGGAGCAGTTCACGCACATTCGCGACGAAGTGATGAGCGAAGTCGCGGATATTTTCGAAACACAAAGTTTTATTTTAGGCAAGCGCGGAGCAGCGCTGGAAACCGCGATGGCCGAGCTCGCGGGAATGAAATACGGCATCGGCGTTTCATCGGGCACGGACGCGCTCTTGCTTTCCGTGATGGCGCTAAAGCCGAATGCGGGCGATGAAGTCATCACGACTCCGTACACGTTTTTCGCTACGGCGAGTTCTATCGTGCGGGGCGGAGCTAAGCCCGTATTCGTGGACATCGACGAAGAAACATACAATGCGCGCGCCGACCAAATCGAAGCGGTGATCACTCCGAAAACTCGCGCACTCTTGCCCGTACATCTATTCGGACAAATGGTTGAGCCTGCCGCGTGGCTTGCTATTGCGAAGAAGCACAGCTTGCGCATAATTGAAGATGCGGCACAGGCTGTCGGCGCAAAGTTTAACGACGTCGTGGCCGGTGGTTTCGGCGATTTGAGTTGCTTTTCGTTTTACCCAACGAAAAATCTCGGCGGCGCGGGCGACGGCGGTATGGTGCTCGCAAGTGACGAAGCGCTTGCTTACGACGTGCGCATTAACCGCGTGCACGGCGGAAAAGACCGTTATTACCATGATCAAATCGGTATTTGCGGACGACTGGACGAAATTCAGGCCGCGGTCCTGATGGTAAAGTTCAAACATTTGTCCGCATGGAACGCGCGCAGGCGCGAGCTTGCGCAGATGTACAACGAAGGCTTGGCCGAAACGCCCGTCAAGACCCCGGCAGAATTGCCGGGTGCGTGGCATACGTATCATCAGTATGTGATTCGGGCTCCGAAGCGAGACGAGTTGATGGAACATTTGAAAAACAAAGGCGTCGGCAACATGATCTACTATCCCGTGCCACTGCATTTGCAAAAGTGTTTCAGTTTCCTTGGCTACAAGGAAGGTGCGTTTCCGGCGGCGGAAAAGGCCGCGAAGGAGACCGTCGCGCTTCCGATGTCCGCAGAGTTGACGTACGGTGAAGTTAACTACGTTTGCGAGGCGGTCCGCGAATTCTATGGCGTTCGCAACGACTGATTTCAGCTTTTTGAGTTCTTGAAAGTAGATTGAAACATGCCGCGTAGTATCGAGCGAAACATCTGGCTGCGACTTTTCCATTTGGGAGTCGATTTGCTTTTTACAGCCGTTTCGTTCGTGCTTGCGTTTGCACTGCGTACCGAGATCAGAATTTTTTACTTTTTCGGAAGCGCGCAGTCCGTTCATTCGTTCTATGAAGTCGGTGTACTCGTCATTTTGATATGGTGGCTGTTGCTTGATATCCAGCGGGCGCACCACCAAGTGGCGAACGGTTCAGTTTGGAACGACTTCAAGCTGGCGTCGCGGACGGCGATCATCGGAACGGTTTGTATGTTCGCGGCGGCGTATGTCCTGCGAATCGAACTTCCGTCCCGCTCGACGATCGCGCTGTTCACGTTGGTGAATACGATGCTGTTGACAGTGAATCGCGTGTTCTTTAGGAGCATTCGAGAGTATTTGCAAAGCGGCGGCGGCCTCAACAAGCGTGTGCTGGTGATCGGGACGAGCGAGAAGGCACAGAGATTCGTAAAGACAATTTCTGAGCATCCGACATGGCCGATCGTTCTGCTCGGGTTCATCGACACTGATCGAAAAGGAGACGTCAACCTCCCGCCGGAGCTGCGCTATCTTGGAACCCCTGAAGACTTGCCCGAAGTTCTGCATCAACACACAATCGATGAGGTTGTGTTTGCCGTGCCGACTCGGCAAATTTCGGAAAGTACGGATATGCTGGCGTTGTGCGAACAAGAAGGTGTTCGCTCGGTGATTTTGTCGAATTGGTTCTCGAGTCTTGTGGCGCACGTCTCGACAGACATTCAGTACGACCAGCCGGTGTTGATCTACACCTCAATGCGGCACAAGGAATGGCAGATTCTTGTCAAGCGGCTGTTTGACATCGTGTTTTCGAGTCTGCTCCTTGTCTTCCTGATGCCGCTGCTGCTGGCGATTGCAGTTATTATCAAGCTGACGGACCGCGGACCAATTTTTTACCGTTGGAAAGTCGTGGGCTTCAACAAAGAGAAGTTTACAGGTTACAAGTTTCGTACGATGGTCGTAGATGCCGACCGTTTGAAGGCGCAGCTCGAAGCGCAAAACGAGATGAAAGGCGCGGTCTTCAAAATCAAGAACGATCCGCGCATTACGCCGATCGGCGGAATTTTGCGGAAGTTCAGTTTGGACGAATTGCCGCAGCTGTGGAGTGTTTTGAAGGGCGACATGTCCATCGTGGGACCGCGCCCGCCGCTGGAAACGGAGTTGCCGCGCTTTGACAGTTGGCACCGCAGAAAACTTTCCGTCAAGCCCGGACTGACGTGTTTGTGGCAGATTTCGGGCCGCAGCAGTATCACGGACTTCGACGAGTGGGTAAAACTTGATCTTGCTTACATCGACAATTGGACGCTGTGGCTTGATTTCAAGATTTTGATGAAGACGATTCCCGCGGTGCTTTTGGGCCGCGGAGCACATTAAGCAAAGGACACACTTGCGAGTATTAGTCACCGGCGGCGCCGGATTCATCGGATCGCATACAACGGACGAACTGCTGCGGCGCGGCTATGACGTCACGATTTTGGATAGCCTTGAAAAGCCCGTTCACATGAAGGGCAAGCCTGCCTACATTCCCGCCAAAGTAAAATTCATCGAAGGCGACGTTCGTGACCGTGAGAAAATGATTGAGGCGCTTGACGGCGTTGAAGCGGTTTATCATTTTGCAGCTTACCAGGATTATCTTCCGGATTTCTCGAAGTTCTTTTGGGTAAACAGCGTCGGAACTGCTTTGATCTACGAGTTAATCGTCGAGAAGAAACTTCCCGTCAAGAAAGTCGTCGTAGCGTCGTCGCAAGCGGTTGCGGGCGAAGGCCGGTACGCAGCAAAAGACGGCACGCTTTATCATCCGGAGCTGCGTCCGGTTTCAGACTTGGACGACGGACAATGGGATTTTCTCGATCCTCGCACGAAAGAGGTTTTAAAGTGGCAAGCGACGCCGGAGACAGACGCAAAACCTCTCAATCAATATGCGCTCTCCAAGTATTCGCAGGAATTGATGACGCTGGCGTTCGGCAAGCGCTACGACATACCCTCGGTCGCGATGCGGTTTTCGATCGTGCAGGGACCGCGCCAAAGTTTTTACAATAACTACTCGGGCGCGTGCAGAATTTTTTCGCTAAGTTACTTTTTCGACCGCGCGCCGCTGATATATGAAGACGGCGAACAAGTTCGAGATTTCGTGAACATACACGACGTCGTACAAGCGAACTTGAAAGTCCTTGAGGACGACCGGGCGAACTATGAGATGTTCAATGTCGGCGGCGGACGGGCCTACACCGTCAAGGAGTTTTGCGCAATCGTCGCGAAAGTATTCGGCAAGCAAGGACTTGAACCGCGTGTTCCGGGACTCTACCGTTTTGGCGACACACGGCACATCATTTCGGATGTGAGCAAGCTCAAAGCACTTGGCTGGAATCCCACGCGTTCGGCCGAAGATTCCGTAAAAGAATACCGTGCGTATCTCGAAGAGCAAACCGATATCGACGACATCATGGATTTCGCCGAACAGAAAATGCAAAGTTTGAACGTAGTCAGACCGTCAAAGGGAGCGACAGCATAAATGAGAGTTCTTGTAACCGGGGGAGCGGGGTTCATCGCATCGCATGTAGCGGATGCTTTTGTTTCGGCGGGACACGAAGTGGCGGTGCTCGACAACTTGAGTACTGGATTCAGACACAACGTGCCCGAGAAGGCTACGTTTTTTGAGGTGGATATTCGAGACGCCGCTGCGGTAGAAAAAGTCGTCGCGGCATTTCGTCCTGACGTGATTGACCATCACGCGGCGCAAATGGACGTGCGCAAGTCGCTCGTCGATCCCGTGTTCGACGCTGAATCGAATATCGTCGGGTCGATCAATTTAATTTTGGCTGCGCACAAGCAAAACGTCAAGAAGTTCATCTACATCTCGACTGGCGGCGCGGTTTACGGCGAGCCAAATAGTTTGCCGGTCAACGAATCACATCCGATCCATCCGGAGTGTGCGTACGGAATTTCCAAGCACACCGTGGAGCACTATCTCGAACTATTCAAGATTCTTTACGGATTCAAGTATACCGTATTGAGATATCCGAACGTATTTGGGCCGCGGCAGAATCCTCACGGCGAAGCTGGCGTCATCGCGATCTTCGCGGGACTCTTACTGGACGGGAAAACGCCCACAATTTACGGCGACGGAGAACAGCTCCGTGACTACGTTTATGTCTCCGACTGCGCGCGGGCGAACTTGCTGGCCGCAGAGGCGGGCGACGGTGAGATCATGAACGTCGGATCAGGGGTTGGGACGTCGGTGAATACGCTTTATAAGGAGCTTGCGCGCCTCGCCGATTTTGGCGGCGACGCGAACTACGCTCCGCCGCGAACGGGCGAAATTCGCGCTGTGTATCTTGACGCGACGCGCGCAAACAACATTCTGAATTGGAAACCGGAAGTCAGTCTTGAAGACGGTTTGCGCAAGACGTGGGATTGGTGCAAGTCTGATCGCGAAAAGTCCATGGCGACGGCGTGAAAGCAATCGTTCTCGCGGCGGGCGTCGGAAGCAGACTTGGTGAGTTGACGAAGAATGCTCCAAAGTGCTTGTTGCCCGTCGCTGGAAGGCCACTGCTCGATTATTGGTGCGAAACGCTTGCGAACGCGGGCGTCACGGACGTCTTTATCAATACGCATCATCATGCCGCACTGGTACGCGAGTTTATCGGCACGCGTCCGCACGGATTGAACTTTAACGAGGGCTATGAAGAGACGCTCTTGGGCAGCGCAGGAACACTTCGTTCCGCGAAAGAGTTTCTGTCGGACAGCAATCGTTTCTTTATCATTTACGCCGACAATTATGTCGAGCTGGATTTGACGAAACTTGCGCGTTTTCACGAGGAAAAGAACTCGCCGCCGCTGGTACTTGTCGCCTATCCGACGGATGAACCAACGCGCTGCGGCATTTTGGAGATTGACGATACCGGGTTGGTCGTGAGTTTTGAAGAGAAACCCGCGCGGCCAAAATCAAATTTTGCCAATTCCGGAATTCACGCGGCGACGCCGGAGCTTTTCAATTGGGTTCCGGAGAATCAGCCGGCCGATATTGGATTTCACGTCTTGCCTCAGCTCGTCGGCAAGATGTACGGATACGTGACGGACGAGTACATTCAAGACATCGGCACTCCCGAGGCGTACGCGGCCGTCCGCGCGCGCAGAGAACGCAACTTGTAGCATGGTTATTACGCAGACACCCTTACGACTAAGTTTCGCCGGCGGCGGCAGCGACCTTGCAGACTATTATCTGCACGGTGCGGGCCGCGTCATTTCTACGGCGATCGACAAATATATTTTCGTCATCATCAAAGAGCGATTCGACGATAAGATCGTTTTGAACTACTCGCGAAACGAAACGGTCGACGAAGTCAACGAGATCAAACATGAGTTGATTCGTGCGGCGATGGAGATGACGGGTCTTGGAACGGGCGTTGAGATTTCAACTCTCGCGGACATTCCGTCGGAAGGGAGCGGGCTCGGGTCGTCGTCTTCGCTGGTGGTAGGATTGCTTAACGCGATGTACCAATACTTGGGACGACAGGTAAGTCCGGAACGGCTGGCGCGCGAGGCGTGTGAAATCGAAATCGAACGCTGCGGAAAACCGATCGGCAAGCAAGATCAATATATCGCCGCGTTCGGCGGCCTGAGACGGTTTACGTTTAATCCGGATCAAACCGTAACCGAAGCCGAAGTGGATTTGCCTGCGCAGGCGCTTCGCCTGTTCGGAAGCCACCTGATGCTTTTCTATACGAACCGCACTCGCAAGTCGGCGGAGATTTTGACTGAGCAGAAATCGCAAACTGGTTCCAAGCGAGAAGTGCTCGATGCGATGATGCCGCTTGTCGACAAGATCGAACAGGCGTTTACGGTTATGGACTTCGAGCAAGTCGGAAGACTCTTGCACGCCGGTTGGGAACTTAAGAAAAAGATGGCTGCAAAAATTTCCGACGACGGTATTGACGATATGTACGGCCGCGCGATCAAGGCGGGCGCGGTTGGAGGAAAGATCGCCGGTGCAGGCGGCGGCGGGTTCTTGCTTTTGTATGTGCCGCCCTCGAATCAAGACTCTGTCCGCAACGCGTTGAGCGAGTTGTTCGAACTTCCGTTTATGCCCGAGCGCGACGGCAGCAAAGTCATTTTCAATATCAAGAGATATCCGTTCAAATGAGCTTAAACAAGAGCGCTCACATTTCGTCGTATTTCAACCGTCTGAAAGCCGTGCTTGACAGCGTCACGATCGCGGACGTCGAGAAACTGATCTCGATCGTCGAAGACGCGTATGCGCGCGACGCTGCGATTTACGTATGCGGCAACGGCGGATCATGGAGCACCGCGTCGCATTGGGTGTGCGATCATTCGAAAGGTTCAAGTCATCCCGACAAGCGCCGCATTCGTATGTTCGCGCCGGGTGACAACATGCCGATGCTCACCGCGTACGGCAATGACGTCGGATACGACTCAATTTTTTCCGAACCCTTGCGCGCGTACGCTAAGCCGGGCGACGTCGTGGTTTTGATAACGGCATCCGGAAATTCGCCGAACATTCTTGAGGCCGCGAAGACCGCGCGAGATCTCAAGACCACCATAGTTGGATTGATCGGTTTTGGAGGCGGTAAACTTGCGGCGATGACCGACCACAACGTCATCGTCGAGTCCCGCGAATACGGTCCCGTCGAAGATTTGCATCTGGTGCTCAATCACATCATCAGCACCTACATGAAGGAGTTCATTGCGAAATAACTCGCACTGCTCCGTTTCTTACCTTTAGCAAAAACCCTACTCATGAAAGTCACAGTCATCGGGACCGGCTACGTCGGTCTCGTCACCGGCACTTGCCTCGCAGAATCGGGCAATACCGTCGCATGCGTGGATACGGATCCGCGTAAAATTGAAATGTTGAAAAAGGGCGTCGTGCCCATTTACGAACCGGGTCTGAAAGAGTACCTTGACCGCAACGTCGCTCAAGGCCGGCTCAGCTTCACGACGGATTTGTATTCCGTCATGGATGATTCGGAAGTCTTGATGATCGCGGTCGGTACTCCGCCGGGTGAAGACGGATCCGCGGATCTATCCTATGTGCTGGCCGTCGCCGAATCCATCGGCAAGAGGCTCAAAAGCTACAAAGTCATCGTCAACAAGTCCACCGTCCCCGTGGGCTCGGGCGATCTCGTCCGCGAGACGATTGCAAAGCACACCAACGTAGAATTCGACGTGGTGTCGAATCCGGAGTTCTTGAAAGAAGGCGACGCGGTCAATGATTTTATGAAGCCTGACCGAATCGTAATCGGCGTGTCGAGCCAGCGCGCCGAAGAGATCATGAAGAGACTTTACGCTCCGTTCCACCGTACGGGATACCGTGTGGTGACGATGGACGTGCGTTCGGCGGAGATGACGAAGTATGCCGCCAACGCAATGCTCGCGACGAAAATTACGTTTATGAACGAGATTGCGAACCTATGCGAGGAGTGCGGCGCGGATATCAATCATGTGCGGTTCGGCATCGGTTCTGACAAGCGCATCGGTCCTCATTTCTTGTTTGCAGGTATCGGCTACGGCGGTTCGTGCTTCCCGAAAGACGTGTCGGCGCTGATTAAGATCGGCAAGAAGTACGGTCAAGAGATGAAGATTCTCGATGCCGTCGACGAAGTCAATCACAAGCAACGTACGAGACTTGTAGAGAAAGTCGTGAAGCACTTCGGAGAAGACTTGACCGGGCTGAAGCTCGGGATTTGGGGGCTCGCGTTCAAGCCGCGTACGGATGATATGCGCGAGGCGCCGTCCATCTATATGATTGAGATGCTCCACGAACGCGGCGCGAAACTCCACGTGTACGATCCGCAGTCGATGGAAAATGCGCGGCCGATTTTGGGCGACAAAGTGCATTTTTACGACGATTACTATTCGCTTCTTAAAGACGCGGACGCGCTGCTGATTGCAACGGAGTGGCAAGAATTCCGCGAACCGGACTTCGCGCGCGTTAAATCGCAAATGAAACGCCCGGTTATTTTCGACGGCCGCAATCTTTTTGAGCCGTCGCACATGAGTGAAATGGGATTTGAGTACTTCGGCATTGGCCGCAATTAGACTTGCACTAATTTCGCTTGCGCTGCTGAGTCTGTCGTGCGCGAGAATGGGCGTGCCGCCCGGCGGCCCGGAAGACAAAACACCTCCGGAAATCGCATTTGAGTTTCCGGAGGCGGGCAGCGTAAATGTGCCGCGCGACAGCGACGTTACACTGCAATTTTCGGAGCCCGTCAACCGTCCTTCCGTCGAAGCATCGCTTTATCTTTCTCCGGAACCGGGAAGACGTTTGCGTTACCGCTGGTCGGGACGGATGTTGACTCTCGATTTTCTTGATCCACTCCCGGAGAATCGTACGATTGTCGTCACCGTCGGCGCACAAGCGAAGGACATGCAAGGCAACGCGCTCGAAAACAGTCAGACGCTCGCGTTTAGTACCGGTGACCACATTGACCGCGGCGAGATCCAAGGCGTGAGCCTTTTGCCGGACAGAGCGAAGTCAATTTCGATTGCCGCGTACTTGCTGGGAGACACGATGCCTGATCCGATGATCGATACGCCGGACTATCGAATGCAAACGGACGATCAAGGTGTGTTCGATCTTGGGTATCTCGCTCCGGGCGTGTATAGACTCTTTGCACTTGAGGACAAAAACTTCGACGGACTTTGGTCACCGGCGAACGAGCGCATCGGCCCGGCGACTCAAGACGTGCAAGCAGTCGAAGGTCTGGTTCCAAGCGTGACGTTTGCGCCGACTTTGCAGGACACGACTACGCTCGGTATTCTGCGCGCAAAGCAAATCGACGTTCGCACACTGAATCTTCGTTTCAACCACGAAATTGCGCCGGACCGTTTTGACGTGTTTGACGACGTAAGTTTGCA
Organism: Calditrichota bacterium; assembly: GCA_020637445.1. Classification (NCBI taxonomy): domain Bacteria; kingdom Pseudomonadati; phylum Calditrichota; species Calditrichota bacterium. The sequence continues at coordinate 1,401,336 of JACJVZ010000001.1, read as the reverse complement.
AACCGCGCTGCAATTTTCGCGTGACACAAGTTCGACTGCAAGCTGGTTCGTGTATTTGGACGATTCGTTAACCACGGACAGTGCGACGGCGAAGGTGGCGGTCGGGGATTCAATGTTGACGGAAAAGTTTGCCATTTCGACGAAGCCCGACACGACGCACCCGAAAGTTGCAGAAACTTATCCGGCAAACCGCTCAGCGAACCGATCCGTTCAGCAAGAAATCGTGATCGTATTCAACGAGCCGATCGTATTCGACGCAACGGAAGATTCGCTTTCGGTCAGGCTAAAGGCTGACACGACGGACTTTTCCGTGGGCGCCAAACAAAGCGACGCGATGTCTATCACTGTAGTACCGGAACTGCCGATCGAAACGGGGCGCAAGTACGTGCTCGGCATTCCGAATTCATTTGTGACGGACCGCAGCGGAAACGTGTGGCGTGATTCGTTGTGGACGCTGACCTGGTACAACTATCCGGTGGATTCGTTGGGAGATATCGTCGGCGCAATTCAATCGCCGGAACTCGGACCGTGGTTGGTGGAACTCTATCGTGTCAGAACCGGCGATCCGCTCGAAACCGTGTTCACGAACTCCGCTTTCAAATTCGTGGGATATCCTCAAGGCGATTATCGTTTGCGGGCGATCCACGACGTAAACGGCAACCAAATGTTTGACCGGGGAACCGTGTCTCCGTTTGCATTTTCGGAGCCGTTTCAGTGGCATCCCGATACGATTGCCGTGCGTCCGCGATGGAGCGCGGAAGTCGATATTCTTTGGACAACACTATCTCAGAAATAATATGCTTCATGCCGTGATTATGGCCGGCGGAGTCGGAGCGCGCTTTTGGCCGCTGTCCCGCCGCAATCGTCCGAAACAACTGATTGATTTGACCGGAGAGGGCACGATGATCGAGCGCACCATCGCTCGGTTGGACGGTCTCGTCGAGAAAGATCATGTTTGGATCGTAACGAATGCCGAACAGGCCGCGCTGATCAAAGAACTGATTCCCGATTTCGACGAGAAGAGATTTATCATCGAGCCCGTGGGACGCAACACCGCACCCGCTGTTGGGCTTGCCGCCGTGCATTTGCACAAGCATGATCCCGACGCCGTGATGATTGTGCTGCCCGCAGACCACAGAATCACGAATATCGAACAGTTTCATTTTTGTCTGTCGTCGGCTGTGGAAGCCGTGCACGATTCGGAAGTGTTGGCCACCATCGGCATCGAACCCACGCGGCCCGAGACGGGGTACGGCTATGTTCAGATGGACACGAGTGGAATTCGAATTCGCGACAACGTGTACCCGGTCAAGACATTCGCCGAAAAACCAAATTTGCAGACCGCGCGGTTGTTTCTCGAGAGCGGAGAGTTCTTGTGGAACAGCGGCATGTTCGTGTGGCGCGCGGATACTATTTTGAGACAGATTCGCGACCAGCTTCCGCAGTGGGGCGCCGCGTTTCTGGAGATTGACGGCGCGATCGGAACGCCGCACGAGCAAGACGTTACCCACAAGGTGTTTGAGTCAGGCAGAGGAATTTCCATCGACTACGGTGTGATGGAACGCGCGCCGAAAGTCGCCGTAGTGCGCGGAACGTTTGACTGGAATGACGTCGGGAGCTGGGACGAGGTTTGGCGGTTGATGCCGCGTGACGAAGACGGCAACGCAGTACGCGGCAACGTGACGCTTGCGAATACGCACAACACCTGCGTGCTCGGCAACAAAAAATTAATCGCCGCAGTCGGAGTCAGTAATTTGATCATAGTCGAAACGGACGACGCACTGATGATTTGCCCGCTCGACCGTTCGCAGGAAGTCAAAGAACTCGTCGATAAGCTCAGATCACAAGGAAAAGAGGGGGTGCTCTGATGAAACCCGCGAAACTCGTGCAACACTTGACCGAAGCATTGGAGAAACAGGGCTACCGTTTCCGCAATGAAAAAGGAAATTTTCGCGGCGGGAGCTGCGTGTTTGAAGCCGAGAAACTGGTAATCATGAACAAGCGCTTTGGCGACGAAGAACGCGCGGAAATTTTGGCCAAGGCGCTGGCGAGAATGGATATTGATTCCCTTTATTTGCTGCCGGAAGTGCGCGAGTATGTCGAGCAATTTGCCGACAAGCCTTCCATCGTCGTGGATTTGACCGCGAAAGCCGAGGAGTCCGCCGCGCAGTGACGATTCCTGAGTTGACGTCCCAATTGCTTGCGGGATCGCGCAGTGCGCTGGCGCGGACGCTCTCGCGCGTCGAGAATTCGTCCGAATCCGCCGATGAGGTGCTGCGTTCGCTGGGAGGCAAAGTCGGCAACGCGGTGCGCATCGGTTTCACCGGCCCGCCCGGAGCGGGGAAGAGCTCGCTCGTGACGGCTTACACGAAATTCCTGCGCAAACAGGGCAAGCAGGTGGCGATCTTGGCAGTCGATCCCACATCGCCGTTTTCGGGCGGCGCGCTGCTCGGCGACCGCGTGCGAATGAATGCGATTGGCTTAGACGAGGGCGTGTTCGTGCGCTCGCTTGCGACCCGAGGAGATTTGGGTGGCTTGTCGCAGGCCGCCGGAGATATGGCCGATGTGTTGGATGCAGCGGGGTTTGACTACGTTCTGTTCGAGACGGTCGGCGTGGGGCAATCGGAAATGGAGGTCGTGCAGTACGCGGACTCGGTGGTCGTGGTGCTCGTGCCCGAGTCGGGCGATGCGATTCAGGGGATGAAGGCGGGGCTGATGGAAGCGGCGGATGTGTTCTGCGTGAACAAGGCCGACCGCGAGGGAGCCGACCGCTTCACGGGCGATCTTCAAGGCGCGATGATGCTCAAGCACTGGGACGAATGGAAGCCGCCGGTCGTGAACACGGTCGCCACGCGCGAGCAGGGAGTCACCGAGCTGTACGAGCAAATCGAAGCGCATCTCGATCATCTGCGCAAAACAGGCGAGTTCGAAAGCCGCCGTCACGCGCACGCCAGACGCCGGATTCAGCGCATGCTCGAGAAAAAACTGTTAGCAAAATTCTGGACGGAAGAGCGCGAAGGGATCATGGATGCCGCGCTAAGGGAGGGGGCGAGTCCGTATGTGGTATTGGGGAGGTTGATGCCAGCGTAGACGCTGGACCCAGTGACGCTGGCGCGGAAAATGAAAATCCCCCGATGGTAATCGGAGGGTTCTTCGATAAGTTCAGATTGATGGAATCGTTCTCAGATTCCGGCGGGGAACCGCGCTGACTCGCTTAATCCCCGCTCGGCGGAACAGTCTCCCACGCCCGCGCCTTACTCGGCTTAAACGGTTCTTGCGTGAAGAGCATACCACACGCTGCTTCGTCTTCGAGGCCCCTTGACTCGCGCAAAGTGCAGCGGATTCCGGCTTCGGTTAGCCATCCCATGAAACAGTCTATAGCCTCGTCGCTCGACGGTTTAAGACCTGAGCCTGTAGGATGAAGGCGAATCAGATTCATCTTCGCCGGAATGTTCTTCAACCAGCGCGCGAGATTGTCGACATCTTCCTCGCGGTCATTGAAATCGTCGATCATGATGTACTCAAAGGTCACCGGATCGCGCGTGACATGAGCGAATTTCCGCAAGCACTTGAACAGCACATCAAGTGGATAGGCCTTGTTGATCGGCATCAGCTCCGCGCGGCGTTCGTCGGTCGTGGCGTGCAGGGAAATCGCCAATTTCGCGGACGGAGTCTCCTCGATCCAGCGCTCAATTCCCGATACAAGTCCCACGGTGGAAACGGTGATGCGGCGGGGAGTTAGCCCGATCCCTTCAGGGTCCGTCAAGAGCTTCAGCGCGGCCACTACGTTGTCATAGTTGTGCAGCGGTTCGCCCATCCCCATGAAGACCAGATTGGTTAGGCGGGTGTTGCAGCGGCGCTCCACTTCCAAGACCTGCAAGAGAATTTCGCTGACAGTCAGATTTCGGAACAGCCCCATCTTGGCCGTGGCGCAAAAATGACAGCCGAGCGCGCATCCGACCTGACTGGAGATACACGCGGTTTCCCCCGGCGACTCGGGGAGATAGACCGATTCAACTCGAAGCCCGTCGGCCAGGTCAAATAGGAATTTCCGCGATCTGTCTCTCGTATCATGCGGCGGGCGAGCGACTTCCAAGCGTCCAACTTCTGAGAACTTAGCCAGCTCAACCCTCCATGCGGCGGGTAGATCAGTCATCTCATCGAAACTGGTTGCGCGACGCTGATAAATCCACGAGTAGAGCTGACGGCCCCGGAAGGCCTGCTGACCGTGTTCGCGCGCGAAACTTTCAAGCTCTTCGCGCGTTAGACCTATAAGTATTTTCTTTTTCAATAACATGTAACCTTGCAGGTGGAGCTTCAATCTACGAAGCCAAAACCCGCCGCGCAAGTCCAAACCCGAAGGATTCTCCTGCCTATGGCGTCCGATCTCGACGCGCTCAAACAACTCAACGAGTCCCGCGACATTATGCTCAAGGAAGTCGGCAAGGTGATTGTCGGCCAGGAGCAAATTATTGAACAATTGATGATGACCTTGCTGGCGCGCGGGCACTGCTTGCTGGTCGGCGTGCCCGGTCTGGCCAAGACGCTGCTCATCTCAACGATGGCGCGCATGCTGGACCTGAAATTCAGCCGCATCCAGTTCACGCCCGACCTGATGCCGTCGGATATCACGGGTACCGAAATCGCGGAAGAAGATCGCGCCTCTGGCCGCCGCAGCTTCAAGTTCATCAAGGGGCCCGTGTTCGCCAACATCGTGCTGGCCGACGAAATCAACCGTACTCCGCCCAAGACGCAGGCCGCGCTTCTGCAAGCCATGCAGGAGCACGAGGTGACGGCGGCGGGCGAGACCTACAAGTTAGAAGAGCCGTTCTTCGTGCTGGCGACGCAAAACCCGATCGAGCAGGAAGGCACCTATCCGCTGCCGGAAGCTCAGCTCGACCGTTTCATGTTCAACCTTTGGGTGGATTACCCGACCCTGAAGGAAGAGCAGCAGATCGTCAAGAACACGACCTCGGCGGCGACGCAAGGGGTTTCGAAGGTCCTGAATGCTCAGCAAATCGCGACGCTGCAGGATTTGATTCGCCGCGTCCCGGTGGCTGACAACGTCGTGGAATACGCGGTCAAGCTCGTGCGCAAGACCCGTCCGGCCAGCGACGAGGCTCCCAAGTTCGTCAAGGACTATGTGAGCTGGGGTTGCGGACCTCGCGCGTCGCAATATCTGATTTTGGGCGCCAAAACCCGCGCCGCGCTGCACGGCCGTCCGACTCCCGAGATCGACGACGTCCGCGCCGTCGCCCTGCCCGTTCTGCGCCACCGCCTGGTCCCGAACTTCACGGCAGAAGCCGATGGCATCAAGACCGAGCATCTGGTTGAGAAGCTCTTGGCGGAGAAGTAGTCCGCCTTGGCTGAGACCCTCTCATATCTTGACCCTGCTTTTGTGTCGCGGCTGAAGAACATGCAACTTCGGGCGCGCATGGTTGTCGAAGGGTTTATGGTCGGCTTACATAAGTCGCCTTATCACGGATTCTCTGTCGAGTTTGCCGAGCACCGTCCGTATATGGACGGCGATCCTTTGCGCAATCTCGATTGGAAGGTCTATGCCAAGACAGACCGTATGTATGTCAAGCAGTACGAAGAAGAGACCAATCTCAAGTCGTACATTTTGCTCGACATGTCGAACTCGATGAACTACACATCGGGATCGATTACTAAGTTTCAATATGCGTCGTATCTGGCGGCGGCGTTGTCGTTTTTGATGATCCAGCAGCGCGACGCCGTCGGGCTTGCGGCGTATGATACCGAGTTGCGCAACTATTTGCCGCCGCGCTCGGTGCACACTTATCTCAACGTCGTGCTCTCCACGCTCGAGAAACTCCAGCCGACTGCACAGACGGACATCGGCAAGAACTTGCACCGTGTGGCCGAGCGAATTTCGCGGCGCGGATTGATTATCGTATTGTCGGACTTGATGGATGATCCGGAGAATATTCTGTCGGGCCTGAAACACTTCCGCCATAACGGTCACGAAGTTCTGGTGCTCCAGATTCTGGATCTGCGCGAAGTCGACTTTGCCTTTACGGGCGACGTCCGGTTCAAAGATCTGGAAACGGGAGTTGAATTGCCTACTCAACCGTGGCACATTCGCAAGGAATACCAGAAGATGATGGGCGACTTCATCGAGCGCATCCGCCGGGGATGTCAAGAAAACCAGATAGACCACACGCTTCTCCAGACGGATACGACCTACGATCAGGCTTTGATTTCCTACCTGACTAAGAGGAAAGCACTGCGATAATTGGATTCTTGGAGTGAAAAGTCTTGAAAGACGGTCTTCGGCCGTCTTTTTATTTGCAGACCAAGACTCAACTTACGGAGGTTAGGTCCTCAGAGATATGATTGCGATGGTCAGATGTGACCAAATGTGGAAAGTTGTGGAAGAGGAGCTGAGGACTTGACAAGTTGCCGGAAATAAACATAGTTTGTCTATTATCTATAGAATGACCAAAAACTGGGCTCAGGGAAAACGAAAAGGAGAAAGCCATGAGACGCTTGTTGACCGTGCTTTCGATTGTGTGTTTGGGGGGAAGTTTGGCCGCACCCGCGTTTGCCGCGACACCGGGAAGCGAATTGGCCTATGGCAAGTCGTCAGGCGAAGCGATTCTGGAAGCCGCCTTTAGAAACATCGAACGATTGGACGAGCAGGGACTCGAAGTTCCGCAGGACTTGTACGATTTCTATTTCAAGTTTGAGCAGGCGCTGCATCCGGAGTACTACACAGCCGCAGAACGCGAGCAAGCAGTGACCTTGGATCAGTTCGCCAATGCGTGTCCGGGGACAGTAATCGATGGACCTGAAGGGGAAGACATTGTGATCCGCTCGTATGGACAAACGTATACGGCCGGCAACAACTGCTCGTATCCTTTCTGCAGATTGGGCAACGACGTCGTCGTACAACTCGAAGTGTACGGCTTCGACGGCCTGACGATCCGCACGGCGGGCTCGACATTCGATACGTACCTCTGTTTGTATGAAGACGCTTGCTGCGGCTCCGCTCCGGCTTCGTCGCTCTATGAATCGAACAACAATGATCCTTCCTTAAACTACGGACAACGGCTGGCCGCGGGACTCCAGACCTGTGTCTCCCCAGGTACCTATTGGCTCGTTTTAGACGGTGCCGGTCCTTCCGCGAAAGGATCATACTGCTTGACCATTGAGTGGGAATCTGACGCTTGTGACGATTAGCCGCTGTATCGAGAGTTAATCACAAAAGATGCAAAAAGCTCCGAAGGAATTCGGAGCTTTTGTTTTGAGGCTGGGCAATTGGGACTTCAATCGACACTTCAGGCGTGCGCGACCGCTTGAAGATACTCTTTCACCAGCGAGTCCATGAGTTCTTTGACCGGCACTATTTTGTCTACACGGTGCGCATTTTCGCCCGCAAAAGGAAATCCATGCTTCAAGTTTCCGCGCTTGGCATTCATCAGCGCAAGGGCGATGCAGTACGGGCTGTGTTGGAAATCGCAAGTGACGATGCAATGATATGGACATCGAAACGGCTCTTTCTCGCCGCGCTCCATCGCATCCACAAATGAGTTGCGAATCACACGTCCCGGCAATCCCACAGGGCTCTTGATGATCCGAATATCTTCCTCGCGCGCGTCAATATAGGTCTGTTTGAAATCGTCCGCGGCATCACACTCATCGGTTGCGACGAAGCGAGTTCCCATTTGAACTCCGGATGCGCCCAACTCGAAAAACTTGTGAATGTCCGCGCCCGTGTAGACGCCGCCTGCGGCAATCACCGAAATCTGCTTGCCCGAGCTTGTCTCAAACGGCTTCACGGCCTCAATTACGTCTGTGACCAAATTTTCCAGCGCAAAATTGGGATCGGAGAGTTGTTCGTACTTGAAACCGAGATGGCCGCCGGCTTTGGGACCCTCCACGACCAGTGCGTCCGGTAGACAATCGTATTTCTCCTGCCAGCGTTTGCAAATGGTTGTCGCGGCTCGGCCAGAAGAAACGATCGGAACGAGTTTGGTATTCGAATCCGGCGGACGGTACTTAGGAAGATTAAGCGGAAGTCCAGCACCGGAGAAGATCACGTCGATTTTTTCTTCAATCGCGGTCTTGACCATGTCCGCAAAATTCGTCAGAGCGACCATGATGTTTACGCCCAAGATACCGCTCGTGGCTTGACGGGCTTTGCGAATCTCCTCACGCAGTGCGCGCATATTCGACGCGGCGAAATTCCGGTAAAAGTCCGGCTCGTCCATTCCGATACCGGCCGTTGCAATGACTCCAATCCCGCCTTGATTTGCCACCGCTGCCGCAAGCCCGGACATCGAGATTCCGACCCCCATTCCGCCTTGAATGATGGGGATCCGCGCGGTCAGATCGCCGATCCGAAGTGATTTGATAGAGTTTAGCATGTGAACCTGAGCTTCGGAGAGATTTTCTGCGAAATCATCGCAAAGTGGGATAGTGAGCCTGAAAAAGCAAATTCAATAATTGTACACCGGACAAAGCAAAGAATCAAGCGTTTCTGTCACACAACTCGAAAACTACTTCATGTTTCAAACCCTTCTAACACATCAACACATTTCCAGAACTTGATTAAGTCACATATGACGGGGTTTAACTGATCTGCTTCTCCTCGCGCAAAATGAACTCCCGAAATCTCAATGAGTAACAAAATAGGTGCAATGAGACACAATTTGACGGTCTGAGGATATTCGCGTAACTTTATGGGTTATCAGAAGGGATACGATTTGGTGCTGAGTCTTATATGACGATTTTCACATATCGCGTCCCCATAAAACTCGAACACATAAACGCATTGCTCCGGAGACACGACTATGTCCAACAAAGCTGCCGACCTTGCAGGACCGGGAATCGGGACTTACGAAGAGGTCGAAAAGGTTCTCCCGACCGACTACAGCTCGCTGCTCTCGCCGAAAGAAACACAAATCGCGCTGGCCAAGCTGAAACGATTCATCGAAGACGGCATGAGCAAAGAACTGAATCTGTTTCGCGTCGAATGCCCGTTGATCGTTGACACCAACAGCGGCGTCAACGACTATCTCGACCGCGACGGTTCGCGCACGCCGATTGATTTTCACATCAACAACGATTACAACAAGAATCCAATTGACGCGCAGGTCGTGCAGGCCGCGACGAAATGGAAAAGAGTCGCGCTCAAACAATTCCAGTGTGACGTGGGCGAAGGCATCATCACGGACATGCGCGCGGTGCGCAAAGACTACTTCCTTGATCATGACCACAGCGCATACGTCGACCAGTGGGACTGGGAACGGGTCATCACGGACAAAGACCGCAATCTCGATTTTCTGAAAATGATCGTCAACAAAGAGTGGAAGGTCTTGACGGACGCCGAAGACTTCATTCAGAGCGAGTTTCCCAAGCTAAAGAACTCGAAGTGGCCGAATCTGCCCAAGGAACTCGTGTTTCTGCATGCGGAAGAAATTCTGGATATGTATCCGGACCTGCCGCGCAAGCAGCGCGAGACAAAAATCCTGTCGGAGAAATATCCCGCAATTTTCATCGTCGGCATCGGCTGGACACTCAAGGACGGCTATCCGCACGAAATGCGCGCAGCGGACTATGACGATTGGGTGACTCCGACCGTCGAAAAGAACGGTCAATTGATGCACGGTCTGAACGGCGATATTCTGGTGTGGAACCACGTCACGAAGCGCCGCCACGAGTTGACCTCGATGGGCGTCCGTGTGACGAAGGATACGCTTAAGCAACAGCTTGAAGCGACCAAGCAGATGCACTTCCTCGACATGCCGTACCACAAGATGATCTTGAACGACGAGATTCCGCTGTCCATTGGCGGCGGCATCGGTCAGGCGCGGACGTGTATGGCCATTCTGAAAAAGGCCCATCTGGGCGAAGTCAGCGTCACCGTGTGGCCGCAGGTCCTGAAAGACATGTGTGCCGAGCGGCAGATTCATGTTCTGAACTGACCCCCGACTGATTCCGTTTAGTTTGAACAGCGGCTTGCACCTTTCGTGCAAGCCGCTTAGATTTATGGAATCCTTCGAATAACCCAACATCGACAATGTTCTCACGAGTGTCGGCCAAGAGTGTCTATGTTTTCCTGTCGTTAGCGCTGATCGTCATCGGCGTTCCGTACGCGATGACTCGCCCGTGGACGATCTATGCGGACGTCTGGGAGCAGGTGGCTGCGATGCGGGAGTTTGCCCGGCACCCGTCCAATCCGCTCAATCCGCTGCTGGCTTTGCCGGGAGAGACCTCCGTGCGTTTCACTCCTTATACTCTGATGTGGGGAATGGCGGCACGGCTGTTCGGATGGTCGACGTTTACCTTGTTGCCGGTTGTCGCGGCGGTGAACTTGCTTCTGATCGTGACGGGTATCTGGAGGTTGTCGATTAGCTGTTTCGAAAACCGCTGGCTCCCTACGGTTTGGCTGGTGGCCATGCTGTGGATATGGGGGAAGGGCTACGGACAGTCGAACGCGTATCAATTGCAGATGCTGCTTTACACGGCGCCGTACATTGCGACATTCGCGTACGGGCTGAGTTTTCATGCCTTGGCGAGTCTCAGTCAGTTCTTGCGGACTCGGGGCATGTTGCAGCTTGTGGCTTACACGATGTTGACAGTCATAACATTTCTTTCGCATCCAATCACCGCGGCATTCTTGATCGTCGCGGCTGGCTCAATGCTGTTGCCGACTAAATCTCCCAAACTCATTGTCGGCTTGCAGGTTGTTCCTCTGCTCTGTGTGGTTAGTGCGGTCGTTTGGCCGTATTTTGACTACTGGCACGTGCTGACAAGCGGTTCTTCAGAGTCCTGGTTTACGACTCCGCATTTTGAATCGCAATTCGCGGCGTTAGGTCCCGCTGTGGGCGGGTTGCTTGTCGTTGTTTATTTCGTCGTCAAGCGGCGGCATCCGTTTGTGGTACTGGGTGCAATATTGTGTGCGTTGATTTATGCGGCGTCGTATTTTCTCGGGATTCTCATCGGAGGAAGGTTCATTCTGTTTGGGGCAATCTTCCTGCACCTTGCTCTTGCGCTCTATGTTGTTGAAGACGGGCCACGATTGCTGAACGGACTCCGAGAGCGCAGAGTAGCCGACATACTTGCCATTGCGGTATTGGCAGTGCTTGTGTTGTGGGGAGCGCGTTATCGGCAGAGAGATGTGCGCGACCTCGGAGGCAGCGTGGCACAATGGGTTCGTTCCGGATTCAGCTTGCACGGCCGGGACGTGATGAGTTTTGAGTTTCTTGATGGGAAACTCATACCAACGGACGTTTTGCTTGCACCGAGCGAATACGGATTAATCTTGCCCGCGATCACCGGTGCGAAAGTCGTCGCGCACATTCATGGAAATCCGCTGATGAACGACGATTTGAATCAGCGCTGCGAGGCTGCGGATGGGTACTACGCTCTGCAGAACCGAGAAGAGCGTGAGCGTGTGCTCGAAAGATACTCTGCGACCTGCGTGTTGTATGACAAGCCGGCCGATACTTGGGAATTATCTCGCGAAATGGACTTCCCCGCGAATGAATCGCCTGCTGCGGAGGGCGAAAGATTCGCACTTTACCGCGTTCGGGAGAACTAAGGGGACGGAACACTCACAAAGTGAGCGCGGCGGCCAAAGTATGGCCGCCGCCTTTCATTTGTTGTCTGATGCAAGCGTGACTATGAAAACATCACTCGGACTCCCGCAGCCATTTGGGAAGCGTCATGAACTGCTCGGCAGCATCTTCTCTGACCTCCGGGTCAGCGCACTGAATTGAAGCGATACACAGCGCTTCGGCGGCAGTACGGTCGTGAAAGGCCCGGCCTCTCTGGCCAAGAATGTAGACGCATTGTCGTTGAATAGGAGTGACCGGGTAGTTCAATCCTGCGACAAACAGCCGTGTATCTGTCGTGTCCCAGGCACGTTCGAACGCAAGTCCGACCGAGTCCAGGCAGCGGCCAAGATCTCCGAGGTCTTTACATGGCTTTCCTTCCAACAAGTATTCCGAGAGGATTCTTCTTGCAACCGCGAAAAATGTGAGGGTGTCACCGTATGTGCGCATTGCCGATGCGGCATGTATTCTCGATAGTCCAGTGCGTGTTGTGTCCCAAGACGCGGCAACCAGAATCGGCATGGCGTGCATTTCGTCGGCTGAGTAAGCGAGTTGTTGCCAAGAGCCAAACCTCAAGAGCGTTTCACTTCCATCATCCCAATGTCCCCAACGGACAAGCTGGGCCGCCGCCGGAACGGCAATGCTCGGCGGCGCAGTTTTGCTGAGGTGGCGCATTCTGTCCAGTTCTTCTTCAGGTTCGGAGAGTTCAAGAGCCCACACGGCCGATACACGAATGCGCCCGTCGACCTCGGGATCGTCGGCAAGAGTGCGCAGGAGGTCAATCATCTCTTGAGTGACCTCGCCTTTTGAATGCACTTGCCAATCCCAAATGTCGTCCTGCAGCCCGCCTTCGCCCGCGTCGCCCTTCAGCACCCACGGGTCCGTGGCTATCCGTTCTTTAATTCTTTCAAAGACCTCGCAGCGGTCGTATGGTCCGCGGACTTCGCAGGCACCTTGCGCTCGAATCTCTACAATTGCACCCAGCACCAAAACCGCGAACCCCACCTGCTTCAAAAGATTGAACACAGATGAAATTCGCGTCATGATCAAGGCCCTCGGAAAATATGAAGTATGAAATATGAAATTCGAAGCAGAAAGTCAACTTGTCCAGATTTATTCCTGATTCCGGCGGGGAACCACTACGCTAAATCCCCGCTCGGAGATTGGGGCCTTCCTGCGCTTGCCCCGACTTTCGGCGGGGTGCGGCGGAGACGGCCGGAGGCTGACGGCAGTAGGTGAATGGGACAAAGGGCTGTATGCGACTCGCAGGCTTGACCCCCCTTTATCCACCCGGAAGACCGGGGGGAAATTTATTGGCTAAAATTCCCCGGTTTGGACGATTTTTGCCGAGTTCTTACCTGCCAGTCATTCGAAAGAAACACATGTTTTGCAAAATATATAGGTAGAACAGAGTAAATCTGTGGAGCTAATAGTTGTGGCATAAGGCTTGCTAAGTGTTATAGCACACCACTGAAAGCTAACTGGAGATTCCCCATAATGGACGCCACGACCATTGCCCGTAACATGATCCGCTCCACCCGCCCGCACCCGGACGACTTCGACGGAGCCCGTATCAAGCAACTGCGCGAAGACCTGAATATGACCCAGGAGAACTTCGCGCACGAAATCGGCGTGACGTTCGCCACTGTGAACCGCTGGGAAAACGGCCGCACCACTCCCAACAAGGTCGCACAAAAAGTGCTGCTGCTGTTGGAGCGCAAATTGCGCAAGATGAGAAAAGATTAGGACCGCCGGCAAGTATCTCAGATTCCGGCGGGGAACCGCGCTTCGCGCTTAATCCCCGCTCGGCGGAACTAAAGAGAAACAAAAAGCCGGTGCACATCGTGTCACCGGCTTTCATGTTCCAAAATGTTACCCGTTAGGCGGAGGGAGCTGCTCCACCGTTTGCCCGCTGGATATCCAGCATCTTGCACAGGCTGTCCAGTTCTTTCTCAGCACCTTCTTCGAGATCCTTGCCGTCGGCATAATCGCGAAGCTGCTTGGCCAGAAGTTCGATTCCCGTTGTGACGAAGCTCATCGCTTTGGGATCGGCACCGCGCTCAGCCAAAATCTGCGCGGACTTTCCGAGCATCGTCATAGCCAAACTGTACGTCAGAAAGATCCGGCTGTTTTCCATAGTCTCTTCAAATGTGGACATCGGCTGCTCCTTACTTATTCAACATTTCGCTTAAAGCCATGTATAGCGGACCCCGTGCTGTCCGCACTTTCACAAACTAACTGTACTAAATATACTGCTCCCCGTATGTGATTGCAAGGGTGCAGGAACATAAGTAAAGAAATTGTCAACGAGTCACCAATCATGAAGCCCCAACCCGAATTCGATCAATGGACAGACCAAAATCATGTGCCGTATTGTGTCTGTCCGGATTGCAAAAGCCCTGAGAATTCAACAAGCTCCCATCATCAAAATTTCTTGAGCTTGTTATGGCATAACCTAAAGGGATGGATGGCCCATTCGAGCGAGTCTGGCTTCGTCGCCGGGGCGAAGAAACCGCGGACAACTCCTTAAGCCTCTCTTTGGTTCATTTCATGCACCCTGCACAGAGGAGTGCAAGTTGCCCGTGCGCAACGCGAAACCGCACCGTTTGTTTCTGACCTAAGACGCGCTCCTTGCGCGTCTTTTTGCTTCTGTGTATCTTATCACAGAACAGTCTACCCTCTCACTTCTTCAACTCCACATTCCTTGAATAGTTTCAAAGAGGTTTTAGAATACCTCGACTCGTTAATCAACTATGAAGTCGACTTCCCGCTCGGCGGCAGCCGTGACATGCCGAAACTTGCTCCGGTTTACGATGCCGCGCGTGAACTTAAACTTCCGCTCGAACTTCCAAAGTGTATTCACATCGCCGGAACGGTCGGGAAAGGATCCATCGCGGCGATGTGTCAGGCGATGCTTTCCGTACGTTCGAGAGTCTTGACTTTTACCAGTCCGCATTTGGTGACGCCGAAGGAACGCGTACAGCTTGACGGACACGACTTGCCGGACGAGATTTGGTGCGAGGGGATCGAGTTCATTCGCCAGCGACTGAATCAGAGTGCAATTAAGCTGACATATTTCGAGACCGTGTTCGTCTTCTATTTGTGGTGCGCACGGAGGCTATGTACCGACGCGCATGTTGTGGAGACCGGTCTGGGAGGAAGTTTTGACGCGACGAATGTCCTGCAAAAGACGACGGCAGTATTGACCAAGATCGATTTTGACCATACCGCAATCTTAGGCAAAACTCTCAGAGAAATCGCGCGGGATAAAAGCGGCATCGTAAAGGACGGGGCGACTTGCTATACAGTTGCGCAAGAGAGCGACGCTCTTGCTCAAATTGAAAATGCGTGTCAACGAACGAAATCGTTGCTGTCGATTGAAGGGAGGGATTTCGAAACCGACCGGAGTTTTGTTCTTCCCTTGAGCGGCGAGTTTCAAAGAAGCAATCTGAGTGTTGCGCTGGCTGTCGTGAAATCTCTGGACACGGCTTTGTCGGATGACGATATTAAAGCGGCACTTCGTAAAATGACTTTGCGCGGACGCCAGCAAAAACTTGCGACACGTCCCAATATCTTGATTGACGTATGTCACAATCCGGCGTCGTTTGCCGAACTCGCGAAGTACTTACGCGATGATTCCGGTTTCGAGAAACGTATCGTGCTCGTCGCTATGATGAAAGACAAGGATGCGAGAGAATCTCTGCGGCACTTGATTGGTGTCACAGATGAATTGTGGCTGACGGAAGCGCCGACGCCGAGAACTCTCGCGGCCGCCGCTTTAAAGTCGATTGCCGATGATCTCGGCTTGAACGCGAAATGTGTGGAGCGGGAGGCTGCATATCGTGAATTGTTGTCGCTGCCGGATTCAGTTCAAGGTGTAGTATGTGGATCGTTCTATTTGGTCGGCGATTTTCTCAAGAGCAACCCTGATGCCTGAATTGCCCGAAGTTGAAACCGCCGTGCGCGAGCTGCGCCCGAATATCACCGGGCGAGTGCTTTGCGGCGTGACCGCCACGATTCCCCGCCAGCTTGGAGACACGACGGCAAAAGAGCTTGCGCGTTTCGTTAAGAACCGTAGAGTGATTGCCGTCGAACGGCGCGGGAAATACATCGTTCTTGAGTTAGACAGGGGTGTGCTTCTATTTCATTTACGCATGACCGGAAGACTGTATGTGGCTCCGACGACAAAAGTGCTGCCAGACTATGTCCGCGCGGCGTTTTCGCTGGACGACAAATCTCTATCGCTCTATTTTAGAGACGTGCGAACTCTGGGAACGATTCGCTTTTACAATTCCGTAGATGAAGCTCCCGAACTTCGCGCTTTGGGTTGGGAGCCTTTGACGACAAACGCGTCGGCGGCTGAACTCAAAGAAATTCTGCGCACGCGTTCGCAGGGGATAAAAGTCGTTCTGCTTGACCAGTCCATTTGGGCGGGAATCGGCAATATTTATGCAAGCGAAACGTGCTGGGTTGCGGGAGTTGATCCGCGCAAGAGTGCTAAGTTGCTCTCGCTTGCGCAGTGTGAACGATTGTGTCAAGCGGTGCCACAAGTTCTCGAACGGGCTTTGGAGAAGGGTGGGAGCACGTTGCGTGATTTCATGAGTCCAGACGGCAAATACGGCTCGTATCAAAAGGAGTTCCGAGTGTACGACAGAGAGGGAGAGAAATGTCTGCGCTGCGGCGGAACGATCGCGCGAATTGTGCAGGCACAACGCTCCACTTTTTTCTGCCCAAAGTGTCAAAAGAAGCGGTAAGAACAGGCGCAAAATAAAACGGGACGCAAGAGCGTCCCGTTTTCATTGTTGCAAGATTCGCCGTTTAGCGAAGCAGCATGAGTTTCTGCGGCCGTGTGACACGCGAGTCCGACTTTACAACGGCGAAATAAACGCCTGATGCCAAAGACGGATTCCAAAAATACGTGTTGCTGTTGGGTGCAAGAGCGGCGCGATGCACCTCTCGGCCCAACACGTCGTAAATCAACAGTCGGGCGTCACCTTGATTGCCAAGTTGATAATCCAATCGCACTGTGCTGTTGAAGGGGTTGGGATATGCGGCGGTCAGAGCCAAGTCGTCCGGTTTCCAAGCTGGGCCTTCGTTGTCAACAGCAGAAACAGCAAAACCGGCCCATTCGAGTATGCGTGTCAAAAACAACGCGCGCGATTGATTTTGTACCGGTGAATTGTCTGAAACCGCTTCAATACCGAAGCCAAACACGAGAGCGTTGCCTGCGGCATTCACGACTCCCGAGACATTTTCACCCGCCAGTCCATAGCGAAGCACCGGCAGCGCGCCGTTCACGGCCGAAAGAATCGTCATGCTGTCTTGGTTTGCCGCACCGCCTGCGCCGGTCAGCAAATATCTGTCTCCCGCGACAAACGGCAGAGCAAGTGTGGTCGCCATACGGAGCTGCGAAACGCCTCCCACATTCGCATTCAAGACGTCGCTTGCAAACGTGGTGCTTTCGAGCCCGCGAAGGATGTGCTTGCCGGACATTACAAGTTTGCCGCCGCCGCTAAGAAAGTCCGTTAACTGTGCGCGGTCATTGGCCGTCATCCCGGACGTCGTGCCGTTGCCGGAGAGCCAAAGCACCGTGCCGGTATCGGGAAGCATGCTCAGATCGAGTTGCTGGCCGCTTGACAGACGCTTGTGCTCAAAGACTTTGTCCATCGAACGCAAGGTTGACGTTACAAAAGCGTCCACGTTTGATGTGAGCGACCGAGTGACGACCTGAACTTTGGGAATACCGACGCTGAATTCAAACGGATATTCATAAGGTTCTTCGATCTGGTCCGCGGCGATGCTCAGGTTAAGAACACCCCAGTGATCCTGCGCTTCCCAGTCGATATTGATTTCGATCGGACCGACTGAGATGGAGTCACGCGGCGCGAGTGTGCCGAGCGAGAACGACGCACTGCCGATGTTTAACGTGCTGTCTGCGGCGGTGGCGGTTAATGTGACGTTGGTGGCAGCGGGAGGGTAAAGAGTGACGTCGTTAAAGAGTGTAAACGTCAGCATGACCGTCTCGCCGGGCTCGGCGAATCCGTTGTTGTTTCCGGTAAGATTGTCGTCAAAGACGACGTTTTGCACGACGAAATGCGGGCGCGCGCCGGGGCCAATTCCGTGCACTCCGAAGGCGTCATAAATCACAAAGTCGTTAGGAGTGCCGTTGCTCAAATCCCCGTCAATGTCATCAGTTTCAAGTACGGCGACGAAGTAATCATAAAACAACTCAGTCAAGGCATAGCGCGCAAAGTGACCGAGCGAGTCGGAGTATCCGGCGCCAAGTTCTTCGCGAATCGTCCACAGCGGCGCAGAAATGAATGGACTGTCGCCGTGCACTTCGCCGACCCAATTGAGCGGATAAACCATCATGCTCTCGAGATCGCGGAAGTTGCTGCGGGCATTTCCCGTCAACCATTCGCCCATCAACGGATCACCGTTAATAGTGCACGCGAAGTAGTCCGACCACGCTTCGTTCATCGCCCCTGGTTGATCGACATAGGGCAACAGTCCAACGGGATATATACCGTCGGTGACGCCGTGCGTGTACTCATGGTAGATAACGTCCGAGTACATACCGAAATTGCCGTAATTCATGCCGCCGCCATAGTAGGTGCCGAATCCGTTCCAGAACGCATTGTCGTAGTTGCCGCCGTAGTTGGCTACAGCGGGAACGGGATAGTCAAGCGAGTTGTACGGCGGATCAAGTACTTTGTACCAATCGTGAACGAAATTCGTATGGTAGTAGAGATTCAGAGCGGGACGGGTGGCGTCTTCGGTCGTCCAAGCGAGGGTGTCGCCGTTGAAGGGCGCAGCAAATTGTTCGAGGTGGTCGGGTGTATTCCCTTCGTCGCGCTCGCCGACTTCGACATATTGTCCCTCGAGACGCGCCGTGACGTTTGCCAGCGTCGCGGCTTCGCGCGACAAATTGCCGTTCACGTCCGTCGAAATTGCTGAACCATTCACGGTCACTCGCTGATACGAGCAGGGAGCATACTCCGTTTCGCTGTGGTCATAGGGTTGCCAAAACGGCGCTTTCACGTTCAAGTCGATCACGTCATGCGCAATGCCCGGCCATTCGAGCAGGATTTCACCCGTTGACGCATCCACGATCCCGAAGTGACGTTGGTGCGGTCGCGGTCCGGCAACTCTGATCCAATACGCGGCGCGCAAGACCCGGGCATCCGCGTCGGGATACCAACAAGCGAACGTCTCTTCATCGTCAACTTGCCAGTTCGCAGGTTCAAGCACCGGAGCAAGATAGGTTGCCGCGACATATTGAGTCAGCGAAAAACTTCCGGTTGTCTGCCAGTCCTGAAAAGTCGTGTAGGAAACTCGCGCAACTTGGTGTTTGGTGTTTAGCGCCACGTCGAACCGTCCGCCAATAACAGGGAGGTGGTCGCGCATCTCTCGATTGATCAAGTAGCGGCGAGTGGGCGTCGTATTCGACTTTATCTGTTCGAGTTGCGACGAAATTCCAAAGGAAGCCGCAACGGACTGCACGAGCGATTCGTCCGATAGAGCCGCTGAAAAATCAACCGGACTCCCAATGTAGAGGGCGTAGCCGTCGAAATCTCGAGCGCGCATGCAAGTCCAGCCGGAAAAATCTCCGGATTTCAGTGCGGGGCCCTCATGCAAGCCGGTGACCAACTTGCTGATCGAATATTCTTGCGATGCGAAGGCGAAATTCGCAAGCAGCAGAAGGAGAGTTGATGTAAATAATTTTCGCGGGTCCATGACTATCTCCAATATCAGAAGTACGTGAAGAGAAAGACGCGCAGACTGGTTGCGTCCTCAGACTGTCTTTCTGTATACAAGTCTTCACCGTTGAAGGTGCCGACCAGTTGTTTTTTGTTCCAGTGGTAGTATGCGTGCTTGAGTTCAACGCGCACGCCTATGCCATTAATGCCCATTTTGAGTCCGGCGCCTATTTCGAGCAAACTGCGGTCGTCATAGGTTACCGATTCTATTACTCCCGCTTTTGGCACGTCGCGACCCACTCCGGCTCCAACGAATGCGAACGGAATGAAGGCCCGGTTGATATCTACATTTGCCAAGACATGCAAAGCAAGTTGATAGGCAAAATTCAACGAGTCGTAGCTTGAGTCGGCTGCGCTGGCGAAGGGAGCCGAGATATTGCCGACCAGTTCGGTGGCCAAGTAGTTCGTGATCGACGTACCGACGAGTCCGGAAAACTGCAGCAAGTATCGGCGTTCATGCAGCGACGATGCCCATGTTTGCATGTCGAGTCCGCCGCCAACTTCAAACATACCGGTGCGCGGGATGTACTTACGGACGGCTACGCGGGCAGGTTTTTGGCCGAGCCAAATGGACTCTACTTCCGAGTGGGCAAAAACTTGAACGTCCGGTTGCCGAAGGCTTCGCTGCTCCCATGGAACTACGAAAACGGCGGATGTGTCCTGCCGGATGACCGCACCTTCGATTAGTCGTCCGTTGCGCAGTCTCACGTAGTCAAATGCGTGAGCCTGACTCCAAATTGCAAAAATGTTGACAAGGAGAAAGAGGGCAAGTCGCATATGGGTCACTTAGGTTACAGAAATCGGGAGCCCACACAATGTTACGGATTTTTCGGGAGACACACTACAGGAGCGGAAGAAATTACGACAAAGTTGTTAGAGAGAGGCGCGAACGCGGCCCAGTTTTTTGGTCTATTTCAAGTTGCTAAAAAACAACTGCCCTTGAGTAATAAATCACGAGAGCGATGGTCAGGCAAAGGTCTGGAGATGCTTAGATTACTTGTCTTTACGGAGGCTTCAGCGTATATTGGCTGTTATAGTTAGTAGATCTTATCCACAACCTTCGTATCCGTCGTGCCCACAGATACTTTTCCCAATCGTTCTGAAAAAACACCGATTTTCATACTCCATCTTGTACAGCTTTCTGGTGCTCCCAAGCTGCTTGGAGCCGAACAAGTTACGTGGAAGCTGTCGGGAACAGGCATCAATGTGGTTTCGGGGGGAAACGGCAGCGGGAAATCCTTGCTGTGCTCTGCGATCTTGGCCGCCACCCTCCCTCGGCAGCATGAGTCGTTGATTCATGATTTGAGAATTGCCGGATTGCACGGGATTACAGTCGTGGGACAGGTCGGGCCAATGCGTCGCGAGTGGAGCTTGGATCTGCGCAGCGGCGAAGTCATCAATCGTCCGCGAATCGTAGAAGAAGAAGCCGCGCGGACTACGCCGCTCTCCAATCTATTACAGGTGCCTGAGTCTGATGATTTTCAGGTCCCGCACTTCGTGGTCAATGGCGAGTGGAATGCGCCGGGCGAGGATCAGCTTGCGTGGGCAGAAAATATGCTGACCGTTCCACTTGAGCGCGAACAATTGGATTGGGATGCGCGGCTGCAGTCGTACTTGCTGGGCGAAGCGCAGCCCAAGCCCGAAGATTTGCGAACTGAAATCGCAGGTTTGGAGGCGCAGATTGAGCACGGCAGAAGCATACGCGCGGATTTGAAACGAGCCGAAGAAAAGCGGGAAGATTTGCAAATGCAGATCGGCGATGCGAAGATGGCGATTGAGATTTCCGCAGCAGAGGAAAAGGAGCTTGTCAATAAAATTGACATGGCGGAACGCTGCCTGCATTTGGAAAACTGGGCCAACGAGCTTCGTTCATCATGGTCATCCGTCGAAAACACGCGCACCCAGTTCGCGGATTTGCAGGAACGGCTCGAAGAATTGCAAGAAATGACACGCGGACTGCCGGACACGGCGGCGGAAATGGCCCGCGATTACCTCGCGCTGCAAGCCGAACGCGAGCAAGTTGCCGCACGACTCAAAGAATCGGAACAACTGGTTGCAAGCTTAGGCGAGCAACGAAGCAAACTGCAATCGGAGCTGCGAGACCTCGAAGGGAACCGTGAATCGGATTCAACCTCGGAGGATCTTAGGTCAAAACTTGGTGACGTCGAGCGTGAAATTACGGATTTGTCTCGCAGACGAATTGACTTGTTGAGGAAACGGGAAGGGCTGGAACGGAAGCGTTTGGAGAAATTCGGCGAGCTATCGGCCTTGGGACCGGACGAATGGCTGGCACTAGAGAAATTTCTTGAGGCGTCGAACGGCGGTGACATGAGTCCGGCGAGAGCGGCGGAGCTTGAGCGCAAACGTGCGGAGCTTGCGCGCATCGGAGAGCGGCTGGCGAAGGAATTCGCGGGATTTGAAAAGCTCGATTCCGAAACTCCTGCCCGTATCAGCAAACTGTTTTTGGCGCGTGAGTCCGTTACGGCGCGCGAAGCAGAACTTGCGGCGTTGCGCAGCAAGGCCGTCGAATTGCAGCATGCGGGGAAAGGCGCCGGGTTAAAAGCCGTGCTCAGTATCTTGGGTGCGGGTGCCGCGGGCGTGCCAACCGGAGCGTTTCTCGGTTGGGACGTCGGATTTTTTGCTGCTGTGTTGGGAGGCGGCGCGGGCTACGGCATTGGCCAAATGATGACGCCGAAGCCCGAGGGAAACTACCAAGACGTTGTTTCACGGATTGAATCCTTACAACACTTGCAGCAAGCAGCCCTATCAGAGCGGGAAGCGTTGCGGCGCGAGCTTGAGCTGTTCGCAAGTTTGCCTGATCTTGGCAGCGCGCAAACAAAGTGGCGCGAATATTTGAAGCTCGCGGATCGAAAAAAGGAACTTGAGGCGGCGTGCGCGCTGCTTGCCACCGAAGAAGAGAGAAGCGACACGGTTCCGTCCGTGCTGCGCAAACTTGAACGCGAAGATATTCGCAGGCGAGTTGCCGAATACAAGAGCTTGACCGCAGAACTGACGGACGCCACTGTGGAGCTTAGCTCATTTGACCAAGAAGACGGCCCGCAGTCGCGCAAGTCCGAACTTGAACACGAAGCACAGAGGCTGCGGGAGCTGATTCACGACATCGAAAGCCGCGCGGAAGAGCGCCGTCGTGAACGGGACCTGCGCACCAAAGAACTTTCTTCGGAAATTGCGCGCTTGGACTCTGAGTTTGCCAGGATTCCTGAAACTGAAACGGAACGCGCTCGTCTTAGAGAGATTTTGAGCAAGATTGAGACTTTGGATGCGACGGCAGGAGGAGCGTTTTCCAAGAACGGCGCGGACACGATTTTGCGCGGTATTGAGGAACGCGACGCTTTGCAGACTCAATTGAGGGAAACGAAGTCAAGACTTAGTACGGAACACACGCCGCAAGAGCTCGCGTCGCGTACGACGCTGATAGAAGAAGAGCTTAAGGAAGTTACGTCGCGTTTGCAGGAAATAGATCCGTTGTTTGCGTCCGTGGGTACGCGCGAGCAGGGACTCACGAAGTACCGTGATCAGATGACGCAACTTGCCAAACAGAATGTCGAGCGCGAACATTTGATCCAAGAGTTGTCCGCTGAGATTGACGAACTGCAGCTTGATGGACTCGCGTCGCAAGTCGACGTGCTGCCGCTGGAGGAGCGGTTGCTGAACGAACGGGCGGAACGTCAGTCCAAACTTGAAGATGTGGAGCGCAGCATTCAAACCGCAAGAGACATGTGCGAGGCGCTGGAAGCCGAGCTTTCCGAACAGCGCGAGCATGCCCGTGGACGCTTGTTTACAATTCTGCGTTCCGTCGTGTTCGAGGCAATCGGCGAGCGATTTGCGGCAGTAGAGTGGCGCGATGGCGAGTGGGATGTTGTGACAGAGGACGGACAGCGGCGATCCTTGCGTACTCTTTCACGCGGTATCGCGGAGCTTGTCACACTCTGTTTGAATTCCGGTTTGCTGTTTGCCAGTACGGAAGCAGAGCTCGCGCCCGTTTTCTGGGATGACGTGCTTTCGCAGTTGGACGATCACCACTTGGGGATCTCAAAACAGTTGATCGATCACCTTGCCCGCGACCGACAGGTATTGCTCTTCACCCGCGATTCGAGGATTCATACATGGGGAAGACCCGTTGAGGTCCTCGCGGGCCGATATGAAGTTGACGTGCTCTCGAACTAAGAGTTGTTTTGCGCAAAATAAAAAAGCCGCCTGAGGGCGGCTTTTTTAGTGTTTCTTGTTTTTGGGTATCATCTGCCAAATACCGCTGCTTAGAAGTTTCCATAATCGAACCGGGAAAGAGTAGACTTTTTCGAATTCCTCTTTGCCTTCCGTGCTCAATCTCGAACGTACGGAGGGAGCGAGCGGCTGGTTGAGCGGAGCGACAAGCGAGTCGCTCTTGGATTGCGACAAAACTTGACTGGGATAGATACTTCGATGCCCGGTCATGATGAAAGAGACCATTGCACATCCGGCGGCATACGGGCCGATGCTCGGGCCGAACATCTCGACGGCCATCATGGAGGCCGCGATCGGAGTATTGGCTGCTCCCGACAAAACTGAAGTCGTTCCCAATGCTGCCATAGTCACCGGATTGGCGCCGATAACCGTCGCCCAGAAACTTCCGAAAGTCGCGCCGACGAAAAAGATGGGCGTCACAATTCCACCTGACCCACCTGACTCAAGGGTCATCGCAGTTGCGAGAATCTTGCCCAACCATAAGACCGGCGAAACGGGCTCATCTTCAAATACGCGCTCGATGTAGTTTGTGCCCAGACCGGTGACCTCGTGGCCGAAGAGCGTCGCAATGCCGACCACGATCAATCCGCCGACGAACGCGCGAGCATAGTGGTTGGGCCACAGGACGGGAAGCGCGCGCTTCAAAGTCCTGACCAATTCAATGAAAATCACCGTGACCAATCCAAACACGACACCCGTCAGAACTAACTGCAGGACATAGCCGTGATCCAGAGGGGGTATGTCAACGACGGCGTGCGACCAAAATGTCAAGCCAAGCGATGAAGCAACTTGATAGGCCGTTAGGCCCGCAATAAATGACGGCACGAGCACGTCGTACAACAACTGACCCAGAAACAAAACTTCGATTCCAAACAGCGCACCGGCCACGGGTGTTCCAAATACCGACGCAAAACCCGCGGAAATTCCGCAAACCACAATCTTCTTGCGATCACGTTCGCTCAGTCTGAGGATCGACGCAAAACCTGACGCCAAAGCGCCGCCGATCTGTGCGGCCGGACCTTCTTTGCCGGCGCTGCCGCCGCCTGCCACCGTGAAGACCGTCGCAATGAGTTTGACCGGCACGATGCGCAGTCGAATTCTTCCATTGTGTTTGTGGACGGCTTCAATAATACGTTCGGTGCCGTGTCCCTCCGCGTCCGGTGCAAGCCAATTGACTACTCCCGCGGAGAGCAAAAAAGCGAACGGAATGGCGAGATAGTAGTACGGATGCTGCGAGGTTTGTTCCGACGACCATTGCAGCAGCGTCACGAAGCCGTACGTCGACGCACCGACCACCACTCCGACAATCAGCGCAAGTATCGTCCAGCGAACCAGCGAGATGAAGAGTGCGGTCTGTTCCGAAAACGTGGCGACGACGTCGCGCCGTGGTTCAAATAAACGACTCAACTTACTGACGTGTATGCTTTACAACCATGTGTGGAGACTTCGGCAACTTCGCGTTGCGCGCTTTCCCGAAATTTCCATATTGGCTTTACGTGATGTTGCCGTATTCTGCATGAATCTTGTCTGAATAGTCCCCTCTGCATCCGGCTTGTGGCAACTTGCGGCACAATCCGTTCGCACTCGTCAACACCGGCAGCAGCTTCTTAGTTTTGAGGTGGTTCAGTACAACTTGGGAATCGAATTTGCAATTCGTGATCGCGGCACGAGGGTTATCAAAGGTCCTGATAAGCCAAAAGCCCCGACTACATTAGGAATTACTATTGCAACTTACAGACTTTCTTCAGGAAATGCAAGCTGAATCGACGCAAAAGACACCTGTGAATTACGACGCTCTCGAATTGGAGTTCCTGGGCAGTCTGCTTCCGGGCATCGTTCACAACTTGGCGACGCCATTGTCAGGCGTCATCGGCGCGACGCAGCTCCTCGAGATGCGCGTGGGAGAACAGGAACGTTTGATCTCCGAAATCGAACGAGGGGCATCGCAGTCCGCCGAAGCTCTCAAGGTACAGCATCAGAAAAGCACGTCGAATATTGACATCATGTCACGCAACGCGCGGCACTTGACGGAGCTTCTTCAAGTCATTATCCGCCGTTTCCACCGTTGTGGACAAGAAACGCCGGGACCGATGTCGCTGTTCGAACTGGTCAGCAACGAGCTGCAGTTCCTTGACGCGAACTTGACTTACAAACACAAAGTCCGCAAGAAATTCGATCTGGCCAACGACGCTTACACGGTATACGGCGTCTACAAACATTTGGCCGCCGCGATCGACGAGTTCGTGCTGCGTGCTCTGGCCGCTCACGACTTTTCGCGCGGATTGGTTGAGTTGAACGTGACCACGAACTACATCAACGGCAACGGTGTGCTCGAACTCGAAGCGAAGTATTTTGAAACGGAGGAGGAACCGCTTCAGACTGATTCGCTTGAGCTCTACCTTGCCCGGTTGGGTGAAAATTACGCCGCTTACGAGATGAGCAAGGAGACCGGCAAACTTAACGTAACCGTTACACTTCCGCGCAACGCTCCGAAGGCTTGATTGTCTGCTTGCGAAATCGTATCGTAGGAGAGTAACTTTTCCTTCCAACCGATTTCGGCAAACCGTGACAACACCTGACCGCAATTTTTTCGACGCGCGCAAATTGGCTAATCAGGCCGATGAGCGCGCGTTGCTCGCTCTGGACGCCTGCTTGTTAGCCGGCCGCGTGCTTATGACTTACTGGCAAGAACTCTCGAGCACCGATATCCGCGAAAAGGGCAGAGGAGACCTCGTCACCCGGGCGGACGTCGAGTCTGAAGCAACCGTTTCTGAATTTCTGCTGCAGCACATGCCCGAAACGGGAGTCGTTTGCGAAGAAGGCACAGCCCGCGAAGGCAACGGACTCGTGTGGTATCTTGATCCGTTGGACGGAACCACTAATTTCGTACAAAAATTCCCGGTGTTCGCAGTCAGTTTAGGGCTGGCCGAACTACGCGAAAATGCGCCGCCGGACCTGCTGTGCGGAGTGGTCTACAACCCTGTGTCAGGCGAGCTGTTTTGGGGTGCAAAGAACCGCGGAAGTTATCTGAATACGGATAGGCTTCAGGTTTCGCAAAAGAGTAATTTCGGGGACGCGGTGCTGGCGACGGGATTCCCGCGCAGACATTCCGAAGAACTGTCACCCTATCTCAAAGAATTTGAGCTGATTTTCCGGAACTGCCGTGCTATCCGTAGAGCGGGTGCCGCGGCACTCGACTTATGTTGGACCGCGCAGGGGTTATTCGACGGCTTCTGGGAACACCGGCTGTCGCCGTGGGATATCGCCGCCGGAGTCGTCATTGTGCGGGAAGCCGGCGGAGTCTGCAGCGATTTTGCAGGTGAAGAAAAGTTCCTCGAATCGGGAAATATCCTCGGAGCTCCGGAGCCGATTCAGAAACGAATCATCGAACTAATCTCTCAAGCACGACGCTGAGCAAGTACAACAGCCTCATTAAAAGAGCCACTCGAGAAGTGGCTCTTTCTTATTTTGGTCCTATTGAATGGGCCAGCTTATGGTCTGCTCATAGGCAGGATCGGCCGTCAGCTTCAAAGTCTGCGCACCGGAGTCGGCCGTGAATTCGTAGACCCCCGCATTCAAGTCACCTTCAACGAGCAAGGACTTGTCCGGAGCGGTTCGTTCCAATTTGTAGTGGCCGGACTTGCGGACGTACAGGCGAACGTTCTTGCCGGGAAGCACCGTTGCGGGCGCTTCGGTAATTTGCCCGCTGTCACTGTCGCCGATGGGAATCCCAGCCGATATCACGACCGGAAATACGGATTCGTTGAGTTGTCCCTGTGCGGCGAGTTTGTAATAGTAAGTCACTCCCGGAATAGCGGAGGTATCGTTGTAAAGATACTCCGCCGCGCCGTTTTCGGCGTGAAAGGGAATTTCGCACAAAACCGAGAAGTTTCCGAGCTCCTCATAGCCGCGGTACACGCGAAATTTCACGACGGCAGGAGATTGTTGATCCAAAGTCCAATTGACGCGGATCGTACCGCCCTCCATCGCATTTGCACTAAAAAGAGAGAGCAGTGTTGCCAGTTCGGGCATGTCTTCCGCCCGTGCCTGAACGGTCGCGCCGAAGGTCAGCAGCAAAGCCAAAAATATTCGAACCACGTGCATGTACTCTCCCGTGTTTTAGTCGAAGCATCAATTGTTATTCATCACGCACCGCGCGAAAGGCCAGAGCCTCTTGGCGGCCGCGCTCTTCCGAAACTCCCCAGAGCAACCAGCCCCCGAGCACGAAGAAGATCAATAGCGATAGCATGCCGACGCGCAAACTTCCTGTAATCCAAACGGCCAATCCAAAGATTGCGGGTCCAACTGCGCTGGCGAACTTGCCTGAAATTGCAAAAAAACTGAAGAATTCCGCGGACTTTTGAGGAGGGATCAATATCGCTTGTAACGAACGAGACGCCGCCTGTGTTCCCCCCATCACTAATCCGGCCAAGATTCCCAAGAGCCAATATTCTCGTACTGCGTTGCCCATCCAGCCAAGCTGCCAACCCCACAGCGCGACCAAACTCCAAATTGAGATGCCCAACAGAACGGCGTTTTTGTTGTTCCATTTATTGGCCACCACACCGAAAAGTATGGAACCGACAAAGGCGACGCCTTGGACCATCAAAAAGAACAGGACAAGTTCGCCGGTTGCCAGATGCAGCTCTTGATCGCCGAAAATCGAGGCCATGACGATCACCGTTTCGATGCCGTCGTTGTAGAGCAAATAAGCAAAAAAGAAACGGGCGAAGCTGGGCAGTCTATTGAGACTTTTCAGGCTATCGGTCAGAGCGACAAATGCCTGCCTGATGTTGACCCGGTTGGTTGTCGTTTTGCCTTTAACGGAGAGCGCAACGGGAATCGTAAAAATTGCCCACCAGATTGCGGCGCTAAGAAAGCAATCCTGAACCGTAAAACTGTCCGGTCGTGCACCCAAAAACTGCGGGTATTGCAGCATCACGAGGTTTAGAGCAAGCAGTAGTCCGCCGCCCAAATAGCCCCATGCCCAACCGATGCTCGAGACTTTCGCATAGTCTTGCGGTTCGGCGATATCAAGCAGCATCGCATTGTAAAAAATCGCTCCGCCCGCGAAACCGAATTGTGCAAGCGCAAACCACATTCCGCCAACCAACCAGTCTCCCCGGCCCAGCGTGGCAAGCATCGCAGTTGCGAAAACGCCAAGTCCGGTATGGAGGAGCAACATACGGCGCTTTAGTTGGCCAAGATCGGAAAGGGCGGAAAGAATCGGCCCAAACAGGGCCACCAGAATCATGCTGGCAGAAACAAAGAAGCTGAAAACCGTCGTGCCGGGTATTTGGGAGCCTAAAATCGAAACGCCGTCCGCTCCGCCTGCAATAACACCCGCGTAATACTTATTGAAAATTACGGCGAGAATGGTCGTGGCGAAGGCCGAGTTGCCGAAATCATACGTGGCCCAAGCGAAGACTTGGCCCGGGTTCTTGCGGCGGAACGAGAAAAATCCGCTCACGGACTTAACGAATGTAGCGAATGGCTTGCGACTTTGACCACTCTGAAGTAGTCAAGCGCACGAGATAAGTTCCGCTGCTCACATTCACGCCCTTGGACGTCGCGCCGTTCCACGTTACTATGTTGTCGCCCAGATTGCTTACGCCATCAAAAAGAGTGGTAATACGGCGTCCCAACACATCATAGACTTCTATGCTTGTTTTCTCCGTCGAATTGGGAGCAAACCAACGAATCTGAACTTCGCCGTTGAATGGATTGGGGAAACTTGGGAGGAGCTCAAAGCGCGACGCGACGGGAGCCGCGGGCGCGACGTCCGTAAGTTCCGTCAGCCACTGCTCCGCGACAGAAAGAAACACTGCGCGCGACGTGCTTCCGGCTTGTCCTGATGCGGCTTCCAGTCCAAAACTTAGAAAGATAAACTTGCCAGCACCGTACTGCCCGGCGACGCCGCACACACCTTCGGTTGTGGTGTCATTGATAAAAATCGCCGTTGCACCGCCCAACGGAATTATCGAGGACGGGCTTGATTGATTGCCCGCGCCTTGCGTTCCCAGCAGCAGCAAGAATTCACCGTCCACGTCGGGATTGTCGCCGATTCCAAAGGCCCGCAGCCTATCGGTGTCCTCTTCTTCGGGAATCACGTACAAAACATCGTGCAGGAACGTCGCAGCGTCAGGATCGTCGCTGATGTTCTGTCCCGTCAATAACAGTCCGCCGCCGTCCGACATATAGTCAGTCAGTGCTTGCTGATCCGTTGCCGTTAACGTCGACGCGGCGTCATCTCCGGTCATCCAGATCATCCACGGGACATGAGTCAAATCGCCAACTTCAGAGCTTTGACTGTCCCACACGCGAACGTCGAGGTTGTTTTCATCGAGAGACGAGAGCAAATACGACTCGTAGTCTTCACCACTGTCGTCGTCGACCAGCACGACGTCCGATGAGAAAAGCCAGTTGTCGATTTCGCTGGGTTCGTTCGGATCGGTTACAAAGTTCACTTCTTTGACCAAATAGCGCGCCGGAGGGGTGATGACCATACGGTTCAAACCTTCCATAAGCGGTCGCGCGCCGTTGGAGTAAAGCTGTCCCTCCGCCACGTCCACGGAGGTCCAAATCGAATCAGGGTAATCCGCCGAATAGAAATCGATATGGCAAGGAACTCCCGTTTGATCGTATTCGCCGGTGTTGAGTCCGGATACGCTCGTTTGGTGGCGGAGATCAAAGCTGATGAACATGAACTCGGTGGTCGTGTCTTCCGCAGCGGGTGACCAGTAGCGCATGGAAATTTCCATGCCCAAAGGCACGCCGTGGAGACTGTCCTTTGGAGGCAGGTTCCACAGAGTGTCCATGTCCATGTCCGCGATTTCACCGGCCATCAAGTCTATGTACGCCGAGTCATAATACTGAAAATCGGCGAAGACTTCGATGAGAGCCGTCAGAGGTTCCGTGCCCATGTTGGCAACTCTGACGCGTACAGGAGTCGTGTCGCCTTCAAGGAGCGGGTGCGCGGAATCCGGGACAACCACTCCCTGCGGTCCGGCAAGAACTATCGGCCCTGAGGAAATAATTCTCTCCAGTCCCATCCAACCCATGTAGGCGCTGACCCACGAATGGTCGTTGCCGTTGCTGATGCAGCAAGTTCCCGGCGGAATGGCGCCGTCATCGTCGACGTCAAAACCGACCAGCGAGTCCGCATAAAATACGCCGCGATTCCAATAGAGCGAATCGCCCGTGATTTCCCAGAATCTAAACGTCGCGTTTGAGTACCATGTGTTGTAGGCATTGTACCAATTGGAAGGGGATTCCCACGTTTCCAACTGCGTACCGTACTGGTTGATCCACATCGCGCCGCTATCGGGATCGGCGATCCACAGTGAATTGCAGACTCCCCAGATAGCCGTGCCGCCGCACAGCGCCCACTCGGTCGACGTGTTCAAACGGGACGGTTGTGCGGTGAACCAGTCGCGAATTTGACGAGCCTGAGTAAGCGTGTGGGTTTGCCAATCCGTGCGGCCACGATAGACGGCGTGCGGATACATGCCGCCGATACCTAAGCCTTCCGCCGCGATATTCAATGTTCCCGTCAGGGAAAGAGGATGCGCCGCAACCCACAGTGCGCAAGAATCGGCATACCAATTCATGCTCGTATCATTGTAGGCTTCGCGGTACTTTGCGGTTGCTTCAAAACCCCAGCCGCTGTTGTGCATCGCGTAGTAGCCGCCGCCTTCTTCGCGCCACGCGGGCCACACGGTGCAGTATGTCCACGCATTGCGGATATTCTGCGCATAGTGGGCTGTGTCACCCGTCCAGATGCCGTACTGCGACCACACGCGAATCGCTTCCTGCGTGTTGTCCGTCTGAATAATGTTGTAATCGCCGCCGACTTCACCTTCGCGCATGCCGCCGAAATTGGCGCCGGCAGTCGTCACCTGCATGTTCGCCAGAAAATCACAAAGCTGGCGGTACTTGACAAAATAGGCAATGTCATCCAACGCGCGACGGCGGGCGCGTTGTCCCGTCTCGATGTTTTGCGGCATAACGTCCGAAAAATTCTCGGCACGCGCGGAATCGATTTGTTCCTGAGTCCAGAAGGGAGTGGCATACGAGACCGTCTGCAGCAAAAATATGCAGCAGAAAGCTAACGTGACGTGAAGTTTGTGAGTCATGCTGTCCTCCCTTTGTTCCGGTCGGGTTGCGGCGGACCTTAACCCGACTCGGCGAACTTCTGCAAATTCCGGTCGGATTGCGGCGGACCTTAACCCGACTCGGCGAAAAGTCAACTTACATAAACCGCTTGAAGAACTTCAGAATACCTTGATTCCATGCGATGCGGTGAGTGATGCCGCTGCCTTCGGGGATCGTGTGTTTGTTGTCCAAGTACCACTGGTAGCTGCGAATCAAGGCCTGCGCATTCGAATATTTGGGCTTCCAACCCAATTCGCGTTTGGCCTTGTCAATTGAGACAAAGCTGTCTTGATCGGCTGTGCCGTAGACCCATTTGTACAGAGGCGATAGACCCATCGCTTCGAAGGTCATTAGAGCCAGCTTGACCGGGCCCGCGGGAGTGCCCCACGGACGCGCGCCGTTACCTGCAAACTGACACATCGCGCCCATATCTTCACGGACGGTCTTAAATTCTTCGGCGCCGACGTTAAACGTGTCGTTGGCCCGCGTGGCCTCGACGGTCGCGCCGAGATAGATCGCTTCGGCGAGGTCATCGACTTCCAAAAGCTGGTATTTGTTCTTGCCGTTGCCGATCATGGGGATGCGCTTGCCGCTCTCGACCCAATCGTAGAGAATCTGGAACACACCTAAACGGTGCGTGCCGATAAACGTCTTGGGGCGGATCACGGGGACACAGAAATCCGCGCTGCGGAATTCCACACAGACGGCTTCCGCCTGAATCTTGCTCTCTCCGTAGGGGCCGACGCCCATGACTTTATCCGTTTCGACCAAGGGGTGGTGATCGGGAATGCCGTAGACGGCCGTCGAAGAAACAAACACTACGCGGTCGACTCCGGCCTGCTTGGCTGACTCGAGGACGCGGCGCGTGCCGTCCACGTTGATTTCAAATATGTCCTTCGGCTTCCACAGAGGCAAGGCGGCCGCTCCGTGAACGATTACGTCGACCTTGTATTCAGATAAAATCTTGTCTAAACCTGCTTTGTCGCGGACGTCGTGTTCAAGAAAAACCGACCCTTCGGGGTATTCCGACGTCTCAAAGGGAGCAATATCCGTCAGAATCAAGTCCCAGCCATGCTCCGCAAAACACAGCGCGGTGTGCAACCCGAGGAAGCCCGCGCCGCCTGTAATCAATACTTTCACTAATTCTCCGCTCTAAATTGGCTCATTGGTGCCCGCCGGGGCATTCCGGCGGTCTCTGCTTAATTCAAGATTTCTAAGATATAAAACCCTTTCGGGACTTTCAAGAAGGCAGGCCTGCCAAAAAACATGGGTCAGAAGTTGACAAGGCAGTCTAAGGGGGTTATATTACGGGTCTTATGTCCAATCTCCCAGATTTCTTCGATGACAAACCCCGCGACAAATGTGGGGTCATGGCCCTTTTCGGCCATCCACGGGCCGCAGAACTGACCTATTTGGGGCTTTATGCGCTCCAACACAGGGGTCAGGAATCTGCCGGAGTCGTGAGCTCCGACGGCCAAAAACTGTATTCTCACAGAGGCATGGGTCTCCTCGCGGACGTCTTTCGCGACCAGTCCAAGTTTGAGGAATTGCGCGGAAACTGGGCAATTGGTCACGTCCGCTATTCGACGACGGGCTCCTCATCGTTGACTAACGTTCAGCCGTTAATGGTTATCACCAAAGACGGTCCCTTGGCGGTGGCCCACAACGGGAATATTACCAACGAACGGGCCTTGCGAAAGGAACTTGAGGGCGAAGGGGCGATCTTCCAGACGACGTCGGACTCCGAATTGTTTGTGCATTTGATTGCTCGCTCAAAAAAAACGACGAGTGCGCAGCGGTTGGCCGATGCCGTGAGTGTCTTGGAGGGCGCATTCTCTGTCGTGCTGATCACAAAAGACGAAGTTCTTGCCGCTCGCGATCCCCACGGTTTTCGCCCGTTGGCAATGGGACGGATGGGCGACGGTTATGTGTTTGCGTCGGAAACGTGCGCATTTGATATTATCGGCGCGACGTATGAGCGGGACGTAAACGCCGGTGAAATCGTAACCATCTCTTCGCGCGGCATGGAGTCCATCCAGTATGCCGAAGCAAATCTGAATATGTGCGTCTTTGAGCTGATCTACTTTGCCCGGCCCGACAGTCATATCTACGGCACGTCGGTGGACAAGGTACGCCGCAAGTTAGGCAAGATCTTGGCCGAAGAATCGCCCGCTGAAGGCGACGTCGTCATTTCCGTGCCTGACTCTTCAAACACGTCGGCTATCGGATTTGCCCGGCAGAGCAATTTGAAGTTTGAAATCGGCTTAATCCGAAACCACTATATTGGCAGGACGTTCATCAATCCCTCGCAGTTCATGCGCTCCTACAACTCCCGGATCAAATACAATCCGGTGCGCGGAGTGCTGGAAGGACGGCGCGTGATTTTGGTGGACGATTCGATCGTCCGCGGGACGACTCTGAAAAAACTGGTCGGAGTCATCAAGGCCGCTGGTGCGACGGAGGTGCATGTTCGCATCGCGTCGCCGCCGGTTCGCTGGCCGTGTTTTTACGGCATGGACTACCCCACGCGACGGGAACTAATTGCAGCCTTTGCCACTCCAGAAGAGATTGAAAGCTATCTTGGAGTGAATTCGCTACGCTATCTGTCGCACGAAGGCATGCTTGCCGCGACGCGTGACACGCCGACGAATTATTGCACGGCATGTTTCTCGGGACGCTATGCCGTGCCGCTGAAAGATCCCGCGCAGCTTGCCGAACTGACCGAGCCCGATAAAGAATGGGCGCGCGCGGAACTCGAACGAGTTCTGAAAACCATGGAGTGACGGTGGTCGAAATCAGTCGCCCGGACAGATTACTGCCCAGACCAAAGCGGTTCGCTTTCGAACCGAAACCGCGACCGAGAAAATTCCTGACGGTGCCGAATTTGTTGAGCATCGCCAGGATTTTCTTGCTGATTCCGCTGTTTCACTATTTGAAGCTCGGTCCGAAAGAGAATGGAAACTTTTGGGCTTTGGTGGTGATGGCGACGGCGCTCGTCAGCGACATGATCGACGGATTGATCGCGCGCTGGTTCCACGTCGAGACCGACTGGGGCCGTGTGCTCGATCCGCTTGCCGACAAGATTTGGCTTGGCGCACTGGCGATTTTTCTCGCTCTGCCGTCGCGCGCGAACCCGTTGCCCGCGTGGTTCTTGGGATTGATTCTCTTGCGGGACGTCTTAATTCTCGCGGGGTCCTACTACGTTTTCAAGAAACGCGGACTGGTAGTGACGTCAAACTATTTAGGCAAGTTCACAATGTTCGTGATTGCCGTAACTTTGATCAGTTACACGGTAAATTGGGTGCCGGAATTCAGTCCGTCTTTCACACCCAAGAGTCTGGTTTGGATTTCATTCGGTTTCGTTATGATTTCAGGCGTGCAATACGGTGTGCGCTTCTTGCATTATAGCAGCGGGAAAGACATGCCCGCGCCATCTCCCGAAGCGTGAGTTCGCTCACGCGCAGTTTTTGTCAAAGAACTTATGTCTCTTAAACTCTACAATACTCTGACGCGAAAAGTCGAAACCTTTGTGCCGCGCGATGCTGGAAAAGTCGCGATGTATACCTGCGGCCCGACGGTCTATGCGCGCGCGCATATCGGGAATTTCCGGACGTTTCTCGTGTCGGATTTACTGCACAGATATCTTAAATACCTTGGTTACGACGTCACGTGGGTGATGAACCTGACGGACATCGACGACAAGACCATTAAGGGCGCGAACGCCGAGGGAATTTCGCTCCGCGAATTTACGGACCGTCATATCGCGAAGTTTCACGAAGACCGCAAAACCATCGGCATCACGGATTCGACGATGTATCCGCGCGCGACGGAACATATTCCTGAAATGGCGAAGATGGTCGAGGACTTGATAGCGGCTAAACATGCTTACGTCGTCGACGGATCGGCTTACTACAAAATAGAATCGTTTCCGACGTACGGTCAATTTGCTCGACTGAACATGGAAGAGATGCGCGTTGGCGAGCGTGTGGCCAGGGACGAATACGAGAAGGAAGACGTGCGCGATTTTGCGCTGTGGAAGAACTGGGAAGAGGTGGACGGGCCTGTTGGTTGGGATACGAGCTTAGGCAAAGGCAGACCGGGTTGGCATCTTGAGTGTTCCGCGATGTCGTTGAAGTACCTCGGCAAAGGTTTCGATATTCATCTCGGTGGCGTTGACTTAATCTTTCCGCATCACCAAAATGAGATCGCGCAAACGGAAGGCGTAACGCACGAAGCGCTTGCGCGCTATTGGGTACACTCGGAGCATCTACTTGTCGACGGACAAAAAATGTCTAAGTCACTGGGGAATTTTTACACCGTGACTGACATGCTTGAGAAAGGGTGGAAGCCGCGGGAAATTCGTTTCGGACTTTTGGCAGGACACTATCGTCAGCGGACAAATTTTCAAGCAAGCGGACTCGACAGTATCAAGCAATCGCTGGCAAGATTTGAAGCATGCGCAGTGAATATCGAACATGCGGCAGGGCAGGGGGGACGCGCGGAGCTCAAGGATCTGATTGCGCAGCGCGAGCAGGAATTCCGCGACGCGCTTGACGATGATCTGAATTATCCGGAAGCACTTGCTGCCGTGTTCAATTTTGTGCGCGACGCAAACACTCTTTGCCAAGACAACAAGATCGGTCAGCCCGAGAAGGAACTCGCGACTGAGGCGATGGACAAATTCGACTCGGTGTTAGGATTTTTGAAGCCAATCGTGCAGGCAGATCCAGAGGCCGCCGAAATAGAAGCCCTCATCGAGGCGCGTAACGAAGCCAGGAAGGCCAAAAACTGGGCAGAGGCCGATCGGGCACGCGATGAACTTACCGAGCGGGGGATTATCCTTGAAGATAGGGCAGGAAAGACGATTTGGAGGAGGAAATAGGAGAGGCGTCCGGTCCGACTTGAGAGGCAAAACCCCGAAAAAACCGCTATTTCACCCCTAAAATCGCCAGCAGGCCGCTTGACAGCCATTTCACAAGTTCTTAACTTTGGGTCTGCGGTTTTCGGCGGTACCCAACTGCTGGCGTAGCTCAACTGGTAGAGCAGTTGATTTGTAATCAACCGGTTGCGGGTTCAAGTCCTGTCGCCAGCTCTACTACAACTGAGTTCTGATTTTTCCCGACTAACTCCTGGTGGCATGCCCGAGTGGCTAAAGGGGGCAGACTGTAAATCTGCTGGCAGACGCCTACGGTGGTTCGAATCCATCTGCCACCACCGGGTATTCCCCCGAAGATTACATCGTTAGTCTTTGTTCTTAGTGGCCTTAGAAGTGGTCGCCCGAGAGGCGTGCACCCTTTTTAGGCTGTTTCTTCATTTGTTTTCGTATGCGGGCGTAGCTCAGTTGGTAGAGCATCAGCCTTCCAAGCTGAGGGTCGCGGGTTCGAGTCTCGTCGCCCGCTCCGCGTGAAAATGGCAAATAGAAAATAGCAAATAGAAAA
Source organism: Calditrichota bacterium (assembly GCA_020637445.1). Classification (NCBI taxonomy): domain Bacteria; kingdom Pseudomonadati; phylum Calditrichota; species Calditrichota bacterium. The sequence goes on along the minus strand of JACJVZ010000001.1, from coordinate 1,364,157 downwards.
GAGCAGAGATTTTTCTATTTTGAATTTTCCATTTTCTATTTTCTGCCCCGCTCGTGTAGCTCAGATGGTAGAGCGCGTCCTTGGTAAGGACGAGGTCAGCGGTTCAATCCCGCTCACGAGCTCCGCTGCCTTCGCTGGCAGTCCCTTTGACACAATCACAATTATCATATAATGCTGAACCCCTAAGGAGGTTGTCCGGCAATGGCTAAAGCCAAATTTGAACGTACTAAACCGCATGTGAACATCGGTACCATCGGTCACGTTGACCATGGCAAGACCACTCTCACTGCCGCCATCACCCAGGTGCTCGCCGCCAAGGGTCTGGCCCAAGCACGTAACTACGACGAAATCGACAACGCCCCCGAAGAAAAAGAGCGCGGCGTTACGATCAACGTCCACCACGCTGAGTACGAAACCGAAAAGCGTCACTACGCTCACGTCGACTGCCCGGGCCACGCTGACTACATCAAGAACATGGTCACCGGTGCCGCCCAGATGGACGGCGCAATCCTCGTCGTGTCCGCCGCCGACGGCCCCATGCCGCAGACGCGTGAACACGTGCTGCTGGCCCGCCAGGTGAACGTGCCCGCTTTGGTCGTGTTCCTGAACAAGTGCGACCAAGTCGACGATCCCGAATTGCTCGACCTCGTTGAACTCGAAGTTCGCGAATTGCTTTCTTCCTACGAATTCCCCGGCGATACTTGCCCCGTGATTCGCGGCAGCGCACTCGACGCTTTGTCGAACATGACTGATCCGGAAAAGACGAAGTGTATCACCGACTTGATGGAAGCCGTGGACAGCTTCATTCCGGAACCGGAACGCGCGCTGGACAAGCCGTTCCTGATGCCGATCGAAGACGTGTTCTCGATCACCGGCCGTGGTACCGTGGGTACGGGTCGTATCGAGCGCGGCAAGATCAAAGTCGGCGAAGAAGTCGAAATCGTCGGTATGGGACAGCACAAAAAGACCGTCGTCACGGGCGTCGAAATGTTCCGCAAACTGCTGGACGAAGGTTTCGCGGGCGACAACGCAGGTTTGCTTCTGCGTGGTGTTGAAAAGGACGAACTCGAGCGTGGTATGGTGCTTTGCAAGACCGGCTCGATCAAGCCGCATAAGAAGTTCGAAGCTCAGGTGTACGTGCTTTCGAAAGACGAAGGCGGCCGTCACACTCCGTTCTTCAACAACTACCGTCCGCAGTTCTTCTTCCGTACCACCGACGTGACGGGTGCAATCGTGCTCGCCGAAGGCACGGAAATGATCATGCCCGGCGACAACACGACGATCACCGTCGAGTTGATCACGGACATCGCTATGGACGAAGGTCTGCGTTTCGCTATCCGTGAAGGCGGCAAGACCGTCGGCGCGGGTCGTGTGACCAAGATCATCGAGTAAGTATACGACAGACCGACGGGCCGGGGCTGGTTTTGATAGCCCCGGCCTTCTGTTCCTTTTAGCTGCCGCTCCGAAGAGTCGCGGCGGCAGCAAAAATACGGCAGTAGCTCAATTGGTAGAGTCCCGGTCTCCAAAACCGGTTGTTGGGGGTTCGAGTCCCTCCTGCCGTGCCAGACTGAGGACCTCCTCTCCAGATACAAAATTATGTTCAATAAGATCGTAAACTACTTCTCCGACGTCCGCTCGGAAATGACAAAGGTCACGTGGCCTTCCCGGCCTGAAGTGATCGAAAGCACGTGGATCGTGCTGGGTTTGACGCTGTTGTTTGGCGTCGCCGTCTTTGCGGTGGACCGTCTCCTCAGCTTGGGTCTGCAGCAACTGCTGTAGTTTCCCGCGCGTGAATTTCGAGACTATTCCTTGCCCGGTCTGTTCTTGCGCCGAATACAAGCCGGAAAGAATTGTCGAAGACAGGTTTCGTGTGCTTGGCGACCGCACTTATTCGTTGGTGCGGTGTCAAATGTGCAAATTGATCTATCTCAACCCGCGGCCCGACGAAAAGTCGATTGGTGCGTTCTATGACACCGCCGAATACGATCCATTTGGATCCACGGAAGGCGGCCCGCAATCGACGTCGACGAAGTTATATCAAAAGTTTCGTCCATTGTCGATTCGCCGCAAAGCAGCGCGAGTCACTGAAGGTCTGAAACCCGCCGATAAATGTCTCGACGTAGGCTGCGCGACGGGTGAGTTTATTGTTGAATTGAAACGACGCGGTTTTGAAGCGGATGGCTGCGAGCCGAGTGAAAAGGCCGCGCAGTATGCCCGCGACAAGTACGGGTTGAGAATCTGGACAGGCGGAATCGATTCTGTTCCCACGCACGCCGGACCGTACAAACTGATTACGTTCTGGCACGTAATGGAACACGTTCACAAGCTGCGCGAAACGCTTGAGATTGCAAGGAAGTTGCTCTCCCCGCGCGGCAAAATTGCAGTCGCAGTCCCCAATCCGCTGTCCCTTGACGCGAAAGCCTACGGTGACAAATGGGTCGCGTGGGACACTCCGAGACATCTTTATCACTTCGAACCGCCGGTCATGCTGGATCTTTTGATTCGCGCTGGATTCGATCCGAGAAGTCTGGGAGCCGTGGCGTTTGACGCGTTTTACCACAGTATTTTGTCAGAACCGCGTTCGACCTTAGGTCTTGTGCGCGGCGCGTACAGGGGGATGCTCAGCTACACCAGCGGTCTGCTCGGAGGGCCCGGTTCGTCTGAGTTGTATATTGGAATCAATCGTTCATTGTGAGTAGTCTTTAGCTAAATGCTTCATCCAACCGATGCACCGATCCGCGAAGGCGAATTAGGATGGTATGTCATCCACGTCTTTACCGGACAGGAAGAAAAAATCAAGACTTTCTTGGAGGAAGAATCCAAGCGGTTGGGGATTGCCGATCAGATCACGCAGGTCCTGATTCCAAAGGAAGACGTGATTGAAATGCGCGACGGCAAGAAAAAAGCCAAGACGCGCACGTTCTTTCCGGGTTATATGCTCGTGGAGATGATTCTCAACAAAACCACCGAGCACTTGATCCTCAACACTCCGCAAGTCATCAACTTCGTCGGTCCGAAAAACCGTCCCGTTCCGCTGCGTCGTCACGAAGTCGACCGCATTTTGGGACAGCAGGACAAGGCCGGAGAAATGGAATTGATCGAGCTGCCGTTTGAAGTGAACGACACGATCAAAGTGATTGACGGACCGTTCAAAGATTTCACCGGCATCGTGCGCGAAATCAATATGCCGAAGCGCAAGGTCAAGGTGATGGTCTCTATCTTCGGACGATCCACTCCGATTGAATTGGACTTCCTGCAGATTTCGACCGAGCTGGGAACCAGTTAGTTTGGCGCGCTGACATCCTAAATGTGCGGTCGTCATCCTGAACGTAGTGAAGGAACTCTCAGAAGGGTTCTTCAGCCCACAGAGGGCTTCAGAATGACATATCAGAAGTAATTTTTTTTCGAATTCGAGATACATCATGGCAAAACAAATTACCGGATTCATCCGTTTGCAGATTCCCGCGGGTGCCGCGACGCCGGCTCCGCCGATTGGTCCTGCTCTGGGTCAGAAGCAGGTCAACATCATGGACTTCTGCAAGCAGTTCAACGCCCGCACCGAAAAAGACAAGGGAATGATTATTCCAGTCGTCATCACGGTGTACAAGGACAAGAGCTTCAGCTTTGTCACGAAGACTCCTCCCGCGGCGATTTTGATTAAAAAAGCGATCAAGCTGGACAAAGGCTCGGGCGAACCCAATCGAAACAAGATTGGCACGATTACGCAAGCTGCTATCCGCGAAATCGCCGAAATCAAGATGAAAGATTTGAACGCCAACACCGTGGAAATGGCCATGAGGATGGTCGAAGGCACTTGCCGCTCCATGGGCGTCAACGTCGGACAATAGTACCTTTTCATAAACGGGTGGGAGTGTGGACGCCGCACGAAAGAACCACCAAGGAGCAAATTTGCCCTATTCAAAACGCGTAAAGAAGAATCGCGAGCACGTCAATCGCAATACCGAAATGCCTCTGTCGGACGCGATTAACTCGCTCAAGAGCACTTCGCACGCGAAGTTCAACGAAACGGTTGAAGTCGCCGTGCGCTTGGGAGTCGATCCCAAGAAGGCCGATCAGATTGTTCGCGGAACCGTCGTGCTGCCGCACGGGACCGGTAAAACGGTGCGTGTCGTGGCTGTGACGAAAACCAAAATCAGCGAAGCGCAGGAAGCCGGCGCCGACCATGCAGGTTTCGAGGATTTGCTCGAGCGCATCAAGGGCGGTTGGACGGATTTCGACGTGCTCGTGGCGACGCCCGAGGTTATGGCCGATCTCGGTAAGCTCGGTAAGATTTTGGGCCCGCGCGGATTGATGCCGAACCCTAAGGCCGGAACCGTGACCCCGAACATTGGCAACGCCGTGCGCGACGTCAAAGGCGGTAAGGTCGAGTTTCGTGTCGACAAGTACGGCATTTTGCATCTCGGAGTCGGCCGACTCAGTTTTACCAACGCGCAGCTTTATGAGAACATCGAAGAGTTCTTCAAAAACATCATGCGCAATAAGCCCGCTACGGCCAAAGGGCAATATGTCAAGTCCGTGTTCCTGACGAGCACGATGGGCCCGGGAATCCGGGTTCAACGTTCCGAAGTCGAGAGCGCCAAACTTCACTAAGCCCTAAAGGAACGGAACAATGTCATTAGCTGATCTTCAAAACCGTGTGATTCGCCCCGAAAAGGCGGCCATTGTCGCGGACTTCCGCGAGAAAATGGAGCGTGCGTCGGGCGTGTATCTTACGGACAATCTCGGACTGTCGGTCGAACAAATGACCGCCTTGCGCCGCGAGTGCTTCCAGAACAATGTCGATTTCATGGTCGTCAAGAATACCTTCTCCCGTATGGTGCTGAAGGAAAAAGGCTATGAAGAAATTCTGAAGCATCTCGAAGGCCCAACGGCCATCGCCATCGGTTACGACGACGGCGCGACGCCAGCCCGTATTCTCGATAAATTCGTCGGCACGACCGACAAGCTTGTTGTCAAGGGCGTGATCTTTGACGGCAAGGTGCTGCCTGCCTCCGAACTTGCCGCCATTAAGGATCTCCCGACGCGCGAACAGGCTCTGTCCGGTTTGGTCGGCGCGATCTTTGGACCGGTTCAAGGCTTCTACAACGTCATCAACGCCGTCTTGCGCGATTTCGTGTCGGTCGTCGACCAAATTGCGATCAAGAAGGAAGGTTAATGCCGTTTCCCATTTTTCTTTTCAAGAATAATTAACAAACCATAACGGAGAACAACCGTGCAACAGATTATCGAAGCAATCGAAAAAATGACCGTGCTTGAGCTCGTCGAGCTTAAGAAGGCATTGGAAGACAAATTCGGCGTGACCGCTGCCGCCCCGATGATGATGGGTGCGATGCCGATGGCCGGTGGTGCCGCTCCTGCAGCCGCCGAAGAAAAGACCGAGTTTGATATCATTCTCGTCGAAGCCGGCGCACAGAAGATTCAGGTCATCAAGGTCGTGCGCGAACTGACCGGTCTGGGCCTCAAGGAAGCCAAGGACCTCGTCGACGGCGCGCCGAAGCCGGTTAAGGAAGGCATGCCGAAGGACGAAGCCGAAAAGATCAAGGCCAAGCTCGAAGAGCAGGGAGCCAAAGTCGAAATCAAGTAAGGCGGTTTGCCGCTTGCTTTCGCCGCGCTTTCCCGAGTAATTCCCTCGGGTTGCCGAGTCCCTTCCGCGCCGCGCAGGCGCAGAAGTCAGACTTGGCAATTTGCGTTTAATAAGCACGTGTCTTTTTAGCTGTTTTTTCCTTGTTCGACTCTCGAAAACCAGCCCAGTTCGTTGAAATGGACGGGTTTGACGAAGTCGTGACAAGACCATTGCAAGATCCATTGCGGTTATTCTAAGGGAGCCTTTCGTGCGCGATCCGCAGAGAACCATTCAACGCATCAACTTTTCGAAAATCCCCGAAGTTCATGAAATGCCGGACTTGTTGGAAGTCCAGCTCAAGAGCTTCCGTGACTTTTTGCAGGCTGATGTGCCACCTAACCGTCGCCGGGCCTACGGACTCGAGGCGGTCTTCCGCAACATTTTTCCGATCATCGACAACCGCGAGACGCACATTCTCGAATACGTCGATTATCAGGTCGAACGCCCGAAGTACGACGAAGACGAATGCCGCGAACGCGGCGTCACGTTCCAAGCCGCGCTGAAGGCCAAGCTGCGCTTGTCGTCGCGTGACGAGACGAGCGAAGCGGGTTCGTTCGACCAGACCATCGAGAGCGACGTCTATCTCGGCAACCTTCCGCTGATGACTACGTCCGGTACGTTCATCATCAACGGTGCCGAGCGCGTGATCGTTTCGCAATTGCACCGCAGCCCGGGTGTGTTCTTCGGCGAAGACACTCACCCGAACGGAAAGAAAATTTATTCCGCGCGCATCATTCCGTTCCGCGGATCGTGGATTGAAATTTCCACGGACATCAACGACGTGCTGAACGTCTACGTCGACCGCCGTAAAAAATTCCCCGCCACGACTCTGTTGCGCGCGATGGGAAGTCAGACGAACCGCGACGTACTCGACTTGTTCGGTTTTGTTGAAACCGTTCCGACGAACCGCAAAGACCTGAACAAGGAAGTCGGACGCAGGCTGGTTTCCGACGCCGTGAATCCGTCGACGGGTGAAGTGGCCGCAACCGCGGGCGCCGAACTTACCGACGAATTGATCGAGAAGCTCGTTGCCGCCGGTGTGCAAAACATCGATTTGTCAAAGCCGAAGAAAAAGGACACGTCCTACGACATCCTGATCAATACGCTGAACAAAGACAAGTCGACTTCCACAGATCATGCGTTGGAAGTGATCTACCGCGAATTGCGAAGTGGTGACGCGCCCGACATCGACACGGCGCGCAAATTCCTCGAACGTCTGCTGTTCGACGAAAAGCGCTATGACCTCGGTGCCGTCGGCCGCTACCGCTTGAACAACAAGCTCGAGCTCGACGTGCCGTCCGACTGCGCCGTATTGACGCCGGAAGACATCGTCGCGATTATGAAGCACGTTCTGAAACTGCGGGTAGGCCGCGCCGCTCCCGACGATATCGATCACTTGGGTAACCGCCGCGTGCGTACTGTGGGCGAACAGCTCGCCAATCAGTTCAGCGTCGCGTTGTCACGTATGGCGCGCACGATCAAGGAGCGCATGAATCTGCGCGATTCGAATGCGCTAACTCCGCAAGACTTGATCAACGTGCGTACGATTTCGTCCGTGATCAACAGCTTCTTCGGAACCAACCAGCTCTCGCAGTTCCTCGATATGGTCAATCCGTTGACGGAGTTGACTCACAAGCGCCGCTTGTCCGCGCTTGGTCCCGGTGGTCTGACGCGTGAGCGCGCAGGCTTCGAGGTTCGCGACGTGCACTATACGCACTATGGCCGTCTGTGTCCGATTGAAACACCTGAAGGTCCGAACATCGGCTTGATTTCGTCGCTCTGCACGTTCGCGCGCATCAACGAAATGGGCTTTGTCGAAACTCCCTACCGCTCAGTGAAGAGCGGCAAGGTGTCGAAGGCGATCAAGTTCCTTTCAGCCGACGAAGAAGACCGCGTGACCATCGCGCAGGCGAATACGCCGATCAATCCGAAAGGCGAATTCCAGACGGATCGCGTGAAGTGCCGTAACCGTGCCGACTTCCCGGTCGCGCATCCGGACGGTATCGAATTCATGGACGTAGCTCCGTCGCAAATCGTGTCGGTCGCCGCGGCCTTGATTCCGTTCCTCGAACATGACGACGCTAACCGCGCGCTCATGGGTTCAAACATGCAGCGTCAGGCCGTGCCGCTCTTGCGTCCGGAAGCTCCGTACGTCGGTACCGGCATGGAGAAGAAGGCCGCCATCGATTCGCGCACGATGATCGTCGCGCCGAGTGACGGTGTGGTCGAATATGTGGACAGTAACAAGATTATCTTCCGCCCGAATCCGGTCGTCGACGAAAACGGCGAAACGGTTTCAACCCCGGAAGTTGTTACTTTTAAGCTGAAGAAGTTTGTCCGCACCAACCAAGATACCTGCATCAACCAAAAGCCCTCCGTGTTGGAAGGCGACGAGGTGAAAGCCGGTGCGACGTTGGCAGACGGATGCGCGACGGACCGCGGCGAGCTTGCGCTGGGGCGCAACACGCTTGTGGCGTTCATGCCGTGGCACGGATATAACTTCGAAGACTCGATTATCGTCTCCGAGCGCATCGTGTATGATGACGTTTACACGTCGATCAATATCGAAGAACTCGAACTCCAGGTGCGCGAAACCAAGCGCGGTGAAGAAGAGTTGACTCGCGAAATTCCCAACGTGTCCGAAGACGCGGTGAAGAATCTCGACGAAATCGGTGTGATTCGTGTCGGCGCGATTGTTCGTCCGGGCGATATTCTCGTCGGCAAGGTGACGCCGAAGGGTGAAACCGACCTGACGCCGGAAGACAAACTCTTGAAGGCGATCTTCGGCGACAAAGCCGGCGACGTGAAGGACGCAAGTCTAAAGGCGCACACCGGTATGTACGGTATCGTCATCAACACGAAGCTGTTTAGCCGCAAGAAAAAAGACGCCAAGACGCGCAAGGAAGACAAAAAGCTGATCGAGGATCTCGAAGGCAAGTACGAGCGCGAGCGCCAGCGTTTGCGCAAGCAGCTGGCCGAAGAGCTCTACTCGGTCTTGCGCGGGCACAAAGCGCGTGAAATCCGGGACCGCGATCAGACGGAAATTTTGGTTTCCGAAGGCGCCGCGTTCAGCGAATCACTGCTGCAGACGCTCGACGTCGACCGCGTCGAATCGGGCTTCGAGTGGACGAACAACGAAGGTATCAACGAAATGATCGCGCAGTCGTTCGACAAATTCCGCGAACGTCTGTTTGAGCATGAAACCGAACTGAAGAACGAGCGCTACCGCATCGAAGTCGGCGACGAATTGCCGCCGGGAATCGTGCAGCTCGTCCGCGTGTACGTCGCTCAAAAGCGCAAACTTTCAGTGGGTGACAAGATGGCTGGCCGTCACGGTAACAAGGGCGTCGTCGGTAAAGTCGTTCCCGTGGAAGACATGCCGTTCCTGTCGGACGGTACGCCGGTTGACATCATTCTGAATCCGTTGTCGGTGCCGTCGCGTATGAACATCGGCCAGCTCTTCGAAACGACGCTCGGTTGGGCCGCGCATCGTTTGGGTGTGCACTTCGCGACTCCCGTGTTTGACGGCGCGAAAACCGCCGACGTGGAAGAATGGCTGGATCGGGCAGGTCTGCCGCGAACAGGCAAAACTTACTTGTTCGACGGTCGCACGGGAGAACGTTTCCGTGAAGAGACCGCCGTCGGATTCATGTACGTGCTGAAGCTGTCGCACTTGGTGGACGACAAAATTCACGCGCGTTCGATTGGACCGTACAGCTTGATTACGCAGCAGCCGCTCGGCGGCAAGGCGCAGTTCGGTGGCCAGAGATTCGGTGAAATGGAAGTGTGGGCGCTCGAAGCATACGGCGCGTCGCACATCCTGCAGGAAATTCTCACGATCAAGTCCGACGACGTGAACGGTCGCGCGCGGACTTACGAAGCTATCGTCAAGGGCGACAACCTGCCCGCGCCCGGAATCCCTGAGTCGTTTCACGTTCTCGTGAACGAACTTCGCGGTCTGGGTATCGACGTCGATTTGCGCGAGTAACTTCGCTGAGTTCGTTTCCGTTTCGTCCGATTCTTTTTTGTTTAGTTAATTTCGACCGCACATAGGCGGTCATAAGAATAAGGAGCCCCACATGCTGCATTTCGCTGCTGCAGCCGAGCACGAACCCCGCAGGTACTCCGAAATTTCTGTCAGCCTCGCTTCGCCGGACATGATTTTGTCATGGTCGCACGGTGAAGTGACCAAGCCTGAAACGATCAACTACCGCAGCTACAAACCTGAAAAAGACGGTCTGTTCTGCGAAAAAATCTTCGGTCCCGTCAAGGACTGGGAATGTCATTGCGGCAAGTATCGCGGAATTCGTTACAAAGGAATCGTCTGCGATCGCTGCGGTGTGGAAGTCACGAAGAAAGACGTCCGCCGCAAGCGCATGGGACATATCTCGCTTGCCGTGCCCGTCGTGCACATCTGGTACTTCCGCAGTTTGCCGTCGAAAATTTCGTACGTGCTCAACATGAGTACGCGCGAACTCGAGCAGGTGATCTACTACGAGTCGTACTGCGTGATTCAGCCGGGCCGCGCGGATTTGCGCCGCAAGGACTTGCTGTCTGAAAACGAGTATCTCGAAGTGTTGCAGGCACTCGGTCCGCAGGAAGCGTTGCCGCCGGAAGAGCGTTTCATCGCCAAGATGGGCGGTGACGCGGTTCGTGATTTGTTGTCGACGGAAAACGTCGATGAGTTGTCCAACGAATTGCGCGCGCAGATCAAAGTTGAGACCAGTGCGCAGCGCAAGGCCGACGCGATCAAGAAACTCCGCGTGATCGAATCGTTCAAGCAGGCGGAAAACGGCAAGCTCAACCAGCCTGACTGGATGGTGATGTCGGTCGTTCCAGTCGTGCCGCCGGACCTGCGTCCGTTGGTGCCGCTGGAAGGCGGACGCTTCGCCACGTCGGACTTGAACGACCTCTACCGCCGCGTGATTATTCGCAACAATCGTCTCAAACGATTGATCGAGATTCGCGCACCTGAGGTTATCTTGCGCAACGAAAAGCGGATGCTGCAGGAAGCCGTAGATTCTCTGTTCGACAATGGCCGCAAGTCCGTGGCTGTGCGCTCGGACGGCAACCGACCGCTGAAGAGCTTGTCCGACAACCTGAAGGGTAAGCAAGGCCGCTTCCGTCAGAACCTGCTCGGAAAGCGTGTCGACTATTCCGGCCGTTCGGTGATCGTCGTCGGTCCCGAACTCAAATTGCATGAATGCGGTTTGCCGAAAGAAATGGCGGTTGAACTCTTCAAGCCGTTCATTATTCGCAAGCTCATTGAATACGAATATGCAAAAACGGTCAAGTCGGCCAAGCGATTGGTCGAGCGCAAGACCGACGAAGTGTGGGCGATCCTCGAAGAGATCATTCAGGACCATCCCGTGCTTCTGAACCGCGCGCCGACGCTGCACAGATTGGGTATTCAGGCGTTTCAGCCGCTGCTGATTGAAGGCAAGGCGATTCGTTTGCATCCGCTCGTCTGTCAGGCATTCAACGCCGACTTCGACGGTGACCAGATGGCTGTGCACGTGCCGCTGTCGTTTGAAGCGCAAATTGAAGCGCGCTTGCTGATGCTTGCGGCCAACAACATTTTGCATCCGGCAAACGGACGTCCGATCACCGTACCTCACCAGGACATGGTGCTCGGGTTGTACTATTTGACCAAGCGTAAGCTCGGCGAGCCGTTCCAAGGGAAGGTCTTCGCCAATCCCGCTGAAGTGGTGTCCGCTCAAAACGACGGGCGCATCGGATTGCATACGGTGATTTTCCTGCGCGTCGGAGACAGATTGATCGAAACCACGATTGGTCGTGTGATCTTTAATCAGATTCTGCCCGAAGGAGTAAAGAGCCGCCGTTACTTCAATGAAATGCTTGCCAAGAAGCGTATCGAAGAGATCATTCACTACTGCGTGCAAGCTGTAGGTATCGCCGATACGTCAATCTTCCTCGACAATCTCAAGAAGCTCGGATTCGCGAGCGCGACGTCGTCGGGTATCTCGATCGGCTTGGCCGACATCGAGATTCCGCCGGAAAAAGACCGTTTGATCCAAGCCGCGTACAAAAAAGTCGACGAGGTGCAAGGTCAATACGAAGACGGTATCATCACGGACGGCGAACGCTACAACAAGATCATCGACATCTGGACGCACACGTCGACCGACATCGCGGAAGTGATGTTTGCGAAACTGCGCGACTCCAAGGACGGTTTCAATTCCGTGTTCATGATGGCCGACTCGGGTGCTCGTGGTTCGAAGGAACAGATTCGCCAGCTCGCCGGTATGCGCGGTCTTATGGCTAAGCCGCAGAAGTCGTTGACCGGTCAAAAAGGTGAAATTATCGAAAGCCCGATCACCGCGAACTTCAAAGAAGGTTTGACGGTGCTCGAGTACTTTATTTCGACGCACGGTGCCCGTAAGGGTCTCGCTGACACCGCCTTGAAGACGGCGGACGCGGGCTATTTGACGCGCCGCTTGGTTGACGTCGCACAGGATGTCATTGTGCGAGAGTTCGACTGCGGCACGCTGCGCGGAATTCAGCTCGAAGAAGTTCAAGAAGGTGAAGAAGTCACCGAACAGCTTCACGAACGCGTTATGGGCCGTGTGTTGGCCGATGACGTTTTCGATCCGGTGTCGAACGAAAAGATTCTTGACGCTAACACGCTCGTGCGTGAAGCCGAAGCCAACTTGTTGGCGAAGGCCGGTATCACGCGTTTACGGATTCGTTCGGTGCTTACGTGCGAAAGCCCCCGCGGAATTTGCGCGCGCTGCTACGGCATCAACCTCGCCACCGGCAGAATGGTGGATATGGGCGAAGCCGTCGGCGTGATGGCCGCACAATCGGTCGGTGAACCGGGCACTCAGCTGACTTTGCGTACGTTCCACATCGGTGGTGCCGCGTCGCGTGACGTGTCCGAATCGCAGAGAATCGCCAAGAAGCCGGGACGCGTGGTCTTTGAAAACGTGGACTTCATCGTGCGCGAAGACGGTACTCGTATTTCGATTCGCCGTTCCGGTACGATCAAGCTGCTCGACGAGAACAACCGTCAGGTGGCACGCTACAAGCTGCCGTACGGTGCGTATGTTTATGTCGACGAAGGAGAAGTCGTCAAGTCTGGACACCTGCTGTTTGAGTGGGACCCGTATGCCGATTCAATTCTCGCGTCGAAGTCCGGCAAGCTGCACTTCATCGATATCAAGCAAGACTTGACTTTCCATGAAGACGTGGACGAAGCGACGGGCATGAAGCACAAAGTGATCGTGGAGTCGCGCGACCGCAAGATGAATCCGCATATTTTGATCATCGACGCAGAAGGCAACCGTTTGGCCAACCACGTGCTACCTATTGGAGCGCACTTGTTGGTGGAAGACGGTACCGAAGTGAAGATCGGTGATCCGTTGGCAAAGATGCCGCGTAAATCACAAGCGATTCGCGACATCACCGGCGGTTTGCCGCGTGTAACCGAGCTCTTCGAAGCACGTAAACCCAAAGATCCGGCCATCGTGACGGAAATCGATGGCGTCGTGCGCTTCGGTGGTTTGAAGCGCGGCGTGCGTATCGTGACCGTGACGTCTGAAGACGGCTCGGTGTCGAAGAACTACGCGATTCCTTACGGTAAGCACATTCTGGTCCACGATCACGACCGTGTGTCCGCAGGTGAAAAAATCACGGAAGGTTCCGTTGCACCGCAGGACATTTTGGCCATTCAGGGTCCAAACAGAGTACAGGAATACCTGGCCAAGGAAATACAGGAAGTCTACCGCTCACAAGGTGTGTCGATCAACGATAAGCACATCGAAGTCATCGTGCGGCAGATGCTCCAGAAAGTTCGCATCGACGATCCGGGCGATACCCGTCACCTCGAAGGCGATCACGTGGACAGAATCAAGTTCACGCGTGAAAACGAGCAGTTGGTGACTAAGGTCGTGGTGGAAGAGGTTGGTGCTTCAAGTTTCAAGGTTGGACAGATTTTGGAAAAGACCGAGTTCAACCGTGCGAATCGGGCCCTTAAGGCAGACGGTGCCGAACCCGCCAAGTCGCGAGGAGCGCATCCCGCAACCTATTCACCCGTGCTTCTGGGTATCACCCAGGCCAGTCTTTCGACCGACAGCTTCATTTCGGCGGCGAGCTTCCAGCAGACCACCAGCGTTCTGACCGATGCCGCGATCTCGAATAAGGTGGATTCGTTGTCCGGTTTGAAGGAAAACGTGATCCTCGGTCACTTGATTCCGGCTGGTACGGGACTGACCAAATATTCCGGTCTGGAAATCGTACGGCCCCAGGAGGAAGAAGAAGAGCTGGCCCGTGATTTCCGTATTGAAATGTCCGAATTGATGCAGAGCCTTGAGAACAGAGCGGGAGGCTTGGAGGAGGACATGGGACAAGAAGCTGCGGAAGGTACAAATCCCCCGGTTTCACAGGAATAAACAGAACTAACTGTTTTTTCGGATATTAGGCTTGTGTTAGGACCCCAGGCGGCTTTTGAGCCGCCCGGGGTCTGTTTTCGCAGAACTTGACATTCGAGAGCCGGTTCATTACATTAGCCAATCTACGCCACAAATTTTCTTCGAAACGTGCCCACAATTCAACAACTCATCCGTTCCGGTCGGGAAGCTGTCCAATTTAAGTCGTCAGCACCGGCTCTGATGAACTGCCCGCAGCGCCGGGGAGTTTGCACGCGTGTTTATACGACCACCCCGAAAAAGCCGAATTCGGCCCTCCGGAAGGTCGCTCGTGTGAAACTTACCAACGGTATCGTCGTTACGGCCTACATTCCCGGTGAAGGCCACAACCTGCAAGAACACTCGCTTGTGATGATTCGCGGCGGTCGTGTGAAAGACTTGCCGGGTGTCCGTTATCATATTATCCGGGGTATTCTGGATACGGCGGGTGTGGACGGCCGCAAGCAGGGCCGCTCGAAGTATGGCACGAAGAAGAAAGCTGTTGCCGCGGGCAAGGGCAAGAAGTAGCTGAAAGCGTAAGTGAATTATGCCTCGTCGTAAACGCATATTTAATCGAGAAGTCCCTGCCGATCCGAAATACGGCTCGGAGCAGGTGGCTTGCTTCATCAATGGTCTTCTGCGCCGCGGCAAGCGTTCGATTGCCGAACGCATGTTCTACGGTGCATTTGATATTATCCAGAGCAAGGCTAAGTCCGATCCTCTGGAGATTTTCAACAAGGCGATGAAGAATGTCGCCCCGGTCGTTGAGGTCAAAAGCCGCCGAGTGGGTGGTGCGACCTATCAGGTGCCGGTTGAAGTCAATCCGTCCCGCCGCCAGGCGCTGGCGATCCGCTGGATCATCGGCTACTCCAAGGCTCGTGGTGAAAAGACCATGGCCGAAAAACTCGCCGGAGAATTGATTGCAGCCGCCAAGGGCGAAGGCAACTCGGTGAAGAAGCGCGACGACACGCACAAGATGGCTGAAGCCAATAGAGCATTCGCTCATTTTAGATGGTAAATCCTGCAATTCGTGAAATTGAATCGACAACGGTGAATTAGATCGTGAGTTCCACAGCAACAGAAAGCAAGAAGAAAGCTACTCCTTCCGCCGACCTTCTGACCCACACGCGCAATATCGGCATCATGGCCCATATCGACGCGGGTAAGACGACGACGACCGAGCGTATTCTCTTCTATACAGGCCGTTTGCACCGCATGGGCGAAGTCCATGAAGGCGGCGCGACGATGGACTGGATGGAACAAGAAAAAGAACGCGGAATCACGATCACGTCCGCCGCCACGACTTGCGAATGGCGCGACCATCGAATTAACATTATTGATACTCCCGGGCACGTGGACTTTACCGTCGAAGTCGAGCGCAGCTTGCGCGTCCTCGACGGAGCCGTGGCCCTGTTCTGTGCGGTCGGCGGCGTTGAACCGCAGTCCGAAACGGTTTGGCGTCAGGCTAACCGTTACAAAGTTCCGCGCATCTGCTTCGTGAACAAGATGGATCGCTCCGGTGCAGATTTCTTCCGCGCCGTCGAAATGATTCGCACAAACCTCCACGCCAACCCGGTTCCGATTACGATTCCGATGGGTTCGGCGGACATGTTCCAAGGGATTATTGACTTGGTTTCCTTCAAGTCGATCGTGTGGGTGGAAGATTCGCACGGCATGCACTTCGAAGAATTCGACGTGCCCAAGGACATGTTCGACTTGGCCAATCATTGGCGCGAAAAACTGCTCGAGTCGGTCGCAGAATTCGACGATCATTTGCTCGAGAAGTTCTTGGCAGGCGAGCCGCTGCTCAAAGAAGAGATAATGACCGCGCTTCGGAAAGCGACGATTTCCTTGAAGTGCTTCCCCGTTCTGTGCGGTGCCTCGTTCAAGAACAAAGGTGTTCAGAAACTGCTGGATTCGATCGTGGAACTGCTTCCGTCGCCGCTGGACGTCGGCAGCACGAACGGTATTAATCCCAATACGGAAGAAGAAGTCAAGCGCGAGCCGAACGTCGAAGAACCGTTCTCGGCGTTGGCATTCAAGATCATGACTGATCCTTACGTGGGACGGTTGACGTTTGTCCGTGTCTACGCAGGCAAACTCGACGCGGGTTCCGCGGTTTACAATTCGAGCCGTGACAAGCGCGAGAGAATCTCCCGAATCGTTCGTATGTTCGCCGACAAGCGCGAAGAAATGCAAGCGGTGGAAGCGGGCGATATCTGTGCTGTAGTCGGTTTGAAAGACGTGCGCACGGGCGATACGCTGTGCGATCCTAAATCGCCGATTCTGCTCGAGAAGATGGACTTCCCGACGCCGGTGATCGAGATCGCCATCGAGCCTAAGACGCGCGCCGATCAAGATAAGATTTCCGAAGCGCTCGGCAAGCTGGCCGAAGAAGACCCCACCTTCCTTGTGAAGTTCAACGAAGATACCGGTCAGACGGTGATCGCCGGTATGGGCGAGCTGCACCTTGAAATCCTCGTGGATCGTTTGATGCGAGAGTTTAAGGTCGAGGCCGTCGTTGGCGCACCGCAGGTTTCGTACAAAGAGTGCATTCGTCAGGCCTGCACCGTGAACCACAAGTTCGCCAAGCAGTCGGGCGGCCGCGGTCAGTATGCGCATTGCGTGATCAATGTCGAACCCGGTGCCCCCGGCAGCGGATTGGTCTTTGAGAACAAGATTGTCGGTGGTGCGATTCCCAAGGAATACATCCCCGCGCTTCACAAGGGTATGGAAGACGCCATGAGCAACGGTCCGCTTGCGGGCTATCCGATCATGGACGTCAAAGTCGAACTTGTCGACGGTTCGTACCACGAAGTCGACTCCAATGAAATGGCCTTCAAGATTTGTGGCGGCATGGCTTTGAAAGAAGCCGTCCAAAAGGGCAACCCCGCCCTGATGGAGCCGATCATGAAGGTGGAGGTCGTGACTCCCGATTCGTATTTAGGAAATGTCGTTGGCGATATCAATTCGCGCCGCGGCCGCATTCAAGACATGCATCCGCGCGCCGACGGTCAAGTCGTCAACGCGATGGTTCCGCTTTCGGAAATGTTCGGTTATGCGACCAGCCTGCGCTCGTTGACTCAGGGCCGCGCTATCTTCTCCATGCAGTTTGACCACTTCATGGAAGTGCCCAAGTCCATCTCGGAAAAGATTCTCGAGAAGCGCTGACCCACCGCCGATCCGCATAAAACCCCACCTCAGGCATGGCACAACAATCCTCAATCAGGATCCGGCTGAAAAGTTACGATCATAACCTGATCGACAAATCAACCGAGAAAATTATCCAAACGGCAAAGCAGACGGGCGCCGTGATTTCCGGCCCGATTCCTCTGCCGACGCGCCGTAGCGTTTACACTGTGAACCGCTCGCCGCACTCGGACAAAAAATCGCGTGAACAGTTTGAGACGCGCGTTCACAAGCGTCTCATTGACATCCATAACTCCTCGCCGCGCACGATCGATGCCTTGATTCGCATCGAACTTCCCGCGGGAGTTGACATCGAGATCAAGACATGACAGGCCTGATCGGCAAAAAAGTGGGTATGACCCGTGTCTTCGATGAAAAGGGCACCATGATCCCGGTGACCGTCATTGAACTCGGCCCCAACCAGATAACCAATGTCCGTACCGTCGAGAAAAACGGCTACGAGGCTGTGTGCTTGGGCTTCGGCCAAAAGCGTGACAAGCTCGTACGCTCGCCGCAAAAAGGGCATTATAAGTCACTCGGCATCACCGCTCCGAAAATCGAGCGCGAGTTCCGTGGCATGAAGATCGACGGCAAGAAGGTCGGCGACTCGCTGAGTTGCGATCTGTTTGCGGTCGGCGAAAAGGTCAAAGTCGTCGGCACCTCGAAAGGCCGCGGTTTCGCCGGTGTGATCAAGCGTCACAACTTCGGCCGTCAGACGATGACTCACGGTACGCACGAGTTCTTCCGTCACGGCGGTTCAATCGGTTCAAACACGTTCCCGGGTCGTACGCTTCCCGGTTTGCGTATGCCGGGCCGTATGGGTGCCGACCGTGTTTCCGTGCGCAATCTTAAGATTGTCCGTGTCGATGCGGACGCCAATTTGATTATGATCGGCGGCGCTATTCCCGGACCGAATCACGGGATCGTAATTGTTGAGAAGCAATCCTGATGAATCTCAAAATCTATAAACGCGACGGCTCCGTTGGCAGCGATTCGGTGGAAATTCCGGATAGCCTGCTTGCGCTTGAGCCGAACCAACATGCGATCTGGTTGGCCGTGCGCGCTGAAGAAGCTGCCGGTCGTCAGGGAACGCACAAAACCAAAAGCCGCAGCTATGTCCGCGGTGGTGGTCGCAAGCCGTTTAAGCAAAAAGGCCGCGGTGTTGCCCGTCAAGGTTCGAGCCGTTCGCCGCTGAACCCCGGTGGTGGTACGATCTTCGGACCGATGCCGCACACCTATGCGGTCGGCGTTCCGCAAAAAGTGAAAGTCTTGGCCCGCCGCAGCGCGTTTGTGCTGAAAGCCCGCGAAGACCGCATCCGCGTTCTGGAAGATTTTAGCCTCGACGCTCCCAAAACGCGCGACATGGCGAAGATGATCGCCAAAATGGAACTGGCTGACCAAAAAGTCTTGTTCCTGACTCCGGATTACAACGACAACATCGCGCGCAGCGTGCGCAATCTGCCGGGCGCCGGTGCGACCCGCGCTGCGTCCGCTTCTACGCGTGATATGCTGAATTGCTCGACCATCCTGATTCAAAAAAGCGCGGTCGAAGCGCTGTTGAAAGGACTGAGCCATGCTGCATAAGAGAAGTGTTCTCCGTCGTCCGCTGCTGACTGAAAAAATCACCGCCGCGCAGGATGCCTTCAACCAGTACTTCTTTGAAGTGGATCCGAAGGCTAACAAGATCGAGATCAAGCGTGCGGTCGAGAAAAAATACGAAGTCACTGTCACCGGCGTTCAAACCATGAACGTCCGCGGCAAGACGAAGCGACTGGGCCGTTTTGAAGGCCGTCGCCCCAACTGGAAAAAAGCGATCGTTACTCTGAAAAAGGGTGACTCGATCGAACTGGCGCAAAACGTCTAAGAGTTTGACTGAATCATGCCGCTGAAGAAGTTTCGCCCCCTAACACCAACACAACGTTACCGTACCGTTCTGGTGCGCGACGGCTTGTGGCAGGGTGAACCCGAGAAGAGCTTGCTTGCTCCGCTGGCCAAGACCGGCGGCCGCAACAACCTCGGCCGGGCAACAAATATCAATATCGGCGGCGGCCACAAGCGCCGTTACCGAATTGTTGATTTCCGTCGTAACAAATACGACATCCCCGCGAAGGTCGAGCGTTTGGAATACGATCCGAACCGTTCGGCGAATATCGCTCTGCTGTTCTATGCGGACGGCGAAAAGCGCTACATCCTTGCTCCCGACGGACTGAAAGTCGGTGACAAGGTCATGTCGTCGCGTAAGGAAGCCGATATCCGCGTGGGCAATGCATTGCCGCTGAACAAGATTCCGCTGGCGACGTTTGTGCATAACGTCGAAATGCGTGTCGGCAAGGGTGGACAAATTTCCCGTTCCGCGGGAGCTGCCTGCCAATTGATGGCCGTCGATGAGAAGTTCGCGCTGCTGAAACTTCCTTCGGGTGAAGTTCGCCGCGTTCCGGCTCAGTGTTTGGCGACGATTGGCCAGGTCGGCAATTTGGATCACGAAAGCGTGGTGTCCGGAAAAGCCGGCCGTACGCGCTGGCTGGGTCGTCGCGGTCACGTTCGCGGCGTCGTGAAAAACCCGGTCGACCACCCGATGGGTGGTGGTGAAGGTCGTACGTCCGGTGGCCGTCATCCGACGACACCGTGGGGTAAGATCACCAAGGGTCTCAAGACTCGTAATCCGCGCAAGAAATCAAGTAAACTGATCGTCCGTCGCCGTCGCGACAAGACGCAACTCTCATAACATATTCCGCAATGGCCCGTTCGCTTAAAAAAGGTCCGTATATCGATTCGCGGTTGGAAACGCGAATTCTGCAAATGAACGAGAAGAACGAGAAGAAGGTGCTCAAGACTTGGTCGCGCCGCAGCGTTATCTCTCCGGATTTTGTCGGACACACTCTTGCCGTGCATAATGGCCGCAAGTTCCTGCCCGTGTACATCACGGAAAATATGGTCGGACACAAGCTCGGCGAATTCGCGCTGACCCGCACGTTCAAGGGACACACGGAAAAGAAGGCGGAAGCCGCCGCAAGGAAGAAGTAAGGTATCCCGATGGAAGCACGTTGCGTCGCACGCTTTGTTCGCGTTACTCCCCGCAAGATGCGCTTGGTCGCTGATCTCGTGCGCGGCAAAAACGTCAACGAAGCTATCAATATTCTGAAGTTCACTCACCGCTCGGCCTCGATGCCGACGCTGAAGGCAATACAGTCCGCGGTCTCCAATTACGCGCAGATGCACGACGCGTCTTCGGCGGAAATTGACTCGCTGACGGTGTACAAGATCTTCGCCGACGAAGGTCCGACCATGCACCGATTCATGCCGCGTGCACAGGGCCGAGCCACGCCGATCAAAAAGCGCATGACGCATTTGACGGTGATTGTCGCCGCTCCGCACGGTGAAGAAGAAGTCGTCGAGACCGTTGAAGCGGTCGAAGAGAAGCCCGTGAAGAAAGCCGCCAAGAAAACGGCTGCCAAGAAGACCGCGACCAAGAAAGCCGCGGCTAAAAAATCCTCCAGTAAGAAAAGCAAGTCTGAGTAATCGTGGGTCAAAAAGTTAATCCCATCGGCCTTCGCACCGGCATTATTCGCACATGGAACAGTCACTGGTTCGATGAACGCAATTTCGCCGACAAGCTCGAAGAAGACCTTTATCTCCGCAAGTATTTGATGCAGCGCTTGAAAGGCGCTTCGGTTGCGGGAGTCACGTTCGAGCGCACGCCGAAGATGCTGACGCTCACGATTCGCACCGCGCGTCCGGGTATCGTCATCGGTCGCAAAGGTTCCGAAGTCGATAAGCTCAAGGCGGAGCTGAAAAAGCTCACCAAGCGCGACGTACAGGTAAATATTTACGAAATCAAGCGTCCCGAGCTTGAAGCCAAACTCGTGGCCGACATGATTGCGCAGCAGCTCGAAGGACGTGTTTCCTTCCGCCGCGCGATGAAGAAGGCGATTCAAACCACGATGCGCATGGGCGCCGAAGGCATCAAGGTGCTCGTGTCCGGCCGTTTGGGCGGTGCTGAAATGTCCCGTACCGAAGGCTACAAAGAAGGCCGCACCCCATTGCACACACTGCGTGCCGACATCGATTACGCGCTGTCGGTCGCCCGCACGACCTATGGCACCATCGGCGTCAAGGTCTGGATCTGCCGCGGTGAAGTGATCGGCAAGGGCAAAGTTAACGGTCCGGACGCGATCGAGCGTCCTGACAACGCGCCCGATAATTTCCGTCCGGAACGCGACCGCGGTCGTGACCGGGGACGCGGACGGGATCGTGACCGTCGTCAATCCAACTGATATTGAATAGCAATGCTGACTCCCAAACGACTTAAATTCCGTAAGCAACAGCGCCGCCGCCGCAAGGGGTATGACTACTGCGGCTGTGATGTTTCCTTCGGTGAATATGGCTTGAAAGCGATGGACGATTGCTGGATGACGTCGCGTCAAATCGAAGCGGCCCGTATCGCCATGACCCGTCACATCAAGCGCGGCGGTAAGGTTTGGATTCGCGTCTTCCCGGACAAGCCGGTTTCTAAGAAGCCGCTCGAAGTCCGTCAGGGTAAGGGTAAGGGCGCGACGGAATTTTACGCGGCCGTGATTCGCCCCGGTCGTATCCTTTTTGAACTCGAAGGCGTCAGCCGCGATCTCGCGCGCGAAGCGCTTCGCCTTGCAGCACAGAAGCTGCCCATTAAAACCAAGTTTGTCGAGCGCGAAATCGCTCACTCGTAAGCAAGTATGGCATCAGGAAACGCAAGACCACAAAGAATGACGGAGTTGAAGGAACTCACTCCGAACGAGCTTCAAAACAGACTCGTTGAGACCGAAGATAATCTGGAAGCACTGCGCTTTCAGCTTGATGCCGGTCAGTTGCCCAACACCGCGCGCGTCAAAGGCGTTCGCCGCGATATCGCGCGCCTGCGCACCGTGATTCGCGAACACGAACTCGGTTTGCGTGCAGCGAAAGGGAATGCGAAATGAGCGAAGTCGCCGTTCTAAAAGACAATGCCGTCAGCGAAGCTCGCGGCCTGCGCAAGACCCGCGTCGGAGTCGTGGTCTCGAACAAAATGCAAAAGACGATCGTCGTCAAAGTCGAGCGCCGCGTCAAACATCCCTTGTTCGGCAAATACATCAAGTTGACCAAAAAGTTCATGGCCGAAGACAGCCAGAACGAATGCAATATCGGGGACAAGGTGCGGATCATGGAAACGCGCCCGATCTCGAAGCGCAAAAACTGGCGTCTGGTCGAAATCATTGAGAAGAAGAAGTAAGCCATGATTCAGGAATATACAGTTCTCAATGTCGCCGATAACACCGGCGCAAAGAAAGTCCGCTGTTTCCGTATCTACGGCGGCACGGGCCGTCGCTCGGCTTCGGTCGGCGATATCATCATGGTTTCCGTTCGTACCGCGATCCCGAATTCGAATATGAAGAAGGGCTCGAAGGCGCGCGCCGTAATCGTGCGCACATCGAAGGAAGTGCGCCGTCCCGACGGATCGTACATCCGTTTCGACGAAAACGCCGCGGTGTTGATCAACAAGGATAATGAGCCCATTGGAACGCGTATCTTCGGACCGGTCGCGCGCGAATTGCGCGATAAGCAGTTCATGAAGATCGTTTCGCTGGCGCCTGAGGTGCTCTAAGGAACCGCTATGAAAATCCGTAAGAATGACATGGTGCAAGTCACCGCCGGTAACGATCGCGGCAAGCGCGGAAAAGTCCTCAAGGTCTTTCCCGACAAGAAGCGCATCGTCGTCGAAGGCGTGAACTTCATTATGCGCCATACCAAGCCCAACCAGCAAAACCAGCAGGGCGGCATCGTCAAGCGCGAAGGTACTATTCACGTTTCCAACGTGATGCTGATTGATCCCAAAAGCGGCAAGCCGACCCGTGTGGGCCATGCCGTGTTGAAGACCGCAGAAGGCAACAAGCGAGTCCGTGTGGCCCGCGTGTCTAACGAAATGATTCCCGAATAATGAGCGCAGATAAGGCAAAGGCCAAACCAGCAAAGGGCGGCGGAGCGCCGCAAGGCAAGCCCGCGAAGGGTGGAAGCAAGGGCGGCGGACTGAATGTCGCCGGTGAGCGTCCGGCTCTTCCGAAAGGCTACGTTCCCCGCGTGCTCGCGCACTACAACGACAACGTGATTCCCGGCTTAAAGAAGACCTTCGGATACTCCAATCCGATGGAGCTTCCGCGCCTCTTGAAAATTACGATTAACGTCGGCTGCGGTGATGCGACGCAAAACCCGCGCGTAGTCGAGAGTATCGTCAAAGAAGTCGCTTCGATCACCGGACAAAAACCCGCCGTCGCCAAGGCGCGCAAGTCGGTCTCGAACTTCAAGCTGCGCGAAGGCATGCCCGTGGGCGTGTTCGTCACGCTGCGCCGCACGCAGATGTGGGAGTTCCTTGACCGCTTCATCTCGATGGCTACGCCGCGTATCCGCGACTTCCGCGGTTTGCCCGATCGTGGTTTCGACGGACGCGGCAACTTCTCGTTGGGATTGCGCGAACAAATTATCTTCCCCGAAATCGACCTCGACAAGATCGAGAAGATTCGCGGAATGGATGTTACGTTTGTCACCTCTGCCAAGTCGGACAAGGAAGCCTACGAGCTGCTCAAACAACTCGGCCTTCCGTTCCGCAAGCGTGAAGAAAAGAAAGTCGCTGCCGCGGCATAATCTAAATAGCTATTCCGTACCATGGCTAAAGCCTGCATGATCGCGAAAGCGAAGAAAACCCCGAAATTCAAAGTGCGTGCCTACACGCGCTGCCGTAAGTGCGGCCGTCCCCGTGCCGTGTATCGCAAGTTCGGCCTGTGCCGTCTCTGTTTCCGCGATCTCGCCCACGCCGGTGATATTCCGGGTGTCGTAAAGTCAAGTTGGTAAGCACGAAATACAACCATGCCGACAACAGATCCGATTGCTGATTTCCTGACTCGCGTACGAAACGCGATCAACGCGCGTAAGACCCACGTGGATATTCCTTACTCGAAAATGAAGCACAGTCTCGCACGTGTGCTGCTTGAGGCCTATTACATCCGTGACTACGTGCACGTCGATGAAGGCCCGCAGGGTTTTATTCGTGTCTATCTAAAATATACGAACGGTGAGTCCGCCATTCGCGGACTGCGCCGTGTTTCCACACCCGGCCTTCGCCGTTACGTTAACCACACCGAAATTCCGCGTGTGCTGAACGGTTTGGGTACCGCTATTTTGACGACGCCGCAAGGTTTGCTCACGGGCAATCAAGCGCGTCGCGCGGGCATCGGCGGCGAAGTTCTGGCTGAAGTCTGGTAATTCAATTTCTACGGAGATAAGTTGTGTCACGCGTCGGTCGCGCTCCCATAAAAGTCCCCAAAGGGGTTGAAATCAAGCTAAACGGCTCAGAAGTCTCGATCAAGGGACCCAAGGGCCAGCTTTCGCGCACGTTCCATCGCGATATCGCCATCAAGCTCGATGAAGGTGTCCTCACCTGTCATCGTCCCACTGATGGTAAGGAACATCGTCAGCTTCACGGATTGACGCGCGCCTTGTTGAATAACATGGTCGTCGGCGTCACCGATGGCTTCAAAAAGGAACTGCAAATCGTCGGCGTCGGCTTCAAGGTTGAAGCCAAAAAGCGCGGCATTCTTCTGAACGTCGGCTACAGCCACCCGGTTTTTGTGGTGATTCCACCTGAAGTCAAGGCGGACGTGACTGGCCCGACGACGATCGCCGTCAGCGGCGCCGACCGTGAAATGGTCGGACAAGTCGCCGCCACGATTCGTTCGGTCCGCAAGCCGGAGCCTTACAAAGGCAAGGGCATTATGTACACCGGCGAGCGGATTCACCGCAAGGCCGGCAAGACAGGCAAGTAAGTTTTAATTCATTGTAGATAACGGATCCATCCGTGTCCAGAAAAATCGCCATTCGTACGCGCGCCCGCGAGCGCCGCAAACTTCACATTCGTAAGGTCGTCAACGGCACGGCCGACCGTCCGCGCATGGTTATCTATCGCAGTGTCGCGCACATGTACGCGCAGCTCGTCGATGACGTGTCCGGGCAGACGCTGTTGGGTGTTTCGTCGCTTTCGCCTGATTTGAAGGCCGAAGTCAGCGGCAAGAACCCGACTCAAGTCGCCGAGATCGTCGGTGAAATGTGCGCCAAGAAAGCTCGCGAAAAATCCATTGAAACCGTCGTGTTTGACCGCAACGGTTTCCCCTATCATGGCCGCGTCAAAGCAGTGGCCGAAGGCGCGCGCAAGGGCGGCCTGAAATTCTAATCCACAGCAAGCGTAGATGAACGGTAACAATCCTCGCCGCGGACGCGACCGCGAAGACCGACCCGCCGAATATGCCGGCGGCGAATCCCTGCTCGAAAAACTCGTAGCGGTTAACCGTGTCGCCAAAGTCGTTAAGGGCGGTCGAAATTTTTCGTTTAATGCCATCGTCATCGTGGGTGACGGTCATGGCCGTGCCGGTTTCGGACTGGGCAAAGCCAATGAAGTCGCCGATGCAATTCGTAAAGGCACAGAAGCCGCAAAACGCAGCATGAAGCGCTATCCCTTGCTGGGACAGACTCTGCCGCACGCCACCCACGGTAAGTTCGGCGCAGGCAAAATCCTGCTTCGCCCCGCCTCCGCCGGTACCGGCGTGATTGCCGGTGGTTCCGTGCGTATGGTCATGGAGTGCTTGGGTGTTCGTGACGTGTTGACCAAGGTGATGGGAACGAACAATCCTCATAACGTCGTCAAAGCCGTCTTCCGCGCGCTGGACGAAATGAATGACGCGCGTATGGTTGCGTCGCGTCGCGGAATCACCGTAAAAGAAGTATTCACTCTCTAAGAAAGTCCGAGTGCGCAGCTTTGCTGTTCGCTCACTTCTAATCTCGTATCATGGCAAAGCTCGAAGTCAAACTTGTCCGCAGCGTCGCTACCCGGCCTTACTTCCACAGGAAGATCGTCACGGCGCTCGGTTTTCACCGCCTGAATGAAACGCGCGTGCTTCCTGACAATGAAGCGGTTCGCGGCATGATTGCCAAGATTCCGCACATGCTTGAATGGAAGCAAGTCAACGAAGGAGCTTCACGCTAATGGGAATGGATAAGCTCACCCCCGCGAAGGGCTCCACGCACTCGAAGAAGCGACTTGGCCGCGGCCCCGGTTCCGGCGTCGGCGGTACCTCCGGTCGTGGTGAAAAAGGATATTACTCCCGCTCGGGTTCCGTGCTGAGGCGCGGTTTTGAAGGCGGTCAGATGCCTTTGTATCGCCGTCTCCCCAAACGCGGCTTTACCAATGTTTGGGCCGAGTTCACGGAAGTGGTCAATCTGCGTGATCTGAAAAAGCTCCCGGATACTACTGTGACTCCCGAAGCCCTCAAAAAAGCCGGTTTGATCCGTTACGCAGACTCTGCCGTGAAAGTTCTCGCGATGGGCGACGCCGATCGCGCGTATCAGATTTCGCTGTGCACCGTCTCTAAGGCAGCCGCAGAAAAAATCACCGCCGCCGGTGGTAGCGTGGCCGCCTAATGCTAGACCGTTTCTCGAACATTTTCAAAATTCCTGAGCTGCGTGACCGCATTCTGTTCACGTTGCTGATTTTGTTCGTGTACCGCATCGGCGGTCACGTTCCGCTGGCCGGAATCAACGCCAGCGCCTTGGGCGAGTTCATGGCGGCCAATCGCACCACGCTGTTCGGCCTGTATGACATGTTCGTCGGTGGTGCGTTTGAACGCGCAACCGTTTTCGCCCTCGGTATTATGCCCTACATCTCGGCCTCGATTATCTTCCAGTTGATGGGGTCGGTCGTTCCCTACTTCCAGAAATTGCAAAAGGAAGGGGAAGAGGGCCGCAAGAAAATTACCCAGCTTACCCGTTACGGCACCGTCATCTTGTCCGCGATGCAGGCGGGTGGTGTGTCCGTGTTCTTGACGCGTCTCGTTTCGCCGTCGGGTGTTCCGGTTGTTCCGGAAGCTGGCTTCGGCTTCAACATGTTGACGATGATCACGCTGGCCGCAGGTACCACGTTTATCATGTGGCTCGGCGAGCAGATCACGGAACGCGGTATCGGAAACGGTATTTCGTTGATCATCATGGTGGGTATCATCAATACCCTGCCACAGGCGATCATCGAAGAATTCCAGATGGTGGCCACTGGTCAGCGTCATATCGTGATGGAAGCCATCTTCCTCGTCCTGCTGTTCGTCATCACGGCTTCGGTCGTCGTTTTGACTCAGGGCGTGCGCAAGATTCCGGTGCAGTATGCCAAGCGCAACGTCGGGCGTAAGCAATACGGCGGCGTCTCGACGCACATCCCGCTGCGCGTCAATTCCGCTGGCGTGATGCCGATCATCTTTGCGCAGTCGATCATGTTCGTTCCGTCGTCCATCGCAACTTTCCTTCCCGAAGGCGGCTTCCGTGATTATCTCGTGGAGGCCTTCGGTGTGCAGAGTTTCGTATATATGACGATGACTTTCCTGCTGATCGTCTTCTTCACGTACTTCTACACGGCCATCATTTTGAACCCCGTCGATTTGGCCGACAATATGAAGAAGAACGGCGGGTTTATTCCCGGTATCCGTCCGGGCAAGCAGACTTCAGATTTTATTGACAATATTTTGTCGAAGGTCACGCTTCCGGGCGCGATCTTCTTGGGCATCATCGCCATGTTGCCGACGATCTTTATTCGGCAATTCGGAGTGTCCTACAACGTCGCGCAGTTCTTCGGCGGCACGGGACTTCTGATTATCGTGGGTGTTGCGCTCGATACTCTTCAGCAAATTGAATCTCACTTGGTGATGCGGCACTACGACGGAATTATGAAGTCCGGTCGTATCCGCGGGCGCCGAAGAATGTAATTCCGCTATGTGCTCTGCGTTGTCGATTGGCCGCTATTCGATTATTTTGCTGGGAGCGGTCGGTGTAGGTAAAGGGACCCAAGCTAAGAAGCTGGTTGAATCACTCAAGGTTCCGCATATTTCAACCGGAGATATTCTCCGCGCGGAAGTGCAAGCGCAGTCTGAGTTGGGAAAGCAAGTTCAGGAAGTCATGGGCCGCGGTGAGCTGGTAGGTGACGACCTTTTGATTGATTTGGTACGCTCCCGCCTTTCCAAGCCGGATACGGCACGCGGTGCGATCTTTGACGGATTCCCCCGCACGATTCCGCAAGCGGACGCGCTGGAAAATCTCCTCTCCGAATTCGACTTGCCGACGCCTTTTGTCGTGTCGATTGAAGTTCCGGACGAAGAGATCGTCGAACGACTTGCCTCGCGCAGGGTTTGCCTGAGTTGCGGTGCGACTTTCAATCTCAATTTGGATCAAACTGCGATCAGTTCGCATAAATGTCCGGATGGGAAAACGCCAAACGTCGTACAGCGCGAAGACGACAAGCCCGAGACTGTGAAAACCCGCCTGCAGGTTTACCGGGATAAAACGGCTCCCCTGTTGGATTATTACAAACGGAAGCGGGCGCTGAAAACGGTGTCGGGTACCGGCACAACGAACGAAGTGTTTGCCCGCGTCCTGATTGAGCTGGACGGCATCGGAGAATGATTCATATCAAGTCGGACGCGGAGATTCGCCTGATGCGCAAAGCCGGGCAAATTCTCGCGCAAGCGTTTGAAGCCGCCGCGCCGCTGATGGTCGCGGGGACCAATGCCGACGACGTGGACAAGATCGTTGAAGAGACGATTCGATCCAACAACGCGATTCCCGCGTTCAAAAATCATCCGAATGCGGACGGAGTCAAGTTTCCCTATTCAGTTTGTTTTTCGATCAACGAAGAAGTCGTGCACGGCATGCCGCGCGGACGCAAGATCGAGAACGGACAGATTATCGGACTGGATTTGGGTGTGATCTTTGAAGGCTACTATGCCGACAGCGCGCGCACTTTTGCAATCGGGCAAATCAGCGAGCGCGAAGCAGAACTTCTGCGCGTGACGCGCGAATGCCTCGATTTGGGAATTGCTCAGGCGAGAGCCGGCGCGAGACTTTCCAACATCGGACACGCCGTTCAAACCCATGCCGAAAAACACGGTTTCTCCGTGATTCGTGAGTTGGTCGGACACGGTATCGGTAAAAGCCTGTGGGAAGACCCGCAAGTCCCGAACTACGGACTTCCCGGCAAAGGGCCTTTGCTCAGAAAGAACATGGTCATCGCTATCGAGCCGATGATCGCGATGGGCGGACCGGAAGTGGACATGATCGGCGATTGGGACGTCCTGACTCGCGATCGAAAAACCGCCGCGCATTTTGAACACACCATCGTCATAACCGACGGTGATGCGGATATTTTGACCGTTTTGTAATTTTCGAGGTTTCGTATTTCAAAAGAACAGTCCATCAAGGTTGACGGCGTGATCGAGGAGTGCCTGCCCAATGCTACGTTCCGCGTAGTACTTGAGAACGGCCACAAAGTCCTCTGTCACATTTCGGGCAAAATGCGCATGCATTTTATCAAAATCTTGCCCGGCGACAAAGTCACCGTGGAACTGTCCCCGTATGACCTCAGCCGCGGGCGAATTACCTACCGATACAAATAATCTCAAGCACACTTGCGATAAAGATCATGAAAGTCCGTACTTCTGTCAAGAAGATCTGTGAACACTGCAAAATCGTCCGCCGCCGCGGCCGAATCTTTGTAGTTTGTTCCCGAACCAAAAAACACAAGCAGCGTCAGGGCTAAGCCCTTCGCGGTAACACAGGTATTTAAGAATGGCTCGTTTTGCCGGCGTAGATATACCGCGCGATAAGCGCATCGAAGTCGCCCTGACCTACATTTTCGGCGTCGGTCGTCCCACTGCTCAGAAAATTCTGACCAAGTGCGCGATCGACTGGAACAAGCGTACACACGACCTGAATGACGACGAACTCGCCGCTATCCGCGCGATCATCGCCGACATGAAGCTCGAAGGTCCGCTGCGTTCCGAAGTTCAATTGAACATCAAGCGTCTTATGGACGTCGGTTGTTATCGTGGTTTGCGCCACCGCAAGGGGTTGCCCGTGCGCGGCCAAAATACGAAGAACAACGCGCGAACGCGTAAAGGCCGCAAGAAAAACTTGATGGTCAAGAAGAAAGGTAAGTAAGAATTTTCCCCCGCGCACGCGCGGTTGATCGTTTCTTCACGGAGTACAAACTTGGCAACTTCCAAGAAAAAAGGTAAGCGGAAAAAAGAACGGGTGGAAGATACTGGCGTCGTTCACGTCAAGTCTTCCTTCAATAACACGCTGATCACGATTACCGATAACTACGGCAATACCATCTCGTGGGCGTCCGCCGGCAAGATGGGACTCAGAGGCTCGCGTAAGAACACGCCGTTCGCCGCACAGTTGGCCGCCGACAACGCCGCCAAAGCTGCAATGGCTCTCGGACTGAAAAAAGTCTCCATTGAAGTGCGCGGACCGGGCGGTGGACGTGACGGCGCCGTGCGCGCAATCGCCGCGTCCGGTCTCTCGATCACGACCATTCGTGACGTCACTCCCCTGCCGCATAACGGCTGCCGCCCTGAAAAAGCGCGCCGCGTGTAATCGTTTTTCCTTCCCGCTTTAAGTTTAACACTATATCCTCGCAAGTCTATGGCAAGAAATCGCGGTCCAACGGATAAAATCTGTCGCCGAGTCGGCGCGCAACTCTACCTTAAGGGGCAGCGCGTTCGTAACGGCAAATCGGCGTTTGACAAGAAAGGCTACCCGCCCGGCATGCACGGTCGCGGACGCCGCGCCAAGGTTTCCGAATACGGACGGCAACTCCTCGAGAAGCAGAAGATCCGCGAATCGTACGGCCTGCTCGAACGTCAGTTCCATCGCTTCTTTACCGTCGCGCAGCGTCAAAAAGGCGTCACGGGCGAGAACCTGATGGGCATGCTCGAAAGCAGGCTCGACAATGTCGTGTATCGTCTTGGCTTCGCTTCCACCCGCCGTCAAGCCCGCCAATTGGTCGTGCATTCGCACTTCATGGTCAACGGCAAGAAGGTGAACATTCCGTCTTTTATCCTCAAGGCGAACGACCGCGTCAAGGTTCGTGAACGCTCCCGCAAACTGGAAGTGATTCACGCGTCGATGCAGCTCGCCGCGCACGGCAAAATGATGCCGAATTTGGAAGTCGACCGCGCTAAGATGGAGGGCGTGTTCCTTGGACCGCCTGCGCGCAACGACATTCCTTTCGAGGCCAACGAACAGTTGGTTGTCGAACTCTACTCGCGTTAATTTCACCTCGAGGAGACCCATGAACGGTTTGAACTTCCAAATGCCGGAAGCGGTGGAGATTGATGAATCTACCCATACTGATACCTATGGCAAATTCATCGTCCAACCCCTTGAAAGAGGCTATGGAGTCACTATCGGAAACAGCCTTCGTCGTGTTCTGATTTCTACGCTGCAAGGCGCGGCTATCGTCACGATCAAGATCGACGGAATCCTGCACGAGTTCTCTACTATTCCCGGTGTGTCGGAAGACGTCACCGAGATGATTCTGAATCTCAAAGGCGTTCGTTTCAAACTCTTGAACAAAAAGCCGGACAAAATTTACGTCCAGCTCAAAGGACCGAAAGAGTTTACGGCGCGTGATCTGCAAATCGGCAACAATGATTTCGAGATTCTCAATCCCGATCATCTGATTGCCACGCTGAACAGCGAATCGGAACTCAAGATGGAGCTGTCCATCAAGAAAGGCCGCGGCTACGTTCCCGCCGAAGAGAACCGCCCGTCGGACGCACCCATCGGTACGATTCCGCTCGACGCGATCTACTCGCCGATTCGCAACGTCACCTACACGATCGAGAACACGCGTGTCGGTCAGCGAACGGACTATGAAAAGCTGATTCTGGAAATCTGGACCGACGGTTCGATTACGCCGGAAGACGCACTGTCCAACGCGGGCCGCATTCTGCGCGATCACATTCAGCTCTTCATCAGCTTCGACATGAAGCCCGAGAAGGAAGACGACGAAGACATCGACGAAGAGACGCTGCAGATTCGCAAGCTCCTGCGCAAGCCGGTTGAAGATCTCGAACTTTCCGTGCGCAGTGCCAACTGTCTGAAAGAAGCCAAAATTCGCACCATCGCCGACCTCGTGCGCCGCGATGAAAACGAAATGCTGCGCTTCAAGAATTTCGGCCGCAAATCGCTGGTCGAACTTAATGAAATTTTGAAGACCAAGTCCCTGCACTTCGGCATGGACGTGGAAAAATACCTTTCCGCAGATTACGATAAGAAATGAGACACCTTAATAAGGGACGCCAGCTTTCGCGCTCGTCCAGTCATAAGAAGGCTTTGATGATCAACTTGGCTCAGGATCTCTTTGAGCACAAGCGCATCAAAACCACTTTGGGCAAAGCAAAAGAAATGCGCCCGTTTGTCGAAAAGCTCATCACCAAGGCCAAGACCGACA
The DNA here is from genome assembly GCA_020637445.1 of Calditrichota bacterium. NCBI lineage: Bacteria > Pseudomonadati > Calditrichota > Calditrichota bacterium. Next base: position 1,331,564 of record JACJVZ010000001.1, on the reverse strand, counting down.
CGCTGGCGTCGCGCCGCGAAGTCGCGAAGGTGTGCAGCAAGCCCGCGATCTTGCAGCATCTCTTCAGCGAAATCGGTCCTAAGAACTCCGAACGTCCGGGCGGATATACGCGCATCATCAAGCTCGGCGTACGCGTCGGCGACGCCGCTCCGATGGCCATTATCGAATTGGTCGGCTATGAGGGTGTGCAGGCCGCTCCCAAGCCCGCCGCGGACGAAAAGAAGGCCAAGAAGAGCAAAAAGGCCGAAGCCTAATCTCTCCCGTTTGAAATTGAAAAGCCGCTCGAGAATTCGAGCGGCTTTTTTTGCGATGAAGTGTGCACATTTTCAGAATCGCTTCACATCCGTTCCGTCAGTGGGCACAAACGAAGCAATCGAGTCCGACGGTGTGCCGCCTGAATTGTGGTACGGAGTCACCGTCGGCGGCATGCGCTGCGCGGACCACGTGAACACGACGCCTGCTCCGAAGCCGATCAACAGCAACGCGGCCGCACGCAAATAGGAACGGTTTTGGACTGTCTTTGCGGGCAGCTTAGGCAGTGCGATCGGTGAAACGTCGGGCCGGACGCTTCCCAATACAGAGACGTCGTTGCCAACTATTGCAAAGCGCTCGCGGCACTCTTGGCACTCTTTCAAATGTTTCATCGCCACGGCCGTCTCGACAGGTTCAAGCAATTCCAAAGAAATCTGAAGCAGTGTATCGTCGGTCAGATGCATGAATCCAATACTCCTTTTCTTCGCAGTATTTCACGACAACTCTTGACAGCGTGAAATAACCGTGATTTCACCGTGCCGAGCGGGACTCCCGTCAGCTCGGCAATCTCCTCGTAACTGTGCTCTCCATAAAACCGGAGAATCAAACATTCGCGATGCTCGTTGCTCAGATCGCGAATCGCAACGGCGATTTGTCGCGAACGCTCGTCCTTGATCAACGTATCAAGTTGTGATTCAGACTCGAAGGGTTCGACAAATGACTCAAGACCGGACAGTTTCGTCGTCCGGTCTTTTTCTTTGACGGCAAGCCGCCACGTTGCCGTGGAAAGCCATCCTGACAACGTTCCTTGACGGTGCTGAAACTCGACGCGTATCAAGCGCGTGAAGACTTCCTGCACGATGTCCTTGGCGGAATCGCCGGATCCTGTAATCAACAATGCCATCGCGGTCAAGCGCGACTGGTGCAGGCGCAGCAATTCACCCCACGCGGACTTGACTCCAAGCCGCGCGCGGTCGAGCAGCGACCATTCGTCGGTCACATTCGACAGTCCTGAACCTTGCACCATTCCGAAATCTCCGGGACGTCTTCGATTTCGCACCAGACTTGACAAACTTTCTTCTTCATATCCTCGTTCAAGATCGGTTCGACATGCGCGCGATACCACTTGAACAAGGCGCCGCGAAGTTCAGGCGAAGCGCCTTTTAGCTTTGCCGCTGAGACGGCCGCGACAAAAGCGTAGTTCGGCATCAACATTCGTCCGGCATCCGTGGGTTTCGTGCTCCGCAGCCGCCAACTATCCATTCCGCCCGTGCGAAATTGGTTGACCCATATTCGCATTGCATCTTCAAGTCGTTTGTTTTTGTCGTCGCCGCAGGGCGTAACGAGCGTCGCCAGACCGAGCAAACATCCCTGCTCTTTGTATGACTTTATGAACTCGTCTTCGTACACGGTGTGAGCAAAATAGACCGGACGACGTTCGCGCTCCGCCGCGCCAATCATCTTTGTGATCAAGGGATACGAATAGGGATTCCAGACCGGTGTCTTCTCCGTGCGAGCGGCAAGTGCTTGATCCGAGCTGTCACGAATCGCCTCGACCTCAGAAGCCGTCACAAACTGTGGCGCACCGTGTTCCACGAGATAGACCGGATACCACTTGGTGTTGAGCAAACTCATGTTTGCGAGCGTGACGTCGGGACGCACATTCAGTATACGCTGCAGTATCCACACCGGATATGTGTCGTTGTCACCGTTCGAGATCAATACGGCGTTCTGTTCGAGTCCGATTAAGACATTGTAATTGTAATCGTAGATGTCGTCGTGAACGTAACCGCTTTCAAGAATTTTTCTCAAAGCGAGATTCACCTTTTCGTCGTCACCGAAGCTCATGTAAATCGTCACCAAGCTGAACCACGGATCAAGGAAATTCGGATCTATTGCGACCGCGCGCTCAAGATACTCCAACGCCTGCCTGTCTTCGGGCTTGCCTTGGTTCTCCATGCTTGCCAAATAAAGCAGCAAAGGATTGTCAGGGTACTTCTTCAACCCCCTTTTGACTAGTGGAATAAAGTCGTGACCCGCATAGCGCTCCGCATAGACCCAATTGCCGTACGCGAATTCGGAGGGATACGCTTTATTGTACTTCTCCCAAAGTCGGGCGAGTTCCTGATACTTCTCCTGATCATAGACTACCAGTCGTTTACTGCGAATTTCTTCCGGCCGCACGACTTCTTCGCGGCCGCACGACCAATTCGCCATGACAAACATCCCGACCGCGGCGAACAGCATCACCAAAATGAGTCTTTTGTCCATTTTCTCCATGTCCCAATTTAGCCTTCTATTTGACTAACCTCCAGTGGCGAGATTTGTTCAAAAGTAGAGCATTGAACGTTTGAACAATCGCTATTCAACAAAAAGGCCGCCCAGAATTGAGCGACCTTTCTGATTGCAGACGGCTTTTCAGCGTGTTCTGAGTTTTCCAATGGCCGTGACTGCGAGGCCGTGGACGATCAGTGCGGCCGTCAGCACGGTCAGAATCATTGGCGCGGCCGGCGCATCAAACAAAAATGCTGCCGCAAGTCCGAGGACGCTGCAAACAAACGCGAACGACCAGCCGACGATCAGGCGCACGCTGGCTTTGTCGGAGACGAGCACACCGGCCACCGACGGAATGACCAGAAGCGCAAAGACTAACAGCACTCCGGCGATTTTCACGGATGAGGTGACGACGATTCCGAAGGTTCCATAGAAGAGCACATCCCACCCGAACATGTTGCGGGTTTTCTTGGCGGCTTCGGGGTTGTTCGTGATTTCGAACAAAGGCTTGCGAATCAAAAAGTGAATCAAGCCGATTCCCGCGTAGATTGCCGCCGTACGAATGACCGTCGACGGCGAAACCGTGAAGATGTTGCCGACTAAAGTTTCCTTGAGGTGTTCGGTGCCTGATGCCGTGTGCTCAAGCAACAGCAAAACGAGAGCTTGAGCCGATGCGAAGGTGATGCCGATGAATGCTTCGAGAGGAACTTTGTGCTCGAGGTGTCGCAGCCACGCGAATATCACCGCGCCCAGCAACGTGGCCGCAACAGGGAAGAGGTACCCGGCAACCGGGTGATCGTGCATGTTCGTGGCAATGGCTACCGCCATCCCGAACGCAGCAATTTGTGCCATCGAAAGATCCACGAAGATCACGCCGCGTTTCACGACGTGGAAACCGAGGTACGCGTGGATTCCGGCCAAAACCAAACAAGCGGCGAGCGCCCACCACATGAACGGATAGGAGAATGCTTCTATCATTTTGCGGGGACCGTTTCAAATGCCGAAAAAATCTGATCGAAATGCGACAAATAGGAGGACGCATCGGCATCCTCACAGGAAGGCGCAAGTTTCAGGACCGTCACACCTGTTTCACGCGCGAGATACTTCGCTCCGTCATCGGAGAAATATGGTTCCTGAACGACCACTTTCACGCCTTCCGATTCAATTACATTGACAAGATTCGCCAGATGTCTTGCCGTCGGCGGAATTCCGGGAACGGGTTCGATCTTTTCGGCAATCTTCAAGTCGAAGGCTTCGGCAAAATAGCTCCACGACGAGTGATAGCTCACGAATTCATGATTGGGGATGTGATCCGCGATCTCCTGCCAAGAAGGAAGTTTGGCCGCGATTTCGGAGCGGAGTTTTTCGACGTTGGCACTAAAAAGTTCCGCGTGATCCGGATCGAGTGCGGAAAGTGCGTTGGCAATTGTCTGAGCGATCGCAACGCCGTTTTCGGGGGCGAGCCAATAGTGGGGATTTCCGTCCGGATGAACGTCACCCATCGACGCATCCACTTTGCCCGTCGGTTTTTCCAACACTGAAACTCCGGCCGAGCAATCCACAATCTTGAGTTTGGAGTTGCGCGCGCCTTCGATAATTTGATCCGCCCACTGATCCAAACCAAGCCCGACTTTCAAATACAAATCGGCACGCGAGACTCGCACCATATAGGTTGGCAGCACTTCGACAGAATGCGGATCGGACTTGCTGCGGGCAATCGAAAACGTTTCGACGCGATCACCGCCGACGTAAGACGCGATCGACGCGAAATCAGGCAGTGAAGCTCCGACGGTTAAGGCGGCAAAAGAGTGGGACAAGCACACCAACACCGCCGCGATCATTCCAGTAGTTTTCATGAGAGTCTCCTTTAGAATTGATGCGGTTTGTGCGGGCCCATGGAGAAAATCGCTTGAAACGTAAATGTATTGAAAGCGTCCTCGGCATCAGGCATGAACCTGTCCCAGTTCAAACGAAAGAGCGTGGTCTCTTCCATCAGCGCAAGCCCCGCGAAGACGCCAACGGCTTGATCCCACGGCTTGTCGGCGACGGGGCGCTGGTAGTGTTCCGCGCGCGCGCCGAAATTGTAACGCTTCTTCACGGTCATGTCCGCGAACAGATATCCGCCGACGGGACGTACGTGCGACGTGGAAACTTCGCCCGTGGTCTCGTCGATCTCGGCGTCTTCACGGTCGAGGGCCAAGAACTCTCCTTGCAATGCGAGCACGTTTTGTTGGTTGAACCACAGCTTCGCTTTGGCGTCCACACCGTAAACCGAGGTGGTGGTCTTCGCGGCGACGTTGTTCACTCCTTGTGTTCCGGAGACGCCAATCTCCATCGAGGATTCTTCGTTCAGCATAAAGAAATTCGCCCAGCGCCCCAACACGGCTAAGCGCGACTCATCTTCTTCGTCCGGATGAAAAGAATTTCCCTGCAGTACGTCGAGCGATACCGTGGAAGAAAGATCGGATTTGAGAGGCAATCTGTAAGAGACTTGCCCTCCGATTTCATTGTAGGATTCTTCGCCCGGAAGATACTCGGCCAAGACGTTGAACCTTTCTGGAAACGGATAGGCGTGCGGATGAACCGCATTGAGTTTTCCGAAACCGACACGGTATTTACCGAACTTCAGTCCAAGTCCGTCGGGAAGGCCCTTGCTCAGTGTAAGAAATCCTTCTTCCACTTCGATGGCTTCGTCGGCAACGGCAAACACGAATGTGCCGCGTGCGAACGGATTCAGAGCCGCATCAAACATCAGTTCGGTTTCGTCGAAGGACATTTGCGGACGGTCGCGGTTGACGTCGGCAGGGTCGTCGGTCACAAACGTACGCATTTGACCGATAACCGAAATGTCCGGGTTGGTAACGCCTGCGCGCACTGCCGACGAGACCGTCAAGCACGCGAACGCAAGCCATATATATGGATGTGAAAAACGAAACGACATGTGTAACCTCGTTGAATGAAACAAGCACAGAGCACCGCATCGCAATCAACGCAAGCGGACGGTGTTTACTGAGAAGGAAATGAGGTTACAGAGTGGGGGGCGAGCGCGGGGCGTGCGAGCAGGGCTGCTCGAAGCGAACCGGAAGGATGTCCGGCAAAGATACCGCCGGTTCCGGTCGCGAGGGTGGGGTGAGGGTTTGCTGAGGGATGCTCTCGGCAGGCGAGAACGATATCCAACATAGAGCGCAGTCGTGGGAGGCGGATTCTTCCGGATGGTGGCACCCGTGTTCGATTACGGCGAAATTCGCGGTCAGCAGGAGACCGGAAAATACCGTGGAGAGCAGGAGTCGGGTTAGGGGCCATCGGGAAAACATCGCTGTTAAGATACGGCTTCATGGTCGAATTCTCAAGGCGGTCGCGAACAGAGCTCTGTCAAGAAGAGCGATCCCACAGAGTCAGATTCAACAGGTACCTCTTGACTTTTCTGGTTTCTTGTCGTATCTTGTCTTTTGAACAAGTGTTCATTCCGGCCTAAAACGTAGCCGGATTTCTTTGGCGGGTCTTTTGAACAGATGTTTAGATGACAATGAGTGATACCGAACTCTTTGATCCTATAGAAGTTATTGCCCTGTTTCAACATGGTAAGTTAACTCCCCTGAAATTCCGTTGGCGCGAGCGAGTCTACAAGGTCTTTCGCATCAACGGCACATGGCGCCAAAAGGACGGCTCGGCCCTCTACCACTATTTCTCGGTCTGCTGCGACGGTCCTGAGGTCTATGAGCTGTCTTTCAACAACGAGTCGCAGGCGTGGCGCATGGAGCGCTTGAGACACGAAACGTAGGCGAAAATCGGATGACCGACGTTATTCTTCATATTTCAGATTTCATGCATCGCCGAGCCGGGTTAGGCGTAGCGCAACCCGGCCGGAACTTGATAGGGTAACACCCATGAGCAAAACCATTTTTCACCTCGATCTCGATCAATTTTTCGCAGCGGTCGAAATGCGCGACAATCCGAGTCTGCGCGGCAAGCCGGTTCTGGTCGGCGGAAGCCCCGGTGGCCGGGGAGTCGTGACCACGGCGTCTTATGAAGCCCGCAAGTACGGAGTCAGGTCCGGCATGCCGATGCACGAAGCGCTGCAGAAGTGTCCGCAGGCGATCTGCGTGCGCTCCGACTCAAGCCGCTATGTCGATGCGTCGAGACGCGTGCGCGATATCCTGGTCGACTACACGGACAAAGTCGAGTTTATTTCCATCGACGAAGCGGCCTTGGACATGACAGACGTCGTGTGGCATTGGCCGAGTGTCGCTGCGGTCGCACACGAAATTCAAAGACGGATTGAGCAGGAGGTGGGTATTACGGCATCCATCGGTGCCGGAGCGTCGCGCTGCGTGGCTAAACTTGCCAGCGGCATGCACAAGCCGCGGGGTTTCACGCACATTCCACCGTCGAAAGTCGCCGAAATCATGGGCCCGCTGCCCGTCGAGGAGATGAACGGAGTCGGTCCCGCGACTCGGCACGTGCTAAATGGTTTGGGAATTCGCACGTTGTATGAATTGGCAATCTATCCGACGGATATTTTGCGCAACAAATTGGGTGTGCGCGGACCGGAACTGCAGCTTTTGGCGCGGGGTGGGGGGAACAGTACGATATTACGTGCGGACGATCTTCCGGTCGAAAAGTCCATGAGTCATGAAACGACGTTCTTCGAAAATCAAACCAGCGCGGATGCAATCTTGGGCCGCATCCTGCTCTTGAGCGAGAAAGTTGCGCGCCGGATGAGAACCGCGCGGCTGACGGGCAGAGTGGTGACGGTGAAAGTTCGCTACAAGGGCTTCGAGACCGTGCATCAGCAGAAGAAACTCGCGCGCTTCGTGCACATGGAGGCAGATATCTTCATAGCGGCGAAGATGATCTTCGAGCAGATTTATGATCCGTCGCGACCCGTAAGATTAATCGGCGTCGACGTGTCGCAGCTCGTGCCGATGGGACGAGTGCTTCAACAGGAGTTGTTTGCTCCCAGACAGGATCGGGATTCGCTGACTCATGCGTGCGACGACATCAAGGATAGATTCGGGCCGAATTTGATCGGCTATGCGGGAAATATGTTGGGGCCGAAGGATCGCTTTCACACGGCTCGGCGGGGCCGCCAATTCGGTTCGATTTCATTTAGATTCGAAGGGATGAACGGGCGTTGACACGATGATGTAGTTCGAGAACAGGATGCTCCAATGCGGCCCGACGTGTTACTTGGCAGACACCTCCGGGCCGCGACCAAAAAACAAAACTCCCGGTGTGCGGCACCGGGAGTTTTTTCTGTTTCCCTCCGGTCTTCCGGGGGGATAAAAGGGGGGCTTCCGAAAATATGAAGTATGAAATATGAAATATGAAGTTAGCAGAACTTCGATTCGCCGAGCGGGGATTAAGTGCGTCAGCGCGGTTCCCCGCCGGAATCTCAGACCGCAACCTTCCGCACAATCCACGCCGCAACCAGAACCTCGAGCAAACTTAACGGCACCGCAAACACGAGCAACCCCGTTGGCAGCACTTGCAGATTATATAAGACAAACCACATCATGACGAAACAGACCAACCAAGTAAGACAAATCGTCTCCACAAATGAGAACTTCTTCAGCAAACGAAAGATGAGATAAGCCTGCCCGAAGCTCCAAAGAGTCCAGAGGATGCCGTTGATCGGCAAAGTCTCAAAACTCAATCCGAGCTTGGCATAGTGATCCATCCACTTCGACTTGAAGAAGAATTCGTTGCGCACGAACTCCGACAGAATAATCCAAACTCCCGATACGACTACGGCCAATACGTTGCGCATAATTTCTGTTCTCTATTGTTCCGCGTCCATCCACACCGTCCAAGCGGCCTTCGGTGAGTTTGTGCTGCTGTTCCACAAGCCCATGGTCGTAAACGGTTCGGCGATTTGCTGATCAAACAGGTACGACCAGATGATTGCTATGGGATCAAGCGAATTCGTGGAGTCAAAAAACTTCGAAACGAACCTCGCTTGTTCTGCTTCGCTGCTCTCCCAACCGGGAATGTTCGCGCCTGAGTGCCAGCCGCACTCGAAGAACGCAACCGGTTTGCTTGTTACGTCGGCGATACGCGAGTAATGGCCGGCGGGAATAGAATCGGGATCGGCGAATATGAGACTCGGATAAGTATTGAAACCGATGAAGTCCGCCGAGGGGAAATTGTCAATCAAATCGAATTGTGTATTAGTCGTATCATTGACTCCTCCGAAAAGGCCGCCGTGATAGCCGAGCATCGTTTCCCACAGAAAATCGACGCCGACTTTTGTGTTGGGCGACACGCGGCGAATGGAGTCGCGGGCGGAAGGGAAGGCCGAAGCGAACTCGGTGTAGTTTTGCGCCGAATACTCGTTGGCTGTGTTCAGTTCGACTCCCAGCACCATGATCGGCGGCTGATATCTCGCGGCAAAATCTCTGACATACTGAGTAAATAGCTGTTTGTTCGCCGTCGTCAAGTCATGTATCGGTGATCCGTCTTCCGTGCGGAACCAGCTTGTCAGGATGGCCGGCTCATAGTTGTATTGTGCGGCCAGCGCGCATACTACTGCGGCGGCTGAATTGGAATCGGCAAGCTGCATCCAATCACCCGCCCACGTCAAATAATGGCCCGCGTCGTCCACCAACTCGAAAAAGGTCGTGAAATCCGCACTACTGAAAGAGCGCGGCGACAGGGAAATGCCTTTGACGGATTCGGTTGGAGTGGGAATGGGAGTCTCGCTGTCCTCCGAGGTACAGGAAACTGCGAAGAGTAGAAATGGCGCCAATGCGGCAAACAGTATGTTTTTCATTTGAGCAAGGTAGTGGCAGAAGAGGGGAAAATCAAGTAAATTGATGTCGCAATAAAATCTGTCGGGAACCTGCTGTCTCCCTATTGAGTTGACATTTTCGAGGAATATCTATATATTCTACGTCTTAATTCGAGGAGTATGTCATGAAACCCGATCTTCACCCGACCTACCGACTTCTGACCGTGGAATGTGCCTGTGGCAATACATTCCAGACCCGTGGCTCCCGCAATGAGGACCCATGGAAAGTCGAAATCTGCTCTGCCTGCCATCCGTTCTTCACGGGTCAGCAGAAATTAGTAGATACGGCTGGTCGTGTCGATAAGTTTCGCAAGAAATATCAGAAGTTTGCGAACAAGTAAGCAGAACGTAAGTTGTTTTTTCGGGCGGTGTCTTGTGCGAGACATCGCCTTTTCTGCATTCTGGGGGCAAGGAGTGAGCAATTATGAGCAACAATAATAACGGAAGCGCCCCAAACCGCAAGGACATGTCCACCGAGCTGGCGATGGGCGGGCAAGCATTGATCGAAGGTGTGATGATGCGCAGCCCCTACCGAGTGGCCATGGCGGCGCGCACGCCGGACGGCGGAATTGCCCTGAGGGCATACCCGTATCGTCCCATTACACGGCGGAATAAGTTCTATAGCCTGCCGATCATTCGCGGCGCCATTGGCATGGTTGAAGCGATGAAAGTCGGCGTGAATGCGTTGAACTGGTCGGCGGATCAAGCTGATCCCAAAGATAAGTCGAACAAAAAGCCAGTCTCGGCAAAAGACAAAGTTTTGGGCTATCTTTCGACGTTGGTGGCAATTGTCGTGGGCGTTGGAGTGTTTCTCTACTTACCCTACGTGCTGGCTAAGCTCCTCGTCGGCGGTGACCAAGGTCAAGTGGCCTTCCATCTTGTCGCAGGTGCTGGCCGTATCATCGCGTTGGTCGGGTACATGTGGCTTATTTCACAGTTCAAAGACATCTTCCGCGTCTTCCAATACCACGGTTCGGAACACAAGACGATTTTCGCTTATGAACAGGGGCAGCCGCTCGAGCCGGCGCAGGTCCTAAAACAGACGCGCTTCCATCCCCGCTGCGGGACGAGCTTTTTATTGATCGTCGCCATCTTGGCGATCATCTTCTTTGTGCTTGTGGACACGGCGGTGGTGGCCCTGTGGGGACCCTATCAAAATGCCGCGACTCGGTTGCTGGTCCACCTCCCGTTGATTCCACTGGTGGCTGGGCTATCCTTTGAACTACTCAAGTTCTCTGCCCGGCATACGAGTAATCCATTTGTCAATGCCCTGATTCAGCCGGGATTGTGGCTGCAAAAGATCACGACCAAGGAGCCTGAAGGTCCCATGTGCGAGGTGGCGATTTGCGCGTTGGAAGAGGCCCTGCGTGATCCGGCTGAAGCCGTCGAGATTGATACCGTTTATCCTCCCGGAGCACATCCCTATTCCCGGGCCGCAACTCCGTTGGCTGCCGCATTCTAACATTGGCGCGACCCTTGCGGGGATTTTATAAGTTCGCCAGCTACTTTCTATTGCTATAGGCCTCAGGCCGTTTCCGGGCGTGCCCCTGCCAGAGGCAGGGAAGTAGTGAATTGACCTGAAGGAACCGCGACCGCGACACTGGGGCCAGCGTCCACGCTGGTCGACGAGCCGGGTAAAGTCTGCGCAACCGAGTCGGAACTCGGGCCGCCGTTGTGGGTCTCCAGACCCGCAATGGCAAGACTTGCTTTATACACAAGAGAGTTGTATCTTCAAGGGTTAGCCGATAACTCGGGAGTATTTCGGTAAGGAATTCTGTTATGACTATTATTCGCATTTCACTACTTGCACTTTTGCTGTTCGGAACCGCCGCGATGGCCGCGGATGACCCGTATGCCGATCCCGATTGGGGCTACAGCTTCATGGATCCGCACTATCTGCCCACCAGCGCTCCGGCGGAACTGGAAGCGTTCTGGAACAAGTTCATTCCTATGCTCGAAGCCAATTGGTCTGCCGAGTCCGCATATCTGCGCGAAAATTCCAAGGAGCTGTTGAGCTACGCGCGTGACGTCAAAGGTTCGCTCGACGACGGCACTCCCTATCAGAAGAAGTTCTACAACGAAGCCGCCGCCGATCTCGTGCGCGCCTGCAAAGAGCTGCGCACGCTGAGCTACGGCGCGCCCTCCGCCGCGCTGTATTCCGAAATGCACAAAGTTTCGGATGCCTACATCCGTTTGGCCAATCTATGTGAATAGCGTCATCCCTTAAAAGGGATGACTGGGAAGAAAACGGCTCGCCTGCAAAGGCGAGCCGTTTGATTTTGTGGCCCAGATTCTATCGACCTCACTTCGGCAACCCCCGAATAATCTCTTCCATCTGCCTGCGATAGTCCGTCAACGCTTTCATCCCGTCTTTCGTCAGCATCACCAGAGTTCTCGGAACGCGCGACACGAATTTCTTTTCGATCTTGACATAGCCTGCGGATTCCAATTTGGTGAGGTGAGTGGAGAGATTACCGTTCGTTAGCCCAGTTTGTTTTTGCAGGAACGTGAAATCCGCGCTGTCGACGACGGCTAACAGCGCGAGAACTCCCAGCCGGGCGGGAGCGTGGACAATCGGATCAACTTCGGGAAGCGGCGCGCCGCTTTTTTCTTTTTCAGGCTCCAAGAGGGGCTTCTCCCATCTGCTTGGGATGCTGGTCCAAAAAATTCTTCAAACGAATCAATCCAACCACGAGGAGGATTGCGCCGGTCGCGGCAATTGCATAGCCTGCGCTGACGTGAATGTACGTTGAGGCTGCAATCAGACCGAAACATAGCAACCCGAAGAGATAGAAATGGCGCATACCTTTCAGAATAGCGGGTAGCGTGATTGCGGCGGAAACAATTAGTCCCATAACTAGTTTTCCGCTGCCAGTCGGTAGGTATTGAATCGCCACGAGCGCGACGGCGGTAACGGTCAGCAGCGTCAGCACTACCGTAAGTCTTTTTGTGCGGCCGCGCTTCGCGAAGCCTGCGTAACCCAGCCGCGGATAGGTAATTCGTTTCTTCCACGCACGCGCAAGTAAAATCACAATAACGGGGAGGATGCCGATTGTTGGCGCGTCTGACTGAGCAGCCATATGGAAACCGGCAAGGCCAAGCGCTATGCCCATCAGGGTTTCTGCCGCCCCATCCGAGTGGAAACTCGCCAGCACCCTTTTCTCCAGCATGTCTAACTCATGACTTTCCATATGATTCTCCGTTTCTGCAAAGTAGTTTGTGGTTCAAAGTTGTTTGCAAGATACGAAAAGATGTGTGGTTTGTCAAGGTTTGCGACGAATTCAGCTTGACACATCCGGCCAAGTTTAGTATATTCATAGTTTTGGAATGTGCTTCTTTCTCCAATGTCTTACTGTAAATCTTTTCCCGTGCTGATTTTCCTTATCTTGGGTCTGATTAGGTTGGCTCAGGCCGCTGAGGACTTGCCCGTTGAATTTCACTATTCGCCGGATCGCGAGATACAAGAGGTGTTTGTCGCCGGGAGTTTCAATAACTGGGACGCAAAAGCCCTGCGCATGGAGCGCACTGGCTTGACGTGGAGTAGCTCCACCACGCTGCCGATTGGGTGGTATTACTATAAATTTGTTGTCGACGGCGAATGGATTGCGGATCCTTCCAATCCGGAAGTTGCGCCGGACGGCAACTCGGTCTTGAAAGTCGGCGAGCCGCATCCGATGCGAAAGTCGCGTGGCGTGCCATTTGATCCAACTCTCGTGCCGCGACCTGTTCTGTCAGATACGGGACTCGTCAATCTTTATTATGCCGCGTGGGCGATGGCGTGGCAGAAGATCAGCTCGGGAACGCCTGAAAACGGATTTGTGAATAGCTATCTGGATGAAGGTTTCAATGAACTGATTTATCAATGGGACTCATGTTTCATGTCGGCATTCTCCGTGTATTCGCCGCGGGCGTTTCCGGGTATGGGATCGCTCGACAATTTCTATTCGAAACAGCGTGACGACGGCTACATTCAACGTGTATATTGGGAGAGCGACGGACGAGAAGCCGCAGAGCCCACCGCAGACGAACCGCTGATAAATCCACCGCTATTCGCGTGGATGGAATGGCGATACTATCAGATCACGGGTGACAGTACTCGACTTACCCGAGTGCTTCCGCACTTGACCCATTACTACGAATGGATAGACGCAAACTGCGCATCGCCCTCTGTCGACGGGCTCTACTACAATACTCCGCTGGGAAGCGGGATGGACAACACACCGCGACCGGATTGCGAGCAGGGGGGATGGGTTGACATGTCGTGCCAGCAGGCGCTGGCCGCACGGTGTATAGCAAATATGCTTGAATTCGAAGGTGATCGTGCGCAAGCGAATAAGTTCCGGGAGCGTGCGAACGTGATTGCCACAGTTGTTAACAAGAAGTGCTGGGATCCCGAGCGAAAGTTCTATTTCGACGTGAACAAATCTGGCGGGCGAAGTTCCGTGATGCACGTCGGCGGGTTTTGGCCGCTTGTGGCAGAAATAGCGGACCAACAACAAATTGACGCGTGCGTCAATTGGCTTCAAGACACCTCGACATTCAACCGGCCCCATCGCGTGCCGACGCTGGCGGCAAATCAAAACGAATACGATTCCACCGGACACTACTGGCTGGGAAGTGTTTGGGCGCCAACTAACTTTATGGTCGTGAAAGGGCTTGAGGCGGTAGAGGAAAATGATTTGGCAGACGAGGTCGCGCTTAACCACGTCTCCAACATGCTCGAAGTTTACGAGCACTTTACACCGGATGAGAGCCATATTGCTTACGAGGAGCGCTACGGTGACGGCTACAAGACGATTTGGGAATGCTATTCGCCGGAGCGCATGTTGCCTGCAACGCGCTGGGATGGCATATTCTACAGCAGGCAAGATTTCGTGGGCTGGAGCGGACTGGGACCCATTGCGCTGTTGATCGAAAACGTGCTGGGGCTGACAATAGATGGCGCAAACAACACGATAGACTGGCACATTGCGCGTACCGACGTGCATGGCATAGAGCATTTGCGTTTTCGAGATCAGGATGTTTCTCTGATCTGTACGCCCAAAGTCGAAGGCCTTTCAATTCAAGTGCAGTGCGAAAACCCCTTCATTTTGCGAATCACGCCACGGAGCGGCGAGACTAATCATTATGATATTGCACCCGGCGTTTCCAACTACCTCATTAACTATTAGTACTTTCTCAATCCTCAATAAGACAACATGAATATTGGCCTTATCGGTGCGCCCCAATCCGGGAAGACCACCGTTTTTCATCTTTTGACCGGCACGGAGCCCGATCCGGCTGCGATGCACAAGCGCGAAACGCTGCGCGCCGTCACCCAGGTTCCTGACCCCCGTGTGGATAAGTTGGGTGAAATGAGTGAATCGCGCAAACTTATCCACACTACCGTCGAATATCTCGACACGCCCGGCCTCGAAGAAGGCGCGTCCAAGCAAAGCTGGTTCGAAGGCGTGTTCTCAGGCGAACTCAAGAACGCCGACGCGCTTGCGCTGGTCGTGCGCGGCTTTGAACTTGCGGGCGCGTTGGAATCCGCCGAACCACCGCGCGATATTCGCCGCATTCAAGACGAACTCATCTTCAGCGATCTGATCGTTATTGAAAAACGTCACGAGAAACTGCTGAAACAAGTGCGCGTGAAACCGCCGACCGCGCAAGAGACTCTCGAACTGAATGTGCTCGAACGCGCGAAGGCTCAACTCGAAGACGGAAAGCCGCTGCGAATTCTCGATTTGGAAGTGCACGAGAAAAAAGCGCTGCGCGGTTTTCAGCTCTTGAGTGAAAAACCGGTGTTGGTCGTTCTCAACCTCGCTGAAGATACCTTGAGCAATGCTGTAAGTTTGGCTGAGAAACTGAGCGCAGAATTTGCCGCAGACGGTATGGCAGTTATTGGTCTGTCCGCAGCGATTGAAGCAGAAATCGCAGGATTGGAAGCTGCCGAACGTGAACTTTTTATGACAGATTTGGGCGTCACGCAGTCAGCGCGCGATAGAGTACTTCAAGCGAGCTATGCGCTTTTGGGCATGCAGAGCTTCCTGACCACCGGAGACAAAGAGACCCGCGCGTGGCCGATTCATGCCGGCGAAACGGCCGTCGACGCCGCCGGAGTGATTCACTCCGATCTCGCCAAAGGGTTCATCCGGGCCGAAGTCGTTCACTATGACGATTTTGTCCGCGAAGGCGGCTATCCCGGCTGCAAGGCCAAAGGACTCGTGCGATTGGAAGGCAAAGATTACGTTGTGAAAGATGGCGACATACTCGTCATAAGACATAGCGGATAGAAGAATACTTAAAGCAAAACTTCAAGGCCCGACGCGAAATGCGCCGGGTCTTTTTTTGCAATGAGCTTGCGATAAGTCGAAAAACGACAACGAACTCAAGCGTCTCGAACGTCCAAAGTATCGCGTTTCGCAGTTTCTCGTCGAAATTCCACGATATGCGCGCTAAATTTTGCAATTTGCTGGCCCGCACTTTGCAAATTCTGAGCGTGATGCAAAAGAGAAATTCGAAAACGTTGGAAACGCTCAACAGCGTTCAGGGCCATCAATGAGTTCGCGACTTCCGAATCTCCTGATCAGCAATGAGCTGATTTCGCAGGAACAATATCTCATCTTCAAGTCGCGCCAGAAGGACTCGGGCAATTCCGTCATCACGGAGTTGACCAAACTTGGTGTTATTTCCGAAGATCAGATCGCACAGTTCATTAGCAATTACTATAGCCTTGAACTGGTCGACCTCGAGAAGCACACCGTACCCGAACAAGTTCTCAAACTTCTGTCTAAGGACTTTATTCAGAAGTATCAGGTGCTTCCTATAAGTCGTTCGGGCAAGACGCTTCGCGTGTCGCTGGTTGACCCGAGTATTGATTTCGTTCTAGAAGACATCAAGTTCATCACGGGCTTCAATGTTCAGCCCGTGGTTTGTACCGAAACGCAGTTTCTGCGGGCCATTGAGCGCTACTACCAAATGGGCGGTACGCTCAACAAGATTCTCGCCGACATGGGCGACGACACCGGAGTCGAGGTGGTTTCGCAGTCGAACGATGCGGAACTTGAACGGCTTAAAGAAGAAGTTGAAACCGCCCCGGTGGTCAAACTTGTGGACGGCATACTCGCTGACGCCATCAACAAGCGTGCTTCCGATATCCATCTTGAACCGTACGAAACGCAGTTCCGCGTCCGTTTCCGTATCGACGGCGTCTTGGTTGAAGTGATGTCGCCGCCCAGCCATCTCAAGGCCGCGATCACTTCCCGTATCAAGATCATGGCGAAGTTGAATATCGCCGAGCGCCGAGTCCCGCAGGACGGACACATAAAGATGAAGCTTGGCGAGCGCGCGGTCGACTTGCGTGTTTCTACTCTTCCGACTCTATTCGGCGAAAAGATCGTGATGCGTATTTTGGACAAATCCAACTTGACGCTCGATCTGAATTCATTCGGCTTTCCTGAAAAGGCGCTCGCCGATTTTGAAAAAGCGATTAGAATGCCGCACGGCCTGATTCTGGTGACCGGTCCGACTGGTTCCGGTAAGACCACCACACTCTACAGTGTGCTTTCGAGAATTAACACCCCGACGGTGAATACGATGACCGCTGAGGATCCGGTTGAATACAACTTCGCCGGTTTGAATCAGGTGCAGGTTAAGGAGGACGTCGGACTGACTTTCGCCTCGGCGCTAAAGTCGTTCCTTCGTCAGGACCCGGACATCATCATGATCGGTGAGATTCGTGACTTGGAAACCGGTTCTATCGCCGTGCGCGCCGCGCTCACCGGCCACTTGGTCCTTTCGACTCTGCACACAAACTCCGCGGCCGCAACGGTCACTCGTTTGATCGATATGGGAATCGAGAAATTTCTCGTTTCTTCGTCCGTGAATCTGGTGCTTGCACAGCGACTCTTGAGAAAGATCTGCAAGAAATGCAAGATTCCCGTGGAGGTCCACCCCGAAGCCTTGCGTGAAGTCGGACTTGATCCGGACAAACTGCAAGGACAAACTTTTTACCACGGAGCGGGCTGCGCGGAGTGTAACGGAAGCGGCTACAAAGGACGAACCGGTATCTATGAAGTGATGCCGATGTCTCCAAAGATCCGCGAAATGGTTCTTGACGGAAAAAACACGTTTGAAATTGAAGGCACAGCTATCAAAGAAGGTATGCTGACTCTGAGAATGGACGCCTGCGAGAAATTCAAAGCGGGCATCACGACAATTGAGGAAGTACTGCGTATCACTGGAGAAGGGCATTAAGCATGAGTAGTCGAATCAGCCTTTACCTCGAGAGCTTGTCACTCGACGACCTGCTGTTTCTCGAAACCGAGCTGAACAAACGAAAGAGTAAGTTCAACGCCGACCATGTCGTACTTGCTGTGCAAACCGAGCAAAAAGTACTTGCGACCCTTCGACGGGACACGATCAACCAGTTCGCACGCGATATGCGCAAGTTCATAAACGAGTGCTCAGTAGCCGGCGGCGGCGTTTTGCTTGCTTACACACCGGACGTTTCCCTGCTGCTGTTCAAAGATGTTCCCAGTGCCGCGAAAACTGCGTCCTTGCTTCTGACCGGATTGGCCGAAATGAACGGCAAGCACGGGAGCAGCGAACATCGCATCGCACTTAAGCTCGGACTCTCGTCTGGACATGATACTCTCGCAGCGGGATCGATGAGATCCGTTCGCCAATCCGTACTGGTTCGAAGAGCGAGCCAGTGTGCTTGGAAAGCACCGTCGGGAACGATGTTGATGGACGAGAATTGCGCAAGAGCATGGGAAAGAAAGAATGAGCCTGTAAGGATTCCCATTGAAATCGAAGGTGTGTCTGTCTACCGCGTGACGCCGACCGTCAGTATTCCGGCACAGAAGGTGGCAGACGAAGATAAGTTCACTGAGTTTCTCGACCATATTGTGCAAAAGAACATAACAACTCTCAAGTACTCGCTACTGCGTGAAGAAGCGGAGGAGTCAAGCAATGGAGCATGGTCGAAACCGGTTGCGCGTGCCGTGATCACAATTGAGGCTTTCGACAGCGAGATCATGAGAAACATCTCATACACACTAAAGTGCTCTTTGGGTGACTACTCCAACCTGATTGATCGAATTCGGAGAATGATCAGTGACCGGGGATTGGGTCTGGTCAAGCACGAAGAAGCATCGTCCATTTCAATGTGATAGAAAGGAAATAGATGAGTAACGGAATTGACATCAGGAAACTTCTCGAAGAGTTGATTTCCGCACGAGGAAGCGACTTGCACGCTGCGGTCGGGAGTCCCCCAAGAGTCCGCGTGGACCAGCAGCTGGTGTCTTTGAAGTACGATCCTCTAACACCCGAAGACTGCAAAGCTCTCGCATACAGCATTCTTACGGACAAGCAGCAGAAGAAACTCGAACTCGAGTATGAAGTGGACTTTGCGTTCGGAATCGAAGGTTTGTCACGTTTTCGCGGCAACATCTTCTTTCAGCGGGGGTCTTTGACGACTGTGATTCGTGCGATTCCGTTTGCTATTCCTCAAATTGAACAGCTTCGTCTTCCGCGAATCTGCCAGACTTTTCCAAACAAACCTAAAGGCTTGATACTCGTAACAGGGCCGACGGGTTCGGGTAAGTCTACGAGTCTTGCGGCGGTTATTGACCGAATCAACACGGAGCGTCCCGTACATATTATTACAGTCGAAGATCCCGTCGAGTATGTCCATGCGCACAAGCGGGCATTGATAAACCAGCGTGAAGTAGGAGCCGACACGAAGAGTTTTGCAACTGCACTAAAGTACGTGCTGCGACAAGACCCTGATGTGATTCTGGTCGGCGAAATGAGAGATCAAGAGACTATTCAAGCGGCCCTCACGGCCGCCGAAACCGGCCACCTTGTTTTTGCGACGCTTCACACGAATTCGGCGACTGAATCCGTCAACCGTATCATCGACGTGTTTCCTCCGCACCAGCAGGGCCAAGTGCGAGCTCAGCTCTCGATGTCGCTCGAAGCGGTCATGACGCAGAAACTCATTCCGAGACGATCCGGACAAGGCGTGGTATTGGCCGCGGAAGTCATGATTTTGACGCCGGCGATCCGCGCGTTGATCCGCGAAAACAAGGTTCACGAAATGTACGGTATTCTGCAAGTCTCACAGAAGTACGGCATGCAGACTTTGAACATGTCGTTGTACGATCTCGTGATGACGAAACAAATTAGTCCGGAACGCGCGCTAATGGTCGCGAATGTACCGGAAGAGTTGCAGCGAATGATGGGCGGCGCTGTTTCCACGACGATCCAGCCGCAACGGCATTCCGTGCAACCGCGCTAAGTCACAAAGGACAGTCACATGCCAGTATTTCTTTACACAGGTCGCGGCGCAGGATCAAAGTCCGTCAATGGCGAAATCGAAGCCACTGATAAGCAGGAAGCGATGGCCAAGCTCAGACAGCGGCGCGTTGTCGTCTCTGAGCTTCGCACAAAGCCGAAAGATATAAAAGTCGGTGGACTCGGCGGCGGTGTCGGAGTCAAAGATCTAAAGATTTTCGCGCGCTTGTTCGGAACGATGATCAACGCCGGTTTGCCGATTGACCAGTGCATCCAAATTCTCGTCGATCAGATGCAGAATAAGCGTTTTCGCCGGACGATCGCAGAAATTCACAATCAGGTCGCAGGCGGAGAGTCATTGTCCGAAGCCATGAGCAAACACAAGGATGTGTTTGACAACCTCTTTGTGCATATGGTTGCCGCGGGCGAAACTGGCGGCGCTTTAGCCATGGTGTTCAACAGACTTGCTGTCTATCTCGAAAAGGCCGACGCGCTTAGAAGAAAAGTCAAAGGCGCGATGATTTACCCGGCAGTAATCGCTTGCGTCGCGATTGGCGCGACTGTCTTTCTGTTGATTAAAGTGATTCCGGTTTTTGCAAACATGTTCAAAGATCTTGGTGCCGAGCTCCCGAAACCTACTCAGTTTGTGCTCGCACTTTCAGATGTCATGCAGAAAACATTTTTGCCCGGACTTGGAGTCTTAGTCGTTGCGTTCATCGTTTTCAAGAAGTGGCACAAAACGGCCAATGGTAAAGCCTCCGTAGATAAGTTCCTTTTGAAGACTCCGGTCATTGGATCCGTGATTCGCAAGACAGCCGTTGCACGTTTCACGCGTACGTTGGGTGTGTTGATTTCGTCAGGTGTGCCTATTCTGCACGGCTTGGAAATTACCGCGAAGACTGCCGGCAACGTCGTCATTCAGAAGGCGGTTGACAAGGTTAGAAAAGAAGTTAGTGAAGGAAGGAACATCACGCAGCCGCTCATGGAGACGGCCGTGTTTCCGGCCATGGTGTGTCAGCTAATCGCCGTCGGTGAACAAACCGGACGTTTGGCCGAAATGTTGGAGAAGATCGCGGACTTCTACGACGAAGAAGTCGACGCCGCCGTGGCAGCTATGACGTCGCTCATTGAGCCGATCGTGATTGTGCTAATGGGTGCCGTAATCGGTGGTCTGTTGGTATCGATGTATTTGCCGATGTTCGACATGATCGGCGCAATTAAGTAATGAACCGCAGGGTGTGGAGATAAGATAAATGGTGCGAGAAAAAATCCTGCTGGTGGATGACGAACCGGGCTTGAGCGCATTCCTTGAAGAAGTTGTGCGCGAAGAGGGGTTCCGTGCGCAGAAAGTGCAATCCGCCGCGGAAGCGCTTGCGGCGCTTGAAGTGGACAGTTTTCAGCTGGTCATTACGGATCTTCGGATGCCGGAGATGGACGGCCTTGAACTGCTGCGAAAGATCCGTGAAAGCGATCCGCAAATCGGTGTCATTGTGATGACGGCGTTCGCTTCGCTTGAAACAGCGGTTGAAGCATTGCGTCTTGGTGCGATGGACTACATCACAAAGCCGCTTCACGTACAGGAAATTCAAGTCGTTTTGCGCAAAGCCGCGGAAAGCCTTGAACTGAAACGCGAGAACCGCCGGTTGAAGGCGAAGCTCGATGAACCGACCGGCGAGCCCAAGATCATCGGAAATTCGGCGGAAACAAAGTCCCTGCTTGAATTGGTACGGCGCGTCGCTCCTTCCGATTCGACAATTTTGATTACGGGCGAATCGGGAACCGGAAAAGAGCTGATTGCACAGGTTCTGCATCACAACTCCGAGAGAACACACGGCGAATTCGTCACTGTGAACTGCGCGGCGCTGCCGGACACATTGCTCGAAAGCGAGCTGTTTGGGCATCGGCGCGGAAGTTTTACGGGCGCGGTTCGAGACAAGGACGGGTTGTTTAAGGTTGCCAGTGGCGGCACGCTGTTTTTGGATGAAATCGGCGATATGTCACCTTCGCTGCAAGTCAAGCTGCTGCGGGCATTGCAGGAGCGCGAAGTCTTGCCGATCGGAGCCACGAAACCCGTGAAAATCGACGTCCGTGTTATTGCCGCCACAAACGCAGATCTTGAGAACAAGCAGCTCACAGGTGAGTTTCGTCCTGATCTCTATTATAGGTTGTCGGTAATTCCTATTCACATTAAATCACTGAGAGAACGACGGGCGGATATTCACGATCTAGCGGAGTTCTTCCTTGAACGTGCCTGCAAGAAGATGAACGTCAGTTTGAAGCGGTTTAGCCCGGAGGCCATGGAGAAACTTCTTCAGTATTCATGGCCGGGTAACGTTAGAGAGTTGGAAAACGCAATTGAACGTATTGTGATCTTAAGTGACCATGAAGTCATCGACGTGTCCGGACTGCCGGAACGCTTCGGAGGTTCCATCGGACCTGTTGTCCAAACGTCGCGAATGCCAGCGACCCGTACTTTAGACGATGTTGAGAAATCATACTTGTTGCAAGTCTTGGAAGAGTCAGGGTGGCAAAAGAAGCGTGCGTCTGAGATTCTTGGCATCGATCCATCTACGATTTACCGCAAGCTGCAGCGATACGGAATTAAACCTCCGCAATAAGATTTTGCGTTGTGCAATGACACCGTGTTGTTGTTTTCGATGATTGTTATCAACCTCAATGCAAAACGCAATGTGTCTGGAATAATGGAAGTCTATGATTTATAAAGCTATTTAGAAATAAAAGAATTCTGGCATATGGGTTGCTGAATCGGACAACAGAACTCGTATGAACCACCAAGTGTCCGTTAACGCAAGTCAGGAGACAATCATGTTAAAAGCAATCCGTAACAAGAAGAATCAAAAGGGCTTCACGCTCATCGAACTTTTGGTCGTGATCGTGATTATCGGTATTTTGGCCGCCGTCGCAGTTCCGCGTTTCATGGGTGCGCAGGATCGTGCTCGTATCGGTGCGGCTCGCGCAGACCTTGACCTGTTCCGTCAGGCCCTGGGTATGTTCGAAATTGACAATGCCGACTATCCCGCCACGCTGACGTTGGCGAGCGCCGCCACGGTTCTTGTTGATCCGAACGGCAACCCCTATATGTCGCTGCCGACGGGCGATAACTTCGCTTCGTTCGCTTACACGTACGACGGAGCTTCCAGCCCGACATCCTACAGCATCGCGGTAACCTGCGAAGACAACGCGGGGACCACGCTGACGGCGACACCTGAAGGAATCCAGTAAGCAAACTAGGCTTGCAAGAGAAGCCCGCGGCTCAAGAGTCGCGGGTTTCTCTTTTGCAACATGCAAGATTTGGACGTTCGGAACTGCCTGTACGGCAATTTCTACGAAGATTTTGAAATCCGCGCCAAACAACTCCAATCGTAAACTGGTGAAGAGCAAAGAAATCAGAATATTGTCCGGCAAAAACTGCATGGCACATGCCTTGCAAACAAGTGGTTGGGAATAAAGCCAACACGAAAATCAACTTGCGTGCGCGCAGAGTTGGAGTTTTGGCAAAGGTGTTATAGCAATTGCGCTACGACGCCTGCCCAAAGGCCCGCGGCGATATTGCTCAAGTCTCATCGAGATCGCCGAAACAAATTTGAGTTTTAGAACAAACTGTGGATAAAGCGCAAGGAGTGCATGTGATGCAGCGCCGTTTGCCATTAGGATTTTGGTTGCCCATGGGAACACTGCTCAGTGTTGCCCTGTGGTATGGATGTGAACAAAAAGGCGATTTAAGCCCCGTGTCATCCGCACGGGACAATCTCGCGTTCGTCGACTCGATCATTATCGATCCGCCCGTGATCAGCCCGCTCGGCACCGCATGGGTCGAAGCACACGTCGTCAATGAACAGCATGAACCTGCGCCCGGCGAAAATGTTCGTTTTACCGTGACTCGCGGTAGCTTCGACGACGCCGGACCCGATGTCACCGTGGAAACGGACAATTACGGTGTGGCGCGCACGATGTATACTGCCCCGGAAGATACCGGAAACGTCTCGCTGCACGTTGAGCTTGTCAGCATGCAGACGGCACAATCCCGATCATTCAATGTGCGTGACGGCGCGGCGAGTTTGAGCGGGTTGGTCGCAGTTTCCGCCGACGAAGATACATTGTTTGCCGACAATGGAGCTTCAACCACGCAGATTCGCGCGCGAGTGCGAAACGAACAAAACAATCCGGTCGGCGGGGTGGAGGTGACCTTTTCCACGACCCGCGGCGTCATTACATCACCGGCCATCACCGATGCGCAATCTGGAACGGCGCTGGCGACTCTGACGTCAACCGACGTAATCGGTACGGCAATGGTTATCGCACAGTACAACGATAATTCGGATACAGTACTTGTTGAATTCCTGCAGCCGTACGCGGCGTCTTCGGTTCAAGTAAACACGTCTTTGTCGACGATGACCGCAGGAATGGACACGTCTGTGATCAGCGCAAGAGTGATGGACGAGAATGGACAAACACTGCGCAGCAATGTGCTGGTGACTTTTTCCGCGAGCTCGGGATCTTTCTCCGCGCAAGCTGTCACAACGGAAAACGGTATCGCCACGACGCAATACCGTGCGCCCGTTACGTCCGGAGCGGTAACGATAACGGCGTCAACGGGAACAGTAACCGGGAATACGACGATCGCGGTGAGTCCCGGCGCGCTGGCTTCGCTGACGGTTTCGACGGACTCTGATTCGCTTTGGGCCGACAATGCAAGTGAAACGACAGTACGCGCATTGGCGAGAGATACCTACGGTAATCCAGCGACGCCGGGCACGATCGTTGGTTTCAGCAGCGTAAACGGTGACGTTACCGAGTCCGCTTCGACAGACGCGTCCGGATATGCCACCGCCGTTTTCCGCGCCGGTTTGAATCCGGGCAACGCGACAGTGACTGCAAGCAACAACGAAATCAACGGCAGCGCTTCGGTATTTCTGCAGATGACGACGCCGTCTCATATGTCGATGACGATCACGCCGCGTCAGTTGGTGGCGGACGGTCAAAGTACGGCGCTCTTGCGTGCACAAGTTCTGGACAGCCAAAATCGTCCCGTCTCGAACGGAACGGTTGTGACATTTACGTCCGAATCCGGTCAACTTGATGGCTATACGATCACTGGACACAGCGGAAAAAATACGCGTGAAATTTGGAAGAACTCGAATAACGCGACGTTCAGCCGCAGCGAAGCCAACACGTCGGTGTTCAACACTCCAAGAACGAAGCGCGGACCGGACCGCTTTGGCTCGCCGGTCAGTGCTGTGTTCAGCGCCGTGACGCAAGACGGGTACGCTCTTGCGACGTTGACGAGCGCCACGGCCGTCGGCGACGACGAAATTACTGCGGCAACCGGAGACTTGAGCGTTTCGGAAACCGCAAACTACGTCGCAGGAACAGCTTCGTCGGTGGATGTTACGCCCGGCGTTTCGCAGCTTCCGGCAGACGGAGTATCGAGTACACAGATCGTTTGCCGCGTTTATGACGCGTACGGTAATCCGCTGCGCGGAGGCGTTGCGATTTCCGTGACGAGCACGATAGGTACGTTGCTTCCCGCGTCGGGATTCACGAACTCGACTGGAACTTTCACTACGAACTTAACGAGCGCCCGCCAAGTCGGCAACTGCGCTATCGTTGCCAACGCCGGTGAGGCAAGCGGTTACGGCGAAGTCGATTTTATGGCGCCGGAAGTCGCGGGCTTGGTGCTTGGCAGCAGCTCTTCTTCAATTTTAGCAGACGGTGTGTCGTCAACGACCATTACTGCGACTGTGCGCGACGAATTCAATCTTCCCGTAAGCGGCAGCAACGTCGTATGGTCCACGGGCAACGGCATCGGCACGTTGGAAGTTGTTTCGGATGAAACCGATGCAAACGGACATGCCACCGCGGTCTTCTACAGCGGCGCGTCCACGTTGGATGTTTCGCAACTGGTCAATGCTCAGGTTGAATCAGAGAACGCTTCTTTTGCGGTCACGATGCGCGGTGTGCTGGTCACATTGAACGTCGATGATGAGACTCTTCCCGCGAATGGCGAAAGTACGACCAACGTACAAGCCATTGTACGCGAGACTTCGAGCGGCGTCGCGGTCGCCAACGCGTCCGTGCGATTCGCTGCCAGCGAAGGTTCAGTTCAGCAATATGCTGAAACCAACGAAAGCGGAGTCGCGGAAGCAGTCTATCAAGCCGGCAATGAACCGGTTGAAGTCCAGCTCACCGCTTCATATGGTGATACATTGCGCGCCCAGGCGTCGTTGTTGCTCACCGATACGGAAGCCAGTGACATTGTGCTAACAGTTGGAAGCCGTGAATTGCTCGCCAACGGCGTTGCGAACACTCAAGTGTCGGCGTTTGTCTTAGATGAAGCGAGCAACCCCGTTCCAAACACGGCTGTCACGTTCACAACGATAGCGAACGGCGCATTCCGTCCTGAAACGGTTGTTTCGGATGAAAACGGCGTGGCGATGTCCGTGTTCTCCTCGGTCGCTTCGGCCTCAGACTTGGTCGCGCCGATAGAAGTTGCGATTGAACGCAGCGCGGCTCAGGATACGCTGGCACTTCTCGGTGTGCATTTGTCGGCTTCAACGAGCACACAAATTCTCCCGGCAAACGGTTCGGCTACCGCGACGATCACTGTGAGTCTGCGCGAAACGAGCAGCACAATCGCCATTCCCGGCGCCACGATTCTTTGTGGAGCTTCGATTGGTTCGGTTCCTGCGAGCGGAACGACTTCCTCTTCAGGTGTCGTCACATTTACTTATACGGCGGGCAACGAAGTCGGTGATGCCGAAATCATCGTGCGCTACGGAAATCAACTTCGCGATACGCTGCATATTCAGTTGTTCTCGCCCGCGGCTTCGGGACTGAATCTCGAGTCAGAAGAGACTTCACTCTTAGCCGACGGAGTCAGTTCAACCAATATGACCTGTCGTTTGACGGACCAGAGCGGTTCGCCCATTTCTAACGTGGCGATCATTTGGAGCCTGAACGGATCGGGAAGTTTGGTTCGTGGACAAACAACGACGGACTCGGCTGGTTATGCCACGAACGTATTCCGCTCCGCAGGTCGCACGACCGACGCTCAAACCACGATCCGCGTGAATTCACAATCCGCTTCTGATTCAGTCGTGGTGTCGCTGCGTGGTATCACAGTGTTGTCCAATGCACAGTATACGGCGATGCCGGCCAACGGAGTCTCCGTCAACTCGATTCAAGCGCTCGTTCGCGAGACGACGAGCTTGGTAGCGGTTTCAGGCCGTGCGGTGTCGTTCGGTACGAACCTTGGTTCTATTCCGAATAGCGTCGTCACGAGTGCTTCCGGCATCGCTACCGCAAGCCTCGTCGCTTCCGCGGAAAGCGGAAACGCGATGGTGATTTGCGGTTTCGGTCCACAGCTTGGTGATACGGTGATGGTGAATATGTATTCGCCGACGCCGCAAGCAATCAGTGTGGCACCGCAAAGCAATTCCATGCGTTCAGACGGCATCACGTCGATGCCCGTCCAAGCCACAGTGTACGATGCGTTGGGCGTTCCGCTTTCGAACGCGCAAGTCACGTGGACGGCAAGCGGCATTAGCTTCACTCCCGTCAACTCGTTCACGAACAGCCTCGGTCAGGCAACTCTCACGTTCACGCCTGAAGGCCGCACGGCGAATACTTCAACTGTTCTGACCGCCGCATCCGGAACGTCTCAAGGTACGGCCAGCGTCACGCTGCGCGGCGTCACGGTTAGCGCAGGTGCGGTTCCGGCGATGGTGATTGCCGATGGCATATCAACGTCAGCAATTAATGTACACGTGTTCGAAACGGTCTCGCAAGTCGCGATTCCCGAAGCGACCGTATATTTCGGAACGAACAGCGGAACGATTCCCGCTTCGGCAGAAACTAACGAAAGCGGAGTTGCCACGGTAAATCTGCAAGCATCGACGCAAACCGGTGTCGCCAACATCACCGTGACCTACGGTCAATCCTTGACAGCGCAAACGAACGTTACGTTTGCGGCTTCAACGCCGACTACGCTTTCACTTACGGCCTCGCCGACCATTTTGTTCGCGGACAACAGTTCGTCTTCGATTCTCACGGCAAATGTCACGGATCAAAACGGAAACCCGGTTCCCAACGGAACTCAGGTTCGTTTCAGTATTCCGCCGCAGTCCGGTTCGCTTGAAAATCTCCGCACGACCGTCGGCGGCGTCGCCTCGAACACTTTGACGTCCAGTGCCACGCCGGATACGTTCTACGTATCTGCATGGTCAGAGGAAAATTCAAGCGTTCGCGACAGCGTACAAATCATTTATCGTGTGGGCGATCCGGCACATGTTATTCTGTCTGCCGTAATCGACAGCCTGCGCGCGGACGGTATCGCAACTGACAGCATTACGGCGCGAGTGACGGACGCGGTCGGTCATCCGCTGCCAAACGTCGAAGTACAGTTTACGACGACTATAGGTAACATCACGGCGAGCCGCGTGACGAATTCGCAGGGCAACGCTTCCGTCCCGTTTAGTTCTTCCCAGACCGGTACAGCAATCGTCACGGCTTCCGCTGGTCAAGCGGTCGGAAATTACACTTTGTACTTGCTGCCGGGCAATCCAAACAGTATTCAATTGAGTTTTAATCCGGGATCTGTCGGCGTACGCGGTAGCGGACGCAACGAAACTTTACTTGTGACCGCAACGGTGCGGGACGCGAACAATAACCCGGTGCTTGATGGAACGGAAGTGTATTTCAACATCAATAATTCGCCGGGCGGCGGAGACTTCTTGTCCAGCACTGGCGCAATTCCGACGATTAACGGAAACGCGACCGTCGCATACAACAGCGGCACGGTAAGCGGTACGGCTCGTATTCGCGCGCAGTGCACGGGAATCAGTGCAGTGTCAACCGAGATTTTGATCTATGCGGGACCGCCTTACATTGAGAACATCTCGGACGGATGCTTGTCGAGCCATATGGCTATTGGCTCGTCGCCGTGCAATATGTTCGGTATGGATGTTGTCGGTGAGAGCGTTGAAATCGTTTGCCTCGTCGGTGACCAGTACAACAACCCCGTGACTCCGGGAACGGCGGTTTATTTCACGACGTCCGGCGGCGTGGTGACTACAGCGACCGGTTACACGGATTCGGCGGGTTTTGCGCGCGTGACGTTGTACAGCGGAAATCCGCTGCCGACGATCAACCGTTGGCTCAACACGCTTAGCGATCCGAATCTTGGCACAACGATCTTGTGCAGTGACGTACCAGATCAGAACGGCGTCGCCAAAGTCTTGTGCAAGACCGCGGGCGTCGACGAGTCTGGCGACAGCGTTTGGGTTTGGGCGACGACAAATGTCATCTTTGACTACAGCCAGCCCATTCTGAATATTCGAGAAGTTACGGTTAACGGCGATCCATCCGAGCGTACGCTGCGTATCGGCGAGAACGCTTTGATTCGCTTCTCGCTCTACGACTTCAACTATTGGCCGATGGTACAGGGAACTACCGTGAGTTTCAGCGCAAGTTCAGGCAACGTTTATCCGACGGAAATTGAAATCGGATGCCCGGGCGATACGTCATACACGGTTAGCTTCTTCAATAATCTGACCACGAATGATGACGACGCGGCGACGCCGGTCTTGATCAACGTGGAAGCAGAATATGGTGCAGCATATGCGTTTACTGAAACGTTCACGCTTCTGACGCAATTCCCGACGGCGGCTCCTCCGGCGTCAACCGGCAATGAGACCATTCAATAAGCGAGGCAGACATGAAATACATCATCACCACACTCCTTGCCGTAGTTCTCGTCATTGGTGACGCGGCAATCGCCATGGTCGGCGGACCGGTTTTCTGTGTCGGCAACGCCGTCACGAGTATGACCGTTGAGGCCGAACGCGCAGCATTCGACGTGCCGATGAGCTCGGAACTCTCCGGGTACAGCGGCACTAAATCGCAAAGACTGTTTTTGACCGGACGCTACGGCCTTGCGGACTTCCTCGACGCACAAGTCAGGCTCGGCACGGCAAATCTTGATTTCGATGATTTCAACAACGGCTTTTCGCCGTTTTCGAGCAGCCCGTCGTTCGCATGGGGTGCTGGACTGAAAGCGGGATTCCCCGTCACGAGCAATCTTCAGCTCAACGCCGGTGTTTCCTACTTGGGATTTAACGCGGAAGGCGACGTTACCAGAAGCGGCCGCAAAGTTTCGAACAAATATTTGTGGCAGGAGGTTCAGCCTTCGGTCACTATTGGATACAATCTTTCCAAAGTCACGCCCTATCTCGGTTTGAGCAAAACATACTTGACCGGCAAGCGTGACTACGAAGTAACTTATGAAGGTGCGCTGCTTGAAGCCGCGTCCGGAAGTGAATCCTATTCGGATGGTGAGCAGCCGATCAGTCCGCTCCTTGGACTGGAATGGCACCTTCCGGACGGGTATTCCATAACCGGTGAAGCGGCAAGCGGTGAGAATGGAAACTGGAGCATTTCGCTTGGCCTGTCACAGGCGCTCCGGTAAATTTGTCAGACAGGAGGTGGAACATGAATATGAAGAGAATCGCACGAAAATGGCAGGCCGGCGTAACGCTTCTTGAGGTGTTGGTTACGACACTCATCGTTACGGGCGGGCTGGTGGTCGTCATGGCTTCATTCGTCGGTATTGCGAAGTCAAACCGCTACGTCGAAAAAATGGAAACGGCAAACAACCTCCTGAGATTGGAACTTGAAACAGTACGCAACTCGCAATACTCAAACATTGTTTCCGTCAGCTCCGACTACGGCGACTCCTATTCGGACCAGCCGGATTTCAGGCGCTACGTATCGGTGGCGGACTTGGGTACGGTCAAGCGTATCACAGTGAAGATCTATTTCGATCATGATCTTCATTTCGCGGAAGCAACCACAATGGTTGCGCAACTCTAAAGGACGAAGAACAGATGAACCGCCACATAAACGGCGAAAACTGGGCAAAACTTCGGGCACAAAAGGGTGGCTCCCTGTTGGAGATGACCATCGCCATGACGCTCGGCGCGGTGATTCTTGTCTCGCTGTTCTCCCTCTACTACGTGGCTGCGTCAACGGCGGCCAAGGAAGAGAGTAGAGCCGCGGCGACAAAAGAAGGCCGCTTGCTGGCGATGCGGGTCGTCAAAGACATCAGGTTGATGGGTTTGTTCGCGACTGAAGATATTGACGGCGACAGCAATGACATCGATCGTGACGTTCCTGACCTCACATGGAGCAATGGTTTCCATGAGCCGATCGAATACGCTTCGACTTACAGTTTGGTAATGAGTTGCGATATTGACAATGACTCGCTGACTGAGACCATTGGGTATTGGCAAAACGACGATGGCATTCAGCAAGACTTGTGGGAATGGCAACGTGATTCCGTACGATGGGGTCAGCGAACCGAACGCATACTCGGCAGAAACATCGAAGCGATCATCTTTCGATATTACGACAATCGCGGTGATGAATTGCCGCAGTCGGGTCCGATTCCATCAGGCGGCTACGTTCTTTCACTGGGACAGCGATTGCGGGTTACTGCGATTGAAATCACGCTCGTCGTTCGATCAGAAGAAAGCGAAAACCAAGAACACAGCGACTATGTCGTGCTGCCCGATGGTCAGTACTGGTACGACGGCTATCACCGTGAAGTGTACCGGTTTATGATTCGCGGCAGAAATTTGAATTTAAATCAATCTTAACGCCCGAGGACGAACATGCGAAATAGACATGGACAACTGAAGGGCAAGCAAGGGCTTCGTGAGCGGCAAAAGGGCATGATCATGATCGCTGCGGTCGTCATGCTCGCGGGATTAATGTTTATTGCCACGACTTCGTCTCTAAATTCGTTGGGCACCGCAAAGGTGGAGACGACGACGCTGGATGAAACGAGAACCTTCTATGCGGCGGAGGCCGCGATAGAGTGGGGCACGGGCGAACTCAAGCAGCTTCTGCAGAACAACCTCGATCCGACGGAAGCGGCGCTTGATTCTTTGCCTTATCCGAACATGTCAGGGTATACGTACGATCTGTTTGATATTAGTCAAGACGGTGCGCCGACTCAAGAGATCATTACGGCCGGGGACTACATGGGTCTGATCGGATTTGTGACGAGGTATAACATCACGGCTCGTGCTCAATCAGGCAGAACATCCACGACTTTGAACAGGGAAATTCAACACCAGTTTATTCCGCTGTTTCAGTTCGGCGTGTTCTACGATGAAGACCTCGAAATATTCCCCGGCCCAAACATGACCTTTGAAGGTCGGGTCCATTCGAACGCGAACCTGTATATGGGCGCGGAGTCTGGCATTAGCTGCAATTCGTATGTGACTTGCGGCGGCAAATACTGGCATCACCGCAAAGACGGCGGTCACGTCGATCCTCCCGGTTCGGTTCGCATAAAGGACCAGCTTGGAGTCTACCAAAACGTTTGGCGCGGCGCATATTGGTTGGACAACAGGCAAGCGGATTGGGCAACGGAATCTTTGTCGCTATGGGGCGGCCAAGTGCGTGACGCTGCGCACGGAATGACAACACTCAAGCTGCCGTTGCCGCCGGCGGCCGACCAACATGAGGTCGTCGAGCGCGGAGACACGCTGACCGACGGCGCACAAGAACGTGAATCGAAGTATTGGTACAAAGCCGGAATACGCTACGTTGACGGTGCATGTTTTGACAGCTCGGGCGCGGCGCTTGCCGTTCCAAGCTACTTCACATATACCGTGAACAAATTCTACGACGATCGCGAAAACAAGTGGATGGACGTCGTTGAAATAAATGTGGCAACCATGCTTTCGGACAGCAGTTGGCCGGCGAACGGCATTATCTATGTCAGCGACTACCGCGGGTCCGATCCTGCCGTGCGCGTCAAGAACGCAACGTCACTTCCGGTGGGTGGACTTACTATCGCAACGGATCTTCCGCTATATGTTTGGGGAAATTACAACACGGTCGCAAAAAAGGGATCTGCATTGCTTTGCGATGCCATCACGTTCTTGTCACCTAATTGGAGCGACGCCAACTCAAGTCTTTCACTTGGCAATCGCACGCCGACGAACATGAGCGTCAATGTTTGCATTATGACCGGTCATGTCCCGTCTGTTGACGGTGGATCGTATAGCGGCGGACTTGAGAATTTGCTGCGATTCCTTGAGAACTGGAGCGGCAAGACTGTGACGTACCGAGGTAGTATGATAGACTTGTGGTTCAGCCGCTTTGCGACTACCGCATGGAGTTACGGAAGCTATTACACGGCCCCAAATCGAAATTGGGGATTTGACACGGATCTGCTTGATCCTGACAACTGGCCTCCGGGAACACCGAAAGTTCACACAGTACAGAGAGGCGCATGGCGCCAGATTAGTTAAAGGACGCGAAAATGAACTTCTCGATTAAGACCAAGAAGACGCCCGAGATAAAAGCGAGGCTTGCGCTTCGTGCCGGAAAGTGGAAAACTGCTCTGCCATATTACGAAGAGCAAGTGCATGCCGATGAGCAGGATTTTGCTCAATGGAATTTGCTCGGAGACATCCAGTATGGTTCTGGGGATGTCAATGGCGCAAGTGTTTCGTGGCAGCGTGCGCTGGACGGCTTTGCTCAGGAGAGTCTGCACGAAAACGTGCTCGGCATTGGGCGAAAAATGGTAAAGAGGTGCCCGGAGGAAACCGGAGTACATCTTGTTATCTCCGAAGCCTACCTTGGTCTTGACTATTTCGCAGATGCTATCTCGGCGTTTCGCTCATTTACAAAACTTGCGAAACACGCTACGAGCACGGAAATCAAAAGTTGGTTCCGTAAAGTGATAAGCTGCGAGATTCGCCAGCCGCATTTGCTTGAGGAGTTGACGCAGCTTCTTGACGAGTGCAAACTCGAGGATATCGAGCTGGAGCGTGACCTGCAAGCGTATGTAAGTCGTATGCAGATCCAGCCTGAAAGGGAAGAGGCGGAAGAACAACCTGTGATGTTCGAAGTCCCCGAGCAGGAGACCAACTCTTCGGCGGAGCAGAGCGATGATGATGGCATGCAATCTCTCGACGCGGACTGGAATAGCGGCGACATTACGTTCGTACAACATGATACTCCAGCGTACTCTCAGGCAAATGGCTCCTTCGGCGACACGCCCGTGTCACCAATTGAGTTTGAGGTTCCGGAAACTTCAGAGGAAGAGGATCTCCCGGCAGGTCAAGGTAAAGACCACTACGATCTCGGTGTCGTTTATGCTGAAATGAAATTGTGGGACGCTGCGATCACCGAGTTTCAAACTGCGCGAAGAGACCGTACGCTCCGCAGCAAAGCGACTATTGAGCTTGCGCAGTGCTTCAAGAACTCGAACGATCCGCACCGGGCATTGCGACTGCTTGAAGAAGAAACCGCCGTTGTTGATGCGGAGTCGGATGTTCAAGACGAGCTAAACTACCATATGGGAGTGCTTAACGAGATGCTTGGCAACACGGACGCTGCCTTATCGTGTCTCGAAAGAGTTGGAGCCGGATCCGGTTTTGAATCGGATGCCGCGACGCTTATAAGCCGTTTACGTGCAGCACAATAGAAACTAACGGGCAAAGGGCAATGGAACTAAAAGGGCTACTCGAGCTGCTGTTTACCAAGAAAGCATCTGACCTTCACTTGCGCGTGGGCAGCGTGCCTGTTTTGCGCATTGACGGCAGTCTCTTCGGAACTCGACCAGAACCGGTGAGCGAGCGCGAGATGAGCGCTTTGCTCGGTGAAACGTTGACGACCGGACAGTTGGACCGCTTCATGAAAGAGAAGGAACTCGATCTTGCATTAACGGTTCCCGGTCACGGTCGTGTACGTATCAACGCGTACTTCCAGAAGGGCACGCCGGCGTTGGCTTTTCGTGCAATCAAGACTGTGGTTCCCGGTTTCAAAGAGTTGGGGCTTCCGCCCGCCATTGAGAAGATGTGTTCAAGCATGCGGGGAATTATTTTGTTGACCGGCGCGACCGGATCGGGCAAATCGACGACTATGGCGTCGATGATAGAGCACATCAATCAAACTCGCAGCGTAAATATCCTCACGATTGAGGATCCGATTGAGTTCGTGTTCTCAAACAAGAAATCACTGATCGCGCAGCGAGAAGTAATGATTGACACGGAGTCGTTTCTGGCCGCTTTGACACATGCACTTCGCGAGGATCCCGACATAATTATGGTCGGCGAGATCCGCGATCAAATGACCATGAAGATCGCGTTGCAGGCCGCGGAAACCGGACACCTTGTTCTCACTTCGCTCCACACGCTGAACGCCGTCGAAGCCGTTAACCGTATCATATCGTTTTTCCCACTCAATGAACAGGCGCAGATCCGCGCTATGCTTTCGGGTTCACTCCAATCCGTTATTTCGCAACGTCTCGTGCCGAAAAAGGACGGCAAAGGCCGTATCCCGTTGGTCGAAATCATGATCAATACAGCAGCAGTAAGGGAGTGTCTTACCCAAACGGACAAGATGCATTTGATTCATGGTCTAATCGAGGACGACCAAGGTACACACGGTATGCAGTCGTTTGATCAGTCCATTCTTGGATTGTACAACTTAGGCGCAATATCGTATGAGACGGCTGTTGAGAATGCAAACAACCCGAACGATTTGGAGATGGCCGTGCGTGGCATAAAATCGTCCGGCTCGCGGTTGGCGGAGGTCGGATGATGAATGCCGACGGAAGGAGCACGTTGATTACCACGCTCGATCGATGTCGGACGAGCAGATATTCAGGGTTGGTCTGCCTGCGCTCCGATACGCAAGAGTTGTTAGTGTGGTTCGTTAGGGGAAACCTGGCGCACGCAGAAAATCCGGATGGAGAAACGGGATGGAAAGCGCTCGAGTCGCTTAAGGGACATACATTGTTGGAGTTCAGCGAAGAACCGGACGCGCTGCCTCCGCAGAGAACAATCCGAGTTGATACCGTGCGTCTGCTTCGCGCGATGCGAATTTCAGGCGCTGACAAGAAGAGCGCCTCGATGCACGTCCCTGTCCCGCTTCATTTGCGACTGCAAAAGAAGTTCGGAGAGTTAAAACAAAAAGTTACGGGTCTTCAAAGTTTTGAGATGAGAAAACTCATGGAGAGCGGTGTGCTTTCGAATTCCAACGAGTCGAAAGAAAGTGATGGCGGCCGTGTCTCGAGCGAAGCTCGTACGATGGTTGAGAAAGATCCGCGCGGTGCCCGATGGACTCAGCAGTATGGCAACCGCCAACTGCGGATCATCGCCGATGAGACAATCTCAACAACGGAGCTAATGTGGGCGGGTAGTGAGCTTTGGCATGAGTTAGAAAGACTAAACACAAGCACCTCAAGAAATGAAAATTAGCAGTGCTTTAGAGAACAAGCTCGAACAGCAGATTCAGAGTACCGAGCTGATTAGCGAAGAACAGCTGCAACTCGCCAAAGAGCTGCAGGGAGAATCAGAAATCAGCTTCAGCGACGCATTGGTTGAGCTTGAACTTCTTTCGGCGGCCGAGCTGGATCGCATACTTGTAAGTCTGCAGGAGATACGCTCCGTAAAATTGGAAGACGTACAAATTGATCTTGAAGCGGTTAGGCACGTGCCGCGCAGAGTAGCCGTCGACCTAAAGTGCGTACCCATTCGTCGCAGCGGAAACACGCTTGTCGTGGCTGCCGCGGATGCGGACGAAGGTAGAGTGCGGGACGGGCTGCGGAATGTGACGGACTATGACATTGTACTGCTCGCAACTGACATCGACGCGATTGAACACGCTTTGTACGTCTACTATGGAGACGAACAGGTGGCAGGTTCTGTTACTTCCGACAGCGTCTCGCAGCGGGATTCGTCCGTGGGAATGTGGGGATTACGGCCGGCATGGGCGCAGTCGTTTGAGACTTTCGTGCTTCATGAAGGTGTCATGCAAGCGCGGGAACTTGCAAAACAAATTGCCTCTGGCGAATATGACGCGATAAATTTCCCATTGGTTCTCGTCGGTCCTGAGCACTCAGGAAGAACTCACTTACTGGCAGCGATCAGAAACTACAGAATGGCGAAGGATCCAGTTTTGAAAGGGGTCTTTGTTTCTGGTGAAGAGCTGAAGACTCTTTACGCCGATTATAAGTTAGCGGGACTGCTGGACGCTTTGTCTTATGAACTGCGCGAAGCGTCGACATTGCTGGTGGATGACTTTGCCGGACTTTGGGGGCACGAAGAGGCAGAATCATGGTTTGCCAGAAGTGTCGCAAACATGCGCGAGCACGGTGCCGCCATCGTGCTCAGTCTCGGTCAAGAAGATCAGCTTGAAGGTCCGGTTTCCCAGCTTCTGCGTGAAGTGTTGTCGGCGGGGACCGTTATTCAGATGCAATTGCCGTCAAAGGCGACGCTGGACATGGTTGTCGAGTCCAGATGTCCGTCGAAGTATGCAGGAGCACTGCGAAACGTGCTGGACTCCTGTGAAGATGGCGAAGCAACTTGGAATTCATTGCGAGACTTCGCATTGAAGACCAAAACGATATTGGATGAACACAGCGCAACCTGATAGAATTAGGATGAAAACTCGAATCTTGCTGATGGACGATGACTCGCGTTATCTCGACTTGCTGAGGATGATGCTCGAGAGTGATGGATACGATGTCGCGACGGGAACAAACGGCAGCGAACTTCCCGAACTCGTCAGTCGTCATGCGCCGCACGTAATCGTTTTGGACGTTCTCATGGGAAGCCTAAACGGTGTTTCGCTGGCACATGAGCTTCGACAGACTTCATCGTCCGCGGATACACCGATCATTTTCGTAAGTGCGTGGACGGGAGCGCGGGACATAAAGCTCCCCAAAAATTCATATAGAGTATTTAAGCCGTTTACGCACTCGGAGATTACCAGTGCGATCGAGCAGGCTTTGGGAAAGACTGCTACATCTGTCAACTGAAATGAGTAACGGAACCGAAGGAAAGCAAATGGACAGTGCGGTGTTCGGCGAACTGATACAGCATTGGGCCGCTGACGCAGTATACGTCGTCGACAAAGGCGGCGCAATCAAGAGCGGCAACGATAAAATGTGGTCGTTTCTGGGGCTAAACCAGCCGCCGGAAACTAAAACCAACCTGCTCTCATATTTTGTGGACGAAGAGCGTCCAATTGCACTGCGAACGTGGCAGCTCGTTGCGGATCACCGCAAGAGCGAACGAGTGATCCGCAGGCTGCGTTCGGCGAAAGGTGATTCGAAAGTTCTAAGTGTCGTTGAGTCGCCAGTCTTAAGCGGTCCGGACGCAAACATGATTGTCGGCATCGCGAGGGACGTCACCGAGGAAGCAAATATCGAAGAGAAATTGTGGGGGGCTCAAGAGAACGCACAAGCCGCACTGGAATATGCCGTGCGCGCATCCATGGGGCTTATCAAGGGATACGTTTTCTCTTTGAATAAGCTGGATGCAATGCCCGCGGATGCGAAGAACAGGTTTGGAAGAATTGTGGCAGAGGAAATCGATACGATGTCGCGAAACATCGATAATCTCTTGATGAGCCGCGGAAATTACAACTCCAACGAAGAATCGTCCGTGTTTGACTTGTCGGACGTTATTCGTGAGACTGTCGAAGTTCACAAAAACGAAAGCGAACGCAGACAGATCATTATACAGTTTACTGGTCCCGAGAACGAAATCAACTTTTTTGGACAATCATTGGCTATCAGCCGCATCTTGGGAAACCTCATCGATTTCATGATTCTGCGTCTTACTCATTCGGGCCAAATCGACATCGAACTAAGAGACTCAGATGAATACGTCGAGATTGCGCTGCGGGACAATGGAGAGATAGCCTCTCAAGAGCAATTGGAGTGGTTGACGCGCTCAAGCAAATCCAATGTCGACGCGACCGGTGTCATGACAGGAAGTAAATTCGATTTCGACGTTGCAAGGCTGCTGTCGGAATCGTTGGGCGGCGGCATTCTTGCTCGCGCGGGCGAAGTGAATGGCCTTGAACTGACGGTAATGCTTCCGCGTTCCCTGTATTCAACGATTCAGAGTGCAGGATCCGCAGAGCAATCGGTAATCTAAATTTGTAACAGGCTGACTTACAAGGGCAAGCTATGGCAAAGAGAAGCAAGTTTGGCATCGGAATAGACGTCGGAAGCAAACGAGTCAAGGTGGCGATGCTTAAAAATGTCGGCGAAGGCGTTGCCGTCGAAAAACTCGTTTGTGTTGATCTTCCACAAGACGCGATCGTGGATGGTACGCTGATGGACGGCGGTGCTGTCCGTGACATTCTTCAGCAAGTCGCGAAGGACAACGGACTGAAGGGCAAAGACGTAGCCGTTTCGGTCGGTGGCCGTCAACTCATGATCAAGAAGATCACGACCGATGACATGTCAGACGATGAATTGCGCGGCGCCATTGAGTATGAAGCTGACGCGAATCTTCCGTTTAACATCGATCAGGTGTCGTTGGACTACGCCCGCCTCCATCAGGACGTTGATGGCGGCCGCATGGAAGTGTTGCTGGTCGCCGCGAAGAACGAAGTCGTCTTCGATTGCATCGAACCGATGTATTGGGCCGGGATGAAACCAAAGACGCTCGAAGCCGCGCCCTTTGCCGTACAAGCCGCGCTCACTGAAGCCGGATATCTTGATGAAGAGGGCGTCATCGGCGTACTGCATCTGGGCTTCCAAAGCACGGAAGTGATGTTGTACGAACTGTCGCAGTTCGAAACGAGTCGCAGTATTCCCATCGGAGGAAAAGCGTACGTCGAAGGATTGATCCGCCGCTGTGGACTTGGCTTTGACAAAGCGCTTGCAATGCTCGCGAAGAGTGCGCACACTGATGAAGATCAAGACGCGTTTGACGCGGTCGCGCGATCAGTAAGCGACAATCTCGCCGAGCAGATTGAGCGCAGCTTCCCTGAATATTTCGGCGTGCTTTCCGAAAAACCGATTGGAAAAATCCTTCTGTGCGGCGGCGGCGCCGAATTGCCTTTGCTTCAGCCTGCGCTCCGTCAGAGATTCGGATTGGATGTTGAAGTAGTTTACCCGTTCCGGAGAATGGGAACGCCCGCAAAAGACGTTACGCTGCCCGAGGGCGGCGACGCGGCAGGATATTCGTGCGCGGTCGGTCTTGCACTGCGCGCGATGGGCGGAGATCATCCGGGATTTAACCTCGTTTTCCGCGACGAACGGCCGGAAGCGAAGCGAGCAAATTACCTTGGAGCAAAAGCGATTCTCCCGATTATGGCCGTTTCGGCGGTTCTCTTGGGTATGACGATTCTGCACCTCGGCCAACAAAATAAGTTGAGTGGTCTCGAAGCCCGGCTCGAAGCTATCCGAGCTGAAACGGATTTGTATCGCGACAAAATTTCAATTGTTGAAGACCTTACTCTCAAAAGAGCGGATGTCTCCGAGCGTATCGATGTCATTCGCGAATTGGACAAAAACAGATTTGCGCGCGTCGAAGTGCTTGAAATGCTTGCCCGCAGAGTGCCGTCGCTGACTTGGCTCACCGAAGTCAAAGAGGCGCCCACTCCGAGCGGCCCGGGAATTCTTGTTTCCGGTATTACCAGTTCAAACACCAAGGTTGCGGAATTCATGACTGCTTTGTTGAAAGAAGAAAACGTCAAGGCCGTGGATCTGTTGGTGACACAAATCAACAAGATTGCTGACACCGAAGTTACGGATTTCACTTTGCAGGTAACCGTTCCAACTATTGAGATGCAGCAGATTCAGCACAAAAAGAAGAACATGCTGAAGAAGGGCGCTGAAGCGATCAAGGAAAACAACAAGGCGCTGGATGAAGCCAAGCGCGAAGCAAGCAAATAACAAATGAAAATAGATGCTGCAGGAGGTTCCATGCGGAACGCAATTTGGATGAGCCTACTAATTATCGCGGCAGGGCTGGTTGTCTCGTGTGACGAAGGCATCGACGACAATCCCAGCTCCGCGAAAGTTTCAGGGTACGTTTACATGTCCCATTCGGACCCGCAAGGCGTTCGGGGAGTGCGAATTATTTTGGAGAGCGACGTTAACTCTGAAAATCCGTACTTGGGACCGGATCGTTGGTTCGAAACCGACGAAAACGGTTATTTCGAAGGGTACATGTATCTCGGACAAAACGTCGAAACCGATCGATACTACTACGTGGCCGATTTTCTGATTCAATATTTTTATGACGATCAGTTGGTCTATACCACCGGCGGCATAACTCTGTCGCCCGGATCGTCATTTACGATGCCGCCGACCTATTTGAACTGAGAGAGGGCCTCATGTCACTAAACTTACGCAGCCCCGGCACACAAAAGGCTCTAATCGCCTTGTTCTTGCTGTTCGGCGGAGTTTACGCTTACGCAAATTTCGTCTACATTCCGAGGCAAGACAAAGTCGGAAGACTTGAGAAATACATCTCGGAAGAACAGGCGACTTTGGCGAAAGGTAAACGTGTCGCGGCTCACTATCAGTCCGTGCAAGAAGATTACGCGCGCTTGATGGAAAGCTGGGACATCGCGATTCAATTGCTTCCAACACGCCAGGAAATGGATGCGTTGCTCAAGAGTATCTCTGAGGAAGGAAGCAGAAGGGACGTCAATTTCCTTCTGTTCCGCCCGATGGATCCGGTAGAGCAGCCGTACTACTGGGAATACCCGATTCAAATTCGCACGTTGTCGAGATACCACGACTTGGGCAAGTTCATTTCGTCAATCGCCGGACTCGAAAGAATCGTCAACGTTAAGAACCTGAAGCTGTCCGCTTACCGTCCGAACAAAGGCCGCAGCCAGAACACCGTAGAAGCGGAGTTCTTGGCGACGATCTACGTGTTCAAGGAACTTGGTTCGCCAGTTGAAGTGACACCGAAGGAAGACGATACCAAAGGCAAGCGTCGCAAGCCCAAGGAGGATTCATAATATGAAAAAGCTCTTTTGGCTGCTGCCGATATTGCTAATCTTCACTCTCGCAAACGCCGAAAACGAAGATCCGGTCAAGCGCAAGAAACTCGCGCCGCGAGAGCCTGACGTCCCGCAGGTGGATATTCTGAATCGAGAAGGCGAAGTGCTGTCGACGATGACCGAAGGATTGGATTCTTTGGACGTTCTTCCTGATGAGGTGGAGACGGAGGCCTTTGGCGGAACACGCCGCGTCAAACTCGAAACCACCGTATTTAAACGTCACGAACCGGTCTACTACCGGGCGACAAACTACCGCGATCCGTTCCGGGCACTGGTTGCCGACGAAAAGAAGGAAGGCGAAATCAAGACGGATCTTCTGCGTCTCGAAGACGCCGTTCTAACGGGCGTCGTGTGGTCCGACGGAAAGTACCTGGCCATGGTGCGAGACAAAGAAAACAAGAGCTTCTTCCTTCGCGAAGGAGACGCCGTATACAGCGGGAAGGTACTTTATGTCGGTCAGACCGAAGCCGTGTTTGAAGTCACGGAATTCGGCGACTACGCCCGCGTTACATTGAAAGTTCAAGGATAACCAAACGGAGACCGCTCCGGCTTTAAATAGCGGAAAGGTGCAATCATGCAGCGGAATTGGATAGCTATCATCTTCTTGTCGATACTGGTTTGCTCGCCGGTGTTGGCGGTAGGTCCCAACGATACCGGCTACGAACGCCGGATCTCGATGAACGTCGAGCAGGCGGACATTCGAACCGTCCTGCGCAGTATCGCCGAGTTCTCGGGTACAAATATTGTCGCGGGTTCCGAAGTTACGGGACCGGTGACCGTCCTGCTCAATAATGTGCCGTGGCGCGAAGCGCTCGACAACGTGCTCCAAATCAACGACTTCGTCGCGGTTGAAGACAAAGGCGTGATTCGGGTCACGACCCA
Source organism: Calditrichota bacterium (assembly GCA_020637445.1). NCBI lineage: Bacteria > Pseudomonadati > Calditrichota > Calditrichota bacterium. The sequence continues at coordinate 1,289,221 of JACJVZ010000001.1, read as the reverse complement.
TAAGGATATTGCGAACGCGGCGCAACTCGAAGCCCTCGGAACACATATCTACAAGATCAAATATGCGCGCGCGGAAACGCTCAAGAAGACTTTGACCAAACTCCTTACGGATCGCGGCAAAATTGAATCTGACCAGCGCGCCAATACGTTGATCATCACGGATATCCCGACGGTTATCGAGTCGATGAACATGATCGTCACCGAACTTGACCAACCGACGGCGCAAGTCCTCGTCGAAGCCAAAATCGTGCAAGTGGACGCGTCGCGCAGCCAAGAGCTCGGTGTCAACTGGTCGTACGGCAATCTGGAGAATCCGATTGCCACCACGCGCGCCGGGGCTAACGTAGACCTTGGCATCAACAATCCGACGGGATCATTCACTTTTGGCAAGCTCCAAAACGGAATCGATCTGAATGCGACGCTCAGCGCTCTTGAAGAAGACAATTCCGCCGAAGTCCTGTCGCAGCCGTCCGTTTTGATCAATGACAACGAAGACGCGCAGATAACTTCCGGAAAACGAATCCCGATCAACCGTCTGGATGAATCCGGCAATATCATCACCGAGTTCTACGACGTGGCCGTGAAATTGGACGTCACTCCGCACATCAACCCGAACAACGAAGTGTTGATGACTCTGAATCCCGAGGTTGCGGATCTCTCCGGTGAAGCAACTGTCGCCGGTGGAATCATCATCTTGACGAGCGAAGTTAAAACAACGCTCCTCGTAAAAGACGGTGAAACCGTGGTGATCGGCGGTGTGATTCGTTCAAAGGAAGGCAAGCTGAACCGCCGTGTTCCGCTGCTGCACGCCATCCCGCTGTTTGGAAGGCTGTTCGACTACGAAGTTGAGACTTCTGACAAGTCTGAAATCCTCGTATTCGTGACTCCGCGAGTTATTCCGGCGGATATGGCAAACAGATGATTCCGGAATCGGCGCCGCGCCAACAGGAGGTACGGTAGCAGATTTGCACTGAATAGCGCATGATTTGCATTGTGGCAAGTTCTCTTTTGAGAACTTGCCACTTGTTTTATATAGGTTTAGCTTCTGAACTCAACATGGCCCGCGATATGCTGAAAGTCAATGAAAACATTGACTTTCTTGCACGCTATGGTTAGCTTAGAGTTTGCTAATCGAAAAAGACTTGATAGTCCGCCCGAACCGAATGGGTCTCGGTCAGGGTGTTTTTGTGCTCGACCCATAAATGGAGTTTGTGGATGACTTTCAAACGCATTTCGTTCGTTACCTTAGTCTTGGGGATCTTGGGTGCTGCAATCGCAGGTCCGTCCGACCAGTGGATGGGTGCTGACTACCTATCCGGCCGTGCAATCATTGTCATGGCAGAAAACGCTGAGGGAATTAACCCGCAAGTCAACGAGGCGGGCATTGTAGAAGTTGGTATTCCTTCCGTGGATGCCGTGTTTTCCGAGTTTGAATGTACATCCATGAAGCGCCTGATGCCGGATGCGATTCTGAACAAAGTCCCGACTGCAAGCCAGGAAGCGTATAGAACGTACTATCTTGCGTTTCGTCCCGAATATCCAGTCGTGACGTTCCTTGAGGCCATGCTGGGCACGGACTACGTCTCGATCGCGGAACCCGATATCTTGCAGCGGCTCTACAGGACCCCCAACGACGCCCTATTTTCAACTCAGTACGACAAGACTTTGATGGGCGCGCCTGCGGTCTGGGATTTGACCACAGGAGACCCGGATATTATCTGTGCTGGTTTGGACACCGGTGTCGATTGGCGACATCCGGATTTGAAAGACATTCTTTGGGTGAATCCGGGCGAAGACCTGAATGGTGACCAACTGCCTTGGTCGTTTGATGACTATCCCGGCGATATTGAAGACCTCAACGCGGTCGACGACGACGCCAACGGCTACATCGACGACTTCCTTGGGTGGGACTTTATTCAAAGTATCGGCGGCTGTGCAAACGGAGAAGACTGCGACAGCCAGCAAGACAACGATATGTTCGGTCTGGAATCGCATGGTACGCACGTGGGCGGAATCATGGCGGCGAACGGCAACAATGAAATCGGAGTGTCCGGCTTCACATGGGTCGGCAAACTGATGGCCCTGCGTTGCGGGTATCTGGCAAGCGACGGCCAAGGCTATATGCCTCAGTCGGCAACCATTCCCGGTACGTATTACGCCATTGCCAACGGCGCGAAAATTATCAATATGTCATACGGCGGAACCGTGCCGTCTTCGACTGCCCAGCAAGCCGCAACCGCCGCGTGGAATGCCGGCCTGTTGCTCTTTGGTGCCAGCGGAAACGAAAATTCGAGCGGGGTTCGCTATCCTGCGGGCTATACCAATGTTATCTCTGTGAACGCCACGAACAGCACGGATCATCGCGCGAGCTTCTCGAATTACGGTACGTGGACAGATATTTGTGCGCCGGGCGTGAGTATTCCAAGTACGGTGATTAACGGCCGCTACGAGCAGTGGGACGGCACTTCGATGGCCTCGCCGAACGCTGCGGGTGCAGCGGCCCTGTTGTGGGCACTCTTGCCTGATTTTGACAATGCTTCGATTCGGGACTTGATGTTCTTGACGGCCGAAAACATTGACGCGCTGAATCCGGGATATGCCGGTCTGCTCGGCAATGGCCGCGTCAGCATTGACGGCGCCGCCCAGCTTATCATGCCAAACTTGAGCGTGACGGAGAGCAATCTTAACGACTCTAACGGTGACGGCGACGGACGACTGGAATCCGGTGAATCCGGTACGTTGACTTTGACGATCACGGCGGACCCCGCATGGTCGCACGCAACCAACGTCGAATTGAACGTGACGTCTTCCAATCCAGCAGTGACGATTTCAAACGGATCGCATACCATTCCGGCGTTGATGTCCGGTACTTCCGAGGACATTGAGGTTTCGATTTCAGCGAGTTCAATACCCGAAGCATTTTGGCTTACGCTGCAGGCCGAGATTACAAGCAACGAAGGTTTTCACCGCATTGTAGACTATACGATGCGTGTCGGCCGCGGTCTCGTTTTGGTCATCGACGACGACGGAGGCGACGACTATCAAAGACATTTCTACGAGGCCCTTGGCGATCTGAGTGTGAATCCTGATCTGTGGACGAACTCACTGGACGGTACGATTTCGACTCACGATATCGCTGAATATCAAGGCGTGTTTTGGGTGTGCGGAAATCAAATTGCTAACGCCCTGAACATTGCTGAACAAGAAGTTCTCGCGGCCTACTTGGATGGCGGCGGAAAATTGTTGCTTAGCGGTCAAGGTGTGCGCAACAATATCTCGTCCGAGTCGTTCTTTGGAGATTACTTGCATTCCGCAAGTGATGACGATTTGCCCGGCGACAGACAGGTTCGCGGCGTTGAGTCTAATACGCTGTTTGGTGACCTGAGCCTGCTTCTGCAGGGCGGAAGCTGCGCGGGCAACGGCACGGTCGGTCCCGACCGTATTACGGCGGTAAACGGCGGTGAAGCCGCGTTCGAATACACGACCGTGGGCGGCACTGGCGCCGTCATGTACGACGGAACCTACAAGATGCTGTTCTGCGCTTTCTCGCTTGAGGCCGCGTGCGGCTTGGCCGGTACAGACCACTTCTCGGTTGTGCTGGATCGCACGTTGGACTGGTGGGGCGTTTCGACCTCCGGCGTCGAAGAAAACGGCATGGCAGAGCTCCCGAGTTCGATTCGCTTGCTGGGCAACTATCCGAATCCTTTCAACCCGTCCAGCGAAATTCGCTACGAACTGAATGCTGCGGCCAAAGTTCAGCTCAACGTATTTGACGTCCAGGGCCGCTTGGTTGAAACTCTCGTCGATGACGTTGTGCAGCCGGGTGTCCATGCGGCACGTTTCGACGGCACGGCCTTGGCGAGCGGAGTTTACTTTGCCCGGCTCTCCGGTCCCAACTTCGCGCAAACTGCGAAAATGGTACTTCTGAAATAGACTCTCACTTTCTTGCTTTCCCGGGGAGTTATTGATTCCGAAAGGGAAAAATGTGAAACGAAAACTCCTGTTCCTTGCCGCATTGCTGCTGCCTTTGGCGGCTTTCCCGGCAAGTGAGTATCCTGAGGGTGCCCAATGGCTGCCCGGAAGACTGTTGGTCAATTTTGCGGAATCGGTTGGCGAAGTCCAGTCGATGGACCGGCTTGACGGTAAATTGAGTCTGAAAAATACAAACGTCGATGCGCTCTTTGAGCGCTTCGACGTTTTGTCTATTAAGCGTGTGTCTCCGGACGGAGTGCTGCGGAAAATGCCGGTTGCGCCGGACGCTGAGCGTTTGGTCGTCGTGTCGTTCCCGGAATCCTTCGACGTGCTTACGGTGCTCGATGCCTTTCTGACGCTGCCTGAAGTCGTGGACGCAGAACCTGACATGCTGATGAAGTCCTATGATACCGTGCCCAATGATATCATGTGGAATCAACAGTGTGACAAGGAAGTCATGGGTTGTCCGGTCGCATGGGACTACAGCCACGGCAGCCGCGAACTCTTGGCTGTCGCTGTGGATATCGGATTCTGGTGGCCTCATCCGGATGCATATGACAATCTGTGGGTGAATCCGGGTGAAGACTTAAATCACGACGGATTACCGTACTCGTTCGACGATTACCCGGGGGACCTTGAAGATCTGAATGCAGTTGATGACGACGGCAATGGACTGCCGGATGATTTCATTGCTTGGGATTTCGTCGACGTCGGCAGCGGGGGAGTGCAGGGAGAGGATGTTTCCGTGCAAGACAATGATCCCACCAGCCTCGACAACCACGGATCGCATGTCTTGGGTATCATCGGCGCCGTCGGCAACAACGAAATTGGGATTGCCGGCGTTTGTTGGAATCTGACGATCATGGCCAGCCGGGCGGGCTATCTGACTCCGGATGGAGGTGTGGTCGTGACTTCGGCGGCGGCGGCTTGTATCAATTGGGCCGTCGCGCACGGTGTAAATCTGATCAACATGTCTTATGGCGGACCGACGTTCAGCAATGTCACCAACAACGCGGTGCAGGCCGCGTGGGCCAGCGGTGCTTTGCTTTGCGCGGCCTCGGGCAATGAAGGAGTAACCACGATTCAGTATCCGTGCGGGTACAGCAACGTCGTATGCGTTGGCGCAACGGATTGCAATGACGTTGTTGCTGACTTTTCCAACCGCGGAACACACGTGTCATGCTACGCGCCCGGCGTCAACATCCGTTCCTTGAGCGTAAACAACGGCTACGCGTCGCTCGACGGCACGTCGATGGCAAGTCCGAATGCGACGGGAGTCTTCGCGCTCGTGTGGTCTGTTTTCCCGGATTTGAACAATGGGCAGTTGCGCGACATTGTCTTGCAGAATTGTGACGATCTTACCGAGCTGAATTCCGATATCAATCCTTCCTATCTCGGTTTCGGCCGGGTGAATGCTGCCAAAGCAATTTCGGGCTTGCTGCCCAATCTCAGCGTCGAAGCGACGGCCATATCCGGCGATAATGACGGTGACGGGCGGCTGGAAGCCAATGAGACCGGGACTTTGTCGTTGCGTGTAAGCAATCTCGACGGTTGGTTCCCCGCGGTCGGCGTTGGAGTGACCGTTGCGTCGGATGACCCGAATCTTTCTCTGAATGGTACGACCTATACGATTGACAATCTCTCGGGAGGTCAATCCGTTGAGTTGACGAACGGGTCAGCCACGGTCACTTGCGGTTCAAATGTGCCGCTCGCCTACACGTCGACGCTGGAAGTCGTTTTCAATCTGGGAAACGGAGCATTTCTGACTCGCACGGCGGCGCTCAGAGTTGGGCGCGCTGCGACACTTGTCGTGGATGACGACAACGGCACTAACTATGCTAACTTTTTTGCCACGGCACTGAACGCAGACGGCTACAACTTCGACGAGTTCTCGACGCTTGATGCGCCTCTGACGTCGACGGACTTGATGGAGTATGACCATGTCATCTGGGCGTGCGGAAACGAGGATTCGAGTACTTTGACTCAATCGGATCGTGACCTGCTTCAAACCTTCATGAACAACGGAGGAAATCTGATGTTGGTCGGACAAGGTATTGACGAAGATCCCGACGTCGTGGGAAGCCCATTCTATTCAAACTACCTCCACACGGCAAGCGGAGGAGCGTCCGGCGGCACGCAAGTCAACGGAGTCAGCGGCGACGTTGTCTCGAATGGATCAAGCCTGATTTTGATAGGCGGCGGCTGCGGAGGCAACGGAAACATCAGCCCGTCGGTTCTGGATGCGGTCGATGGCGGAGTTGTCTTCTATACGTACGCGTCCAATAGTTTGGGCGGCGCGGTACGCTACGACAACGGCACGTACAAATCCGCGTACTTCGGCTTTGCACTGGAGGCCGCTTGCGGAGCTGCTGGAACGGAGCATCATCGTGTCGTCGTGCGCCGTGTTTTGGACTGGTTCGGTGCTGTGTCCGGTGTCGAGGATGATCCTGAAGTGATTCCTGCGAATTACAAGATTTCGCCAGCATATCCCAACCCGTTTAATCCGAGTGCTGCGGTCAGTGTCGAACTTCAACATCGCTCCCACGTTCGCGCGACACTGCATGATTTGTTGGGCCGTCAGGTGCAGGTCATTGCAGACCGCGACGTGAATGCCGGCGTGCACACACTTGAAATCAACGGTGAGAGTTTGCCCAGCGGTTCCTATTGGTTGAGTGTCTCCGTGGATCATCATATGAATACACAGAGAGTCATATTGTTGAAATAGGTCGGCCCTTGAAATCGAAAAACCCCGCTTCACAGCGGGGTTTTTCATTTACTGAGAATTGGGGAATTACAGTTTATCGTCCAACTCGTAGCCTGTACCTGACGTCGATTCCAAATACGCGGCAAGCAGTTTCACGCACGACTCAAGGTCTTCTTTGCTGACGGTTTCCACAGTTGAGTGAACGTAGCGAAGCGCCACCGAAATCGCGCCGACGGCCGTGTTGCCGGACACCATCCGCATGCCGCCGCCATCCGTGCCTCCGCGCGGAAGAATTTCGTATTGCCACGGTATTTTCTTCTTGGTGGCAATGTCCTTCAGTTCGCGCACGATCTTTGGATTGGAGATCATCGATCCGTCCATTACCTTGATGCACGCCCCTCCGCCGACACGAGTCACGTAGTCTTTCTCCGATGATCCCGGAATATCCGAGGCAATCGTGACGTCCAACGCGATTCCCACGTCAGGCATCACGTCGCGCGCCGCAGCAATTGCACCGCGAATGCCGACTTCTTCCTGCGTCGTCGACACGGCATAGATGTTCACCGAGTTCTTCTTGACAAGTTTCAGCGCCTCGATCATCAGCCATACGCCGAATCGGTTGTCAATAGACTTGCCCGTGAAGCAATCTCCAATTTCGTCAAGCTCGCGCGCCATCGTGATCGGATTGCCGATCTCGACGAGCTTCTCGACTTCCTTAGCCGACATTCCCAAATCAATAAAGTAGTCCGTGACTTCGAGGCTCTTCTTTTTCTCTTCGTCCTTCAAAACGTGAACCGGACGCGTGCCCATTACGCCAAGCAATCTCTTCTTGTCGGTGTGCACGTAGACGCGTTGGCTCATCAGCGTGCGCGGATCGAAGCCGCCCAACGGCTGAAAACGGAGAAATCCCTCTTTTTCGATATGGGACACGATAAATCCGATTTCGTCCATGTGCCCGGCAAGCATAACTTTCTTCTTTCCAGTTCCTTTTTTAAGGCCCGTGAGATTTCCCATCGCGTCGACGGAGACGGTTAGTCCGAGCTTCTCAAATTCAGAGCGGATCAGCGCACGAATACCCTCTTCACGCCCAGAGACGGCGTGGCATTCGCACAGTTTTTTCAGGAGTTTGAAATCCATTGTAGTCCTCAAAGTGGTTAGTGTATTTAACACCGTTTCATGAAAATAGTCAAATTAGCGCACAGACGCAAGAAAAAAAGGCTCCGGTCACCCGGAGCCTTTTGTAATCGAGGCAGACCGCTCAGTCCATCTGGCGGCGCAAAAATGTCGGCACTTCGAAATCGTCGATTGATCCTTCGCCGTCGTCGCCCACAACGATTGGTTCAATACGGCCGTTGACTTCGCGAGTCAGAGGCTGAACGTTTACGGGAAAAGACTCTTCAAAGCGGTCTTGTTTCACCGGCTCGCGGCGAAGGGGAGTCGGGATTTCGACGACAGTCTGCTGCTGGCGGGTGACCATCGGTGCGCGGTAAATATTCGGCTTTTGATTTGTCGACGCATGGTTAAATCCCGTCGCAATCACAGTGACGCGTACTTCGTCTTGGATGTTCGAATCAATAACGGCTCCAAAAATCACCTCAGCCTCTTCACCGGCGGCTTCCGTAATCACTGTCGTTGCATCTGCGACGTCCATGAGCGTTAAGTCGCTGCCGCCCGTGATATTCACGAGAACGGAACGGGCGCCGTCAATGGAAACTTCTTCGAGCAGGGGAGACGAGATCGCCTGCTGCGCCGCTTCGACCGCGCGATGTTCTCCGACGCCAACGCCAACGCCCATCAGTGCGTCGCCCTTGGCAGCCATCACCGTACGCACGTCGGCGAAATCGAGGTTCACCATTCCCGGTTCGGTAATCAGGTCGGAAATACCACGGGTCGCGTGCAAGAGCACATTGTCGGCAAGTTTGAATGCATCGACCAAGGACGTATTGCGGTCAACCAACGAAATCAACCGTTGATTTGGAATCACGATCAACGTGTCGACTTGCTCGCGCAATTTTTCGATGCCTTCAAGCGCGTGCGTCATTCGCTTCTTGCCTTCAAATGAAAACGGCTTCGTCACGATTCCAACGGTCAGTGCGCCGATCTCACGGGCGATTTGAGCAACTACGGGAGCCGCGCCTGTGCCCGTTCCACCGCCCATGCCCGCAGTCACAAAAACCATGTCGGCTCCGGACAGAGCTTGCTTAAGCTCTTCGCGGTTTTCTTCTACGGCTTCACGTCCAACCTCGGGATTTGCACCTGCTCCAAGGCCGCGCGTCGAGTCCGTTCCAATTTGAATCTTGCGGGGCGCCGAGTTCGTATCGAGCGCTTGCGCGTCTGTATTCACGGCAATGAAGTCAACGCTCTTCAAACCCGTTTCGATCATCCAATTCAGTGCGTTGCCACCGGCGCCTCCGACGCCGACGACCTTCATCTTTGCGCCAAGAGTATTGTCCGCGAACATGAATTGCATGGCTGCCATTGATGTACTCCTTCGAATATGTGAAGCTATTAGAAAATTTCTGAGAAAAACTTGCGCACTTTGTTGGACGTGCGCGCCGTCCACGATTCGGCGTTGTTGCCTAAGGCAATCATTTCCGCGTACTGGCGGTTGCCGTGGCGAACGAGGCCGACCGCCGTCGCGAACTTGGGGCCGAGCCCGAGATCGTTAGCGTCGAGCATTTCCTGCGGTGCACCGATTCGTACGGGAAGTGCGAAAATTTCTTCCGCGATCTCGGCCATACCTGACATGGATGCGCCTCCGCCGGTCAATACGATTCCGGCGCCAATTTGCTCGAGCACGCGCGTCTTCTTTAATTCGTCGCGCGCTATCGTTAGAATCTCCTCGACTCGCGGTCCGATGATTGACACGAGCATGGATCGGCTCATTTCGCGCGGCTCGCGTCCTCCGATTCCGGGAATCTCGAGGAAATCGTTTTGACTGATTGCGCGATGATGTGCCGCGCCATGTTCAATCTTGATTTCTTCCGCCGAATCCATCGGCGTGCGCAGACCCATCGCAATGTCGCGCGTGATGTAATCTCCGCCGTAACCAATTACTGCCGTGTGACGAATCGCCCCGCCTTGAAACGCAGCGACGTCCGTCGTGCCGCCGCCGAAGTCGAGAAGTATGACGCCCAATTCCTTTTCGTCGTCCGTCAACACACTCTCGGCCGACGCCAGCGGCTCCAAAATTAAGTCGTGGACCGCTACGCCCGCGCGCTTACAACAAGCGATAATGTTTTGAGCTGATGAAACCGCGCAATGGACAATGTGGACGTCCGCCTCCAAACGAACACCGGCCATACCTATCGGCATGCGAATGCCGCCTTCGGCGTCGACCATGTATTCCTGCGGAAGCACGTGCAGCACTCGGCGGTCGGGGGGAAGCAATATCGTGCGCGCGGCTTCAACGACCTTGTCGACGTCGCCTGTTGTCACTTCGCCCGTTTGTTCGCCGCGCCAACGCGTAATCGGAATCACACCGCGTGAGTTCAAACTCTTGACGTGTTCGCCCGCGATGCCCGCCCAAACAGTTTCGACTTCGAGACCTGCTTTTTCCTGCGCGATGCCAATCGCTTCGGCGATGTCATGCGCAGTTTGTTCAAGATTGACTACGACGCCGCGCCTTAGGCCGCGCGATGGCACGCAACCCATGCCAAGCAGGTGCGGCTCACCGTCAGGGTTCGGCGCTGCAATGATCACTGCGATTTTCGTCGTGCCGATATCGAGACCGCACAAAATCTCAGAATGCGAAAGCGAGTGTTTCATGTTGTTAAGATTCCTCCGCCTGTCGCGCAGGCAAGTGAAGTGTCACAAATCCGGGAAGCCGCAAATCCACTACGGCGTTCGAATCCAGTCTATCTTGAAAGGATGAAGTTCTGAGCAATTCATCAAGCGCGAGCCAATTTTCTGTCGAAATGTCGGACGAAAGCGTCACTGACAAAACCGGATTCATCAGTACCGCTCCCCAATTCCCTTCGATGCGGTAAAGCTCCGCGAAATTTTCGACAAGGTCCGGCGCGAGCGACTTGACGCGCATGAATTCTTTGGCAACTGGAAGTAGCGGATCAAGCTCGGTCATTTTGCCTGCTTGTCTTGAATACGGTGAGCTCACAGAGAGCCAAGGCAACGACGTTTTCCACAATTTGTCTTCAGCCGGAAGGAGGACCAAGTCTTCGCTGACAGCGAGATTGGAGCCATCATTAACCAAAGCAACGCCCGTTCGCTCTTTTACTGCGATATACAGGACATTTGGAATCCGCCGCTCGACGGTTGCGCTTTGAATCCACGGATTGAGCTCCAAACGTTCCTTTATTGTCTGGGTCGAGTAGCTCGTGAGAGGATGATTGGTTTCACACCCGGACAGAACGAGAATTGAATCAGACGAGAGTTCAACTCCGCCGATTATTTGGATTTCATCGCATGTCCACGACACCGTACGAATTGCCAGTGATTCAACGCCGCGCTTGATAAAGCGGTTAGCAAAGACTACCAACACAACAGCGAGACAGACTCCGATCAGCCACAGAGCTGCTTTTAGGCGCGCTTTCCGCTTGCGTTTCTTAAGTTTTGAGTTCGAAGGGATCGGCATCGAATCCTACTGGGAGTATCTCGTTTTCCAAAATGACTGAGAATTGATCGCGCACTCGAGTGCGTACTGTTCTGATTAGTTCTGCAATCTCAGTCGCTGTTCCCGCGCGATCGTTGATGAAGATTCCTGCGTGGGTCGTCGGCACGGTTGCGCCGCCAATGCGCAAGCCCTTGCATCCCGCGGCTTCGATAAGCCTGCCTGCAAAATCCCCGGGGGGGCGCTTGAAAATAGAACCTGCGCTTGGAAACTCAATCGGTTGCTTTTCCCTGCGCAAGCGCCACACCCGCCGCATTTCGGAGAAGATGTCAGATTGCTCCGCACGCTTCAATTGATATCTGCTGGCCAGTACGATGACGTCGCGAAGCTCCGGCGCGCTGCGGTAGCCGAACGAAATGTCGTTCTTCGAAAAGGTTTTAATCTCAAGGGAGGGCGTCATCACGCGCACATCAATCAAAGTGTCGGAAATCTCGCCGCCGTATGCGCCTGCATTCATAAACAAACCGCCCCCGACCGTTCCCGGTATTCCCGAGAGCTGTTCAAGCCCAGAAAGAGAGTGCCGGGCTGCGAAAGTCGTCAGTAAAAGCAGCCTCGCGGCAGGTCCCGCCGTCACTATGGTATCGTCGATTGACATGGACGCAAGATCGCCGCGAGAACGAATCACTACTCCACGAATTCCGGCGTCCGAAACTAATAAATTCGATCCAAGTCCCAAATAGAAATAGGGAATCCCAATCTCGTTGAGATGATTCACTAATTCAAGCAACTCAATTTCGTTCTTCGGCTCCGCAAGGATGTCCGCTTTGCCACCAACTCGAAACGTCGTAAGCGGTGCAAGCAAAACATCTTCGCGAACAGAACAAGTAGCGACGGATTTTAGCCGCTCGAGTTTTTGATCAAACTCCGTGCTCACGGATCAATTTGTCAATGTGGTTTGTGATAGATCCCGCACCCATCGCAATGACGATGTCGCCGCCCGCGACCTCTCGCAATATCCGGGTGTCGAGATTCTCGTTGCCTTCGAGATGAATGGCTTTGTCTTTCGAAAGAGGCAGCGATTCTAAGATTAGCTTCGACGTTACGCCTTCAATCGGTCTTTCGCGTGCGGGATAAATGTCGAGCAGAACAACTTTGTCAGCAAGGCTCAATGAAGATGCGAACTCCGCCGCGAAATCACGTGTGCGGGAATAAAGATGAGGTTGAAAAACGGCCACCAACTGGCGGTTCGGCCAGCACCGTCGCGCGGCCTCAAGCGTCACGCGTACTTCGGTCGGGTGATGCGCGTAGTCGTCAAAGAAAAGCGCGCCTTTCACTTCACCTTTTCGTTCGAATCTGCGATGCACGCCCGAGAAGCTCTGCAGTGCTTCTTGGATCAGGTGTGGCGAAATTCCCGTTTCAAGCGCAATTACGGCCGAAGCTGCGGCGTTCAGTACATTGTGCCTGCCTGGAATCTGAAGTGTGAAATCGATGGATTCGCCTTCAGGTGTCTTGAGAGTGAACAACGAGCTAAGTCCCGAGTACTTCTCGTCAATTACGCGAAAGGCCGCAGACTCACTTCTTCCGTAGGTAAGCGACGGACGTTTGATGCGTGGCAAAATTTCCATCGTGTGCGGATCATCCGCGCACGCGACGACCAACCCGTAAAACGGCACTTTGTTCGCGAACTCAACGAATGCATCTTTGATATTCTCGAGATCGAGATACGTATCGAGATGCTCGGCTTCGATAGTCGTGATAACCGCAAGAGTGGGGGAGAGCCGGAGAAATGACCTGTCAAATTCGTCAGCTTCGGCCACAAGGAACTCTCCTCCTCCGGTCGAAGCACCCGTTCCTAAAGCGCGCACTTTCCCACCGACAATGACCGTCGGCGAGAGATTCGCGTGTGCGAAAATTGATCCGATGATAGAGGTCGTCGTCGTCTTGCCGTGCGTGCCTGACACGGCGATGCCCCGCTTCAAACGCATCAACTCGCCGAGCATTTCACTGCGTGGAATTGTCGGTATGTGATGTTCGCGAGCATAACGCACTTCCGCGTTTTCTGGTCTTACCGCCGAAGAAAATACCACGACGTCAGCTCCCTCTGCCTGGTCGCCCGTGTGCTCGTGAAACACGCGAATTCCGAGTGATTTCAGTCGGTCCGTCACGTCGCTGCGAGCAAGATCAGACCCGCTGACTTCGAATCCCATGGATGACAGTACTTCCGCGATTCCGCACATGCCCGCTCCGCCGATTCCCACCATGTGAACGCGGCGAACGTGTCGGAATGTCGTAAGTGATCCTGTCATTGAGTTGAGCTATTTTAGTATTGCCCGGACGATTCTAAAAGCTGCGTCGGGCTTTGAATGCGTTCTCATTGCAGAACGCATCTCGGTTTGTTTTGCTTTGCTTCCGACAATCGTTGCACAGGCTTCTAGCAAAGTCGTTGGAGTCAAGACGCGATCTTCGATGGCCGTTGCAGCACCGCTGCGGACGTATGCCGCTGCATTGGTTGCCTGATGGTTATGTGCCGCATGCGGATAAGGAACAAGCACCGCCGGCAATCCAAACAGTGCGACTTCGGAAAGTGTCATCGCTCCGGAGCGGCAGACGATCAGATTTGCCTTCGCGTAACGCTGCGGCATATCCTCGAAAAAGGACGCAGATATCAACTTCCCGGAATTTGTTAACTCATTTACCAATTCATTTGGAGTTGAACTTGGAATTCCGCTGCGGCCAAACTGCCAAGTCACTTGTGCCAATTCGCAAAGCTCCATTAGAGCACCGGAAACGGCGTTGTTAATCGATTGCGCACCAAGAGAACCGCCGGTTATGAGAAGTTGCGCTTCGGACGAATCGGCGCTGACAGACTCTTCCGCGCAATCAACGATTGACTTGCGCAAAGGGTTCCCGGTCAATTCGACATTTGCACCGGGGAGAAATTGCCCTGCCTCGCTATATGCAGTAAAGACCGTGCGAGCGTTTTTGGCAAACTTGCGGGTCGTTAGACCCGGAAAGGAGTTTTGCTCTTGAATGTAAAACGGAATGCGCAAAATTCTTGCTGCAACAAGCACAGGTGCCATCACAAAACCACCTGTTCCTACAATGACGTCGGGCTTTAGACTTCGTAGTATGGACAATGATTGAACGACACCAAGTCCCGCCTTGGCAGCCCCACGGAGTTTTGCCGCCATCCCTTTGCCGACGATTCCACCGGAGGATATTTGATGAAGTGTTTCGCCCGCGCGAGGTACTGCCTTGCTTTCGAATCCTGTCGGAGTCCCAAGAAAATGGACGTCGACGTCGTGATCGATTTCTCGAATTGCTTCCGCAATCGCCAACGCCGGATATACGTGACCGCCGGTTCCGCCGCCGGTAAGCACGACTCGCATGACTCAGAGCGACAGCGGTCGCGCCGCGCCTTTCCATGCGGTCGACGTGTTTTGTTGCTTCGCAATATTCATCAACACTCCAACCGCCGCCATTGACATCACCAGCGACGTGCCGCCATAACTCACAAACGGCAACGGCTGACCTGTTGCGGGAAGAAGTGCCAAATTTACTCCAATGTTTACGATCATTGAGCATGCAAGCGACGATGTAATTCCCGCGGCGAGATAATATGAGAACCTGTCCTGCGCATTCATGGCGATCTTCCAGCCGCGCACGATGACGACAAGAAACGCGCTCAATAACAACAATGCGCCGATCAGGCCCGTCTCTTCGCCGATGATGCTAAATATCGAATCATTGTATGGTTCAGGAAGATAATAGTGTTTTTGAGTGGATTGTCCGAGTCCGAGCCCTGTAACTCCTCCTTGGCCAATGGCGATGAGCGATTGGCGGATGTGGTAGCTCGCATGGAGCGGATCGGAAATCCCTTTGACGAACGCGTCAATTCGTTCGACCATGTATGGTTTGATCATGAGAATTCCGCCGACGCCGAGTCCTCCGATCGGGAGCAATAACAGGATCTTCTTCCACTCAAGTCCGTGCAGAAGAAGTAATGTCATCGTCACGCCGCTGATCAAAATTACCATCGACAAGTTCGGTTCAATGATGATCAATCCGAGAGTTAGGATTACAAGCCCGAGTAACGCATACAGTTTTCGTTTCCGGTCGGCGGGGAAGGAGGAGTCGTCAATCTCTGAGAGCCTTTTCGACAAATAGGCGATCAGAGCGTACTTTGCAAGTTCAGCGGGCTGAATACTCAAACCAAAAAGCACAATCCACCTCTTCGCGGTTGTGCCCGGCAATTTTGGAAGTATCAAAACCGCAATCAATCCGACAAATGCCGCAAGAAGCACGGGACGTGCGAGTTTTTCGATCAGTTGATAGCGAAAGTGATAGAAAAACACGAGCACAACTATGCCCGCGGCCAAACGCTGCAAGTGGTTCGTAAGAAAAGTAATCGAATCGCCGTTGGTCGTTTGCCACGAATGAGCAGCCGATGAAGTGAACACGAAAACAACTCCGGCAATGCACAACATCATCACGGCTCCGATCAACGGAATGTCGAGTGGAGACTTGCCCTGTCCGAAAGGAGAGTATGCCGAAGTTTGTTGTCGATTCATCTTTCTATAACCAACTTCTTGAATTGCTTGCCGCGTTCTTCAAAATTTTCAAATTGATCAAATGATGCGCAGCCGGGAGAAAGCAAGACCGTGTCTTCGTAATTTGCGACGCGGTTCGCAGCTTCCAACGCACTTGTCATGTCATCACAATACTCAATATTTTTCGATGATCCGAGGTCGCTTTTGATCTTTTCCCGAGCCTCGCCGAAAACAATCAATCGGCGGATCTTCGTGCCAAGCTGCGCTGCCAATGGAGAAAAACTCTCGCGCTTTGGGCGTCCGCCAAACAAAAGTACAACACTGCCGTCAATTGCATCCAGAGCCGTCAAAGTTGCCGTAAGATTGGTGCTCTTTGAGTCGTTGACGTATCGAATACCGTTAATCGTTGCGACAACTTCGATTCGGTGTTCAACTGCCTTTGCTTTTCGTAACCCTGCGCGGATTGTTGCAACTGAGACACTGAGACAATGTGCGGCAGCTCCCGCCGCACCGGCATTTAAAAGGTTATGCCGTCCGACCAAAGGCCATTCACTCGTCGAAAGCACAAGTTCTTCGGATTCGCTGTTTCTTAAGAAAAGGGAATCGCCTTTGACATTCCATTCGGCTGGTTGTCTGCCAAAGTACTTCTTCGTTGCAGCGATTTCACTGCCGTGAGACATGAGAAAACGGTCGTCGCGATTCAAGACTAAGAACTCTTCACTCGATTGCTTTGCCGCAAGTTTTAGCTTCAACGCGCCGTAGGTTTCGATGTCACCGTGGCGGTCCAAATGGTTTTCAAGTACATTGAGCAAAACGCAGACGGTCGGTTTCGCGGTAAATGTATGTTCCATCTGGAAACTCGAAACTTCGACGACGAACACGTCCGTATCGCTGGACGGCAAGCGTTCGCTCCATGCCGTGCCGATGTTGCCCACGGCTTCGGACTTGAGACCCGC
Source organism: Calditrichota bacterium (assembly GCA_020637445.1). Lineage (NCBI taxonomy): Bacteria > Pseudomonadati > Calditrichota > Calditrichota bacterium. The sequence goes on along the minus strand of JACJVZ010000001.1, from coordinate 1,272,472 downwards.
CTCGCGGAGTATGCTGTCGATCAAAGTAACCGTTGTCGTTTTTCCGTTGCTTCCCGTGACCGCGATCCACTTGCCGTCGAAACAGCGTGACGCCAACTCAAGTTCCGACCATATCCGCGTCCCGTTCGCTCGAAGCAGCTTTATCCGATCGTCATTGAGAACTGCTCCGGGCGAGACGATTAGAAAGTCAAAGAACTCGGAGAACAACCGGTCATGTCCACCGGTTTCGACGTCGATACCTTGCGCCGCAAGTTTCGGAAGCAACTCGGTGAAATGAGCCGCATCTTTCTTGTCTGAAATTAGTGCAGTCCCGCCGAGCCGTTTTATAAGTCCCGCAGCACCAATTCCACTTCTACCAAGCCCAAGTATTCCAAAACGAATACCGGAAAATGTCGTGATCATTAACGGACCTTGAACATTGTCAGGCTGATCAATACAAGCAGCACTTGCACGATCCAGAAGCGCACGACTACTTTGGTTTCGTGCATTCCCAATTGTTCAAAATGATGATGCAGCGGCGCCATTCGAAAGATCCGCCGGCCTTCTCCAAACTTCTTCTTCGTGTATTTGAAGTACCCGCGTTGAAGCATCACGCTGATCGCTTCCGCGACAAATATGCCGCCGATCACAACGAGAAAAAACTCCTTCTTGAGGAGGACCGCCATCGTACCGAGTGCCGCTCCGAGTGCGAGCGCGCCGGTGTCACCCATGAAAACTTGTGCCGGATACGAATTGTACCAAAGAAAACCGAGGCCCGCTCCAAGCAGCGCGGAACAAAAGATCGTCAGCTCGCCAGCACCGTCGAGATAAATAATATTAAGGTAGCTGGAGAAATTGACATTGCCCGTTACGTAACTGATTACAGCGAACGCAGCGGCAGCAATGGACGTTACGCCGATCGCGAGGCCGTCAAGACCATCCGTCAAATTTGTGCCGTTTGATGTGCCCGTGATCACCACCATTACCACGATCGGATAAAACCACCCAAAATCAAACATGACGTGCTTCACGAACGGAACGGTCGTCTGAGTGACGCTGTGATGAAAATTCTGACCGAAAAGGTGCGAGTAGAGGAGGAGAAAAACTCCGACCACTAAACCAAGCCCGACTTGCGCAACGAGTTTCTGCCGCGCAACAAGGCCTGCTTTTTTCTTCTTGACGGTCTTGAGATAGTCGTCAAAGAACCCGATGGCTCCCATCCATAAGAACGCGAGCAAAGTGAGCAGCACGTAGAAGTTCTTCAGGTTCGCAAGCAGTAGAGTAGGAATCGCGACGGCAGCAAGAATCATCAGGCCGCCCATCGTAGGCGTTCCTGCTTTGCTGAAGTGCGTTGCCGGACCATCTGCGCGAATTTCTTCGCCAAGCTGATGTGACTTAAGCTGGCGGATCAACCAGGGACCAATCCAAAAAGATATCACTAAACCAAGTACGGCCGCGAGAGCGGAGCGAAACGTCAGGTAACGAAAGAGATTCGCCCCGATGATGTGATCGCGCAGCGGTACCAGTAAATGATAAAGCATCAGCTAAATTGTTCTTCGATCCGTTTTACAGCGCGGTCAAGCGCCATTCCGCGCGACGCCTTCACCAGCACAAGGTCGCCCGGTTTCACAAGCTGAGAAAGAGTCGGTAGCGCTTGCTCGACCGTGGGATAAATTCTTAATTGTGTCATTACGATGCTGGCTGCGGCGACATGAGACATGCGTGGGCCAATTAACACGGCCAGCGATACTCCGGCGTGATCAAGTTCTTCGACGACTTCGCGATGTGCGATATCGCTGATTTCACCTAATTCGAGCATGTCGCCGAGAATTACGACCTTTCGTCCAGCACGTCGGAGCGAGAGAGTCTCAAGCGCGGCACGCATGCTGGCCGGATTGGCGTTATAAGAATCGTCGATGATCGTGACGTCGCCGGCTTTCTTGACACTTGCGCGTCCGCTTGCCGGTCTCGCAGCGGAAATGTTCTGAGCTGCTACGTGCGGCGCGATGCCGTGATGTAATGCGATTGTCATTGCGGCAAGTGCGGCTTTCGCTGCGGGCCTGCCGGGCACGCACAGCTTGATTCGTTCACCCAGTGCAACGAAGTTCGCGCAGGCTTCATCGTCAAACAGCAATTCCTTGCCTTGTA